>CAILCO010000001.1 GCA_903832735.1 uncultured Sterolibacterium sp.
GGCGCAGGCGACTGTGGCGCTGGCGGCAAGCGATGCCGGCAGCTACAGCTACAGTCTGAACGACGCGGCGGCCAACCTGGTGGCGGGTACTGTGCTGAATGGCGCGACCGGCATCAGCGCATCGACCGCTGCGACGATCGCGCAGGCAACGGTGATCGAAGCGGCGACGCATGGGGCGACGGCCAGCTTCAGTATCGCCGACTCCTTGGCGAACTTGAGCGCGGCGGGCTCTCCGGTGGTTTCTGCGGCAACGTCCTACGCGCTGACCGACACAGGCACCACGCTGGCGAACCTCACGGTGGCGCAGGAAGTTCTGGCGGCCGGCGCAAGCAACCACGGCAGCTACAGCTACAGCCTCGCCGATACCATGGGCAACCTGCTGCCGTCCGGCATTGCCTCGAGTGCAATCAAATCCGGAATCGATGTCGCGATTACCGATACCGCCAGTGTGGCGCAGCTTACCTTGGTCGATGCAGCCAACGGCAGCGGGGCAATGAGCTACGCCAGCATTACCGACACGGCGTCGGACCTGGCAACGCTTTCAGGCGGCGTTTGGACGGTCAATGGCTACATTCATGGCAATACCAACCTGACGATCTCCGGCACTATCGGCGCAGATGAACTGGCAGCTATCCAGGCCGTCGATACGAGCGGCACGATATCCGCCGTTACCACGCCCACACCTACGCCCACACCCACACCCACGCCAACGCCCACACCCACGCCAACGCCAACGCCAACGCCCACACCCACGCCAACGCCAACGCCCACGCCAACGCCAACGCCAACGCCAACGCCAACGCCAACGCCAACGCTACTCCCGGCGCCGAACGCCTACTTCATCGCAACGGCGACGTCTCCGACCCTGACCGTAACGAACGGCATGGTGGCCAGCATCATCGACGGTCCAGGGGCACAGACCATCCATGTCGCTGCTGGCGGCAAGCTGCTGCTGAGCGGTTCGGATGGTCACAATAATATCGTTTTCGATGCTTATCAAAGTACCGACCTGACGGTTTCGCATTCCGGCACTACGGTGATTTTCAGCGCAGGAACAACCCAGGTTGCCGCCATTGCGACGGATGCCAGCTATGCGCCAGCTCAGACCATCACCTATGCCGATGGCACGCATGTCGAGCTGACTCTCGTCGGTAGCACCCTGGCGCTGAACGGCACAGCGATCACCACAGTTGGTACGATCGGGTAATGTAGGGTCGCACAGCCATGCCGGGCACCAGCCAGAAAGGCCGAGTTCGACCTCGGCGTCTATGGGATGCCCGGTTTCCCGGGGCACGGCTGTGCGCCGGGATGCTTCCTATGAACCATTCAAAGAGTGGATTGCCACGTCGCTGCGCTCCTCGCAAAGACCCTAGAAGTGGCGTCATCCGACAGGGACTTCCTTCGGGTCGTCGCGAGGGCCGTCCCGCAGGGACTTCCTTCGGGCTAAGGCCGTCGCGATAGCCATGGCGGATCTCCATCCGCTGGCTACTACCGCTAGGCGTAACTTCCTTTTGCGTCAGGCGTCATGGCGTGCATGAAGAAGCGATAGCTGTTCTTGCCCCCATTTTTCGCCACGTACATCGCCGAATCGGCATTCTTCAGTAAGTCAGAAGGCGTATGCCCGTCTCCAGGGTACATTGCAATGCCGATGGAGATCCCCACCTGAGCAGCCATTCCATTGAACTGCATGGGTTCATTGATGGTCGCCACGATACGCTCGGCAATATGCGCAACTTCCTCCGTGTTCGCGGGATTGTCGAGGAGAATGGCAAATTCGTCGCCACCAAACCGGGCGACGGTATCCGCCTGCCGGATCAGCGCCTGGAGTTTCCCGGCTACGGTCATGAGGAGTTCGTCGCCGACATCGTGCCCCAGTTCGTCATTGACAAACTTGAACCGGTCGAGGTCGAGAAACATCAGCGCCAGTTTGCGCCGATCGCGCTCGGCCATGACGATTTGTCGGCCTAGCCGTTCCATCAGCAATGAACGATTGGGCAGATCGGTCAAGGCATCGTGGAAGGCCAAGTGTTTAATCTGTTCGTCCTTGCGCCAACTATCGGTGACGTCGTTGAAAACAGCCACGTAGCGGATCGCTTCATCTTCGGAATCGCGGATCATGGCAATCGACATGCGGACCAGATATACCTCGCCGTCCCGGCGGCGGTTCCATATCTGACCTTTCCACCGGCCATGGTCCTTGATCTCCCGCCACATGGCGGTATAGAAACCCGGGTCGTGCCTGTTCGACTTGAGTATCCGGGAATTGCAGCCGATGACCTCGTCGGAGGCGTAGCTGGTGATTTCGGAAAAGGCCGGGTTCACCGACAGGATGTTGCCGCGCGCATCCGTGACGGTGATGCCCTCGCTGATGCTTCTGTAGATATTTACAGCCAGTTTGAGTTCGAATTCCGGATCCTGGAGTGATCTCACATCAACCCTCCTGCCAAAATGGCGCTAGCCGTGCCATGACAGCCCGGAACGGGCGTGAACGGCGGGAACTCAGCCTGGTTCGTTGGAAATCCTGCAATCGTCTTCGACGACATGCCCATGCACCTTCTCGGCGATCAGCTTGCCAAGATGATCATAGTCGATGGGATCAGGCGGATGCTCGAAATAGTTGTCGAACAAGCACAATACTCTCTTGTGAACTTTCCGGTGCTGCAGCAGGTCAGGGTGGCTGACCCTGACCATGAGCGTGTCCTCGAAGGCGAAATGCGCAATGAGTTGCTGATGCAATTGCTTCAGCGCCTGATGAACCAGATGACGCCTATCCTTGCGCGCAATGGCGTCCTGCAAAGAACTGACCAGCCCGGCAATATTTTCATGCTGGGCATCTATTTCAGGAACACTCGAAATGTATTTCGAGTCCATAGTGTCTTGCTGTCTTGATTCGGTCCTGGATTCGCAGCCTCAGCGGCCGCTCGGCCAGAGCGTGTTCAGTTGCTGGTATAGGGTCAGGACACTGGGGACGGATTCTCCTTCCATCAGCTTTCGCCAGCGTCCGACAATGGCGACTGCTTCGTCGTCAGGGCCGTCGTCAGTCTCGTCGAATTCCAGTAAAACATCGTCGCTTTCAGCACTGCAGTCGAGGTCTAATTCCGCTAACTTGGCTATCATGATCTGCTCCTTCAGACTTTCATCAATGTCGAAGAAATGGCTGGCCTATCGATCTGGTTTGGCGCGCCTCCCCAAAGCTTCTCTGCAGTTCCACATTATTATCATTTTTTGTCAGTGCCAATACCGCTATTCCAGTATTCATGCGCGACGATTCCAACTCCGCGCTGCCCTGCACACCGGCCTCGACACTACGGCGAATTCTTGAGCTATAGTGGTGTCATAGGGAGCGGAATAGTCGCTATGGATTGGCAAGACTACCCAGCGGAAAAGCGCAACTGGCTCGACAGCATCCTGAGCGGAGGAGGGCTGCCGGTCGTTCAGGCCGTCAACTATGCGCTGGCCGTTGCCGTTTTCGGCGCAGCCTTTGGCGTGCGTCTTGCCTTGTTCTCCAGCCAGTCGGGACTACCCTTTCTCACCTTCTATCCGGCCGTGGCCATTTCAGCCCTGGTCTTAGGATCCGGCCCAGGCTTGCTCACCGTGGTGCTGAGTTCGATAGGGGGACTGTACTTCTTCATGCCTGCGTATTCGTCGTTCATGATGGACTACAGGCCGGGTCTTGCAGTCGCAACCTTTGTCCTGTCCGGCATCCTCGTTTGTTTTCTGGCGCAGCAGATGAGAAGCCACGCCAAAGCCTTGGACAAGGCGCTGAAGGAAAGCGACGATCTCTACAACAACGCGCCTGTCGGTTACCACTCCCTCGATCAGGATGGCACCTTCAAACGGATCAACGAAATCGAGCTCAAATGGCTGGGCTATCAGCGGGAGGAGATCGTCGGCAGGATGAAACTGGCCGATCTGCTCACTGCGGCAAGCCAGAAACTCTTCGCGGAAAACTTTCCAAAATTCCTGGAGCGCGGATGGGTCTCTGGCCTGGAACTGGAGATGGTGCGCAAGGACGGAGCTATCATCCCGGTGCTCGTTCAGGCAACGGCGATTCGGGACGAGCAGGGCAGAATCCAGTCGAGCCGGACGACGGTCTTTGACCTGACCGAGAGGAAACGCACCGAGGAAAAGCTCATCAAACTTTCTCTGGCGCTGGAGCAGAGCACCGAGAGCATCGTCATTACCGACGCCGAGGTCAATATCGAATTCGTCAATGATGCTTTCACGCGCATTTCCGGCTACGGCCGGGAAGAGGCGATAGGCCAAAAACCGAGTTTTCTGAAGTCCGGCCTGACCTCGCAGGATACCTACGGCAAGATCTGGGCCGCACTGAAAGCCGGCCACTCCTGGCGGGGTGACTTGATCAACCGGCGCAAGAACGGCGAGATCTACCCGGAACACACCATACTCTCGCCAATTCTCCAAGCCGACGGCAGCGTCACCGGTTACCTCGGCGTCAAGGCAGATATCACCGAGAAACGGCGAACGGAGGAGGAACTCGTCCGCTACCGCGAGCACCTCGAGGAACTGGTCAAGCAGCGTACCGCCGATCTGCTCATCGCCAAGGAAGTGGCTGAGGAAGCGACGCGGGCAAAGAGCGTCTTTCTTGCCAACATGAGCCATGAAATCCGGACACCGCTGAACGTCATCATCGCCATCGGCTATCTCCTGCGCCGCGACATCGACGATACTTTCCATCAGAACCGGCTTGAGCAGTTGTGCGCGAGCTCGGAACATCTGCTCGCCCTGATCGATGACATTCTCGACCTGTCGAAGATCGAGGCCCAGCGCATCGAACTTGCGTGTGCGGACTTCAGCCTCGCTGCCGTGGTGGACCGGGTCGTGCGGATGGTAGCCAGTCGTGCGCAAGAGAAGAGCCTGCCCCTGTCGGTCGCTGTTGCGCCGCGCTTGCAGGGCCTGATCCTGAAGGGGGATGAATTGCGCTTGTCCCAGGTGCTGATCAATCTTTGCGTCAACGCGATCAAGTTTTCCGAACAGGGTGCGGTTTCCCTGGCCATCGATGCCATGGCAGAGGAGGATGCACAGGTCACGCTGCGTTTCACCGTCAAGGACGCAGGTATCGGGATCGCGCTGGCGGATCAGGCGCGACTGTTCCAGGCTTTCGAGCAGGTCGATAGCTCGACCACGCGCAGTCATGGGGGCACGGGTCTGGGATTGTCCATCAGCCAGCGTTTAGTGGAGATGATGGGCGGGACTATAGAAGTGGACAGCCAACTCGGCGCGGGCAGCACATTCAGCTTTGCTCTGCCGCTGCCGCGCGGCGTGGCCGGCGGGCTGGTGCCGGCGGCAAATTCGGCCGGCCTGGTTGAGGCCAATTTTCAAGGCAGGCGGGTATTGTTCGCCGAGGATCATCCGCAGAGCCAGGAGATCCTCCTCGATATGCTGGAGGGGATAGGCTGTGCGGCCGATGTCGCAGCGGATGGCGTCGAAGCGGTGGACTGTGCGCAGGAGAGAATCTACGACCTGATCCTGATGGATATGCAAATGCCCAGGCTGGACGGTCTGGAGGCCACGCGTGCCATCCGCAGGCTGCCGGGCTACCGGGATATTCCGATCATCGCGCTCACCGCCAATGCCTTCGCAGAGGATAGACAAAGCTGCCTGGACGCCGGCATGAGCGACTATCTCGCCAAACCGGTGACCCCGGCCAAGCTTTCCGCAGCACTCGGCCGATGGCTGGTGGATCTGGTGGTGCCTGTCGCAGCAATGTGCGACAGCGAAACGGGCAGTTCCCTGGCTGGAATACCCGGTCTCGCGCCGCCGGGGGATTGGCTGAATTCCCCGGCGCGGATAAATTCCTACTGCGCCCAGCTCAGGACGTTTGCTGACACGCAGGGCAAGGCGCTGGAATTGCTCCAGGAGAAACTGGCAAACGGCGATATCGGCGGCGCGCGGACCGTCGCGCACAACCTCGATGGCATCGCCGGATTGCTCGGCGCCACCAGAATAGCCGCACTGGCCAAGGACATATCCGCAGCACTGCGCTCGGCAGCGGCCGGGCCGGGCGTCGCCGCTCTGCTTCGCAGTTGTCGCGCCGAATTGACCCAGCTGCAGCTGGCCGTAAGCGCGCTGCCGGCAGGGGACAACGCAAGTTCCGTCGCGCAGTCATGACCGGTCGGCGGCGAGCCTCCCGGTCATTCAGGGACGGTCAGGCGGTCCGCTGAAACAATTCGGCGAAGTCGGCGAGTTCCCGGCCATTCAGATCGGACACGATCTGCATGCCCATCCCGGCGTGCGATATTTCCGCGACGTTGAACCCGCGGATCTCGCTCAGCCGGACAGCCGCCTGGCCCGTGGCGTTGGTGGCGTTACCTGACGGATGAACGAAAACGGAAATGAGGTGCTTGCGGCGCCGATAGGCCAACACCGCGACGGTCTGCGTCCCGATCACGTCGCGGCGCGCTCCGAGCAGCTCGAAACCTTGCCCGGACAGGTCCGGAACCGGGCAGCCATAGGCGAAGTGTGCGCTGATCCAGGGGCGCACCGTATGCTGATCCGAACTCACCACGTCGACCATCCGATCCGCCAGCAAAGCCCGGACATGTCCGGCAACCGCATCCTCGGCTTCGTCGCGCCGCTGCGAACCCGTCCGCATCATTCGCCATGTCGTTCCGGCGCCGGCGAAGGCACCGAGCAGCAGGGATGCCGCAGCCAGGCCCCAGAGTCGTCTTCGGCCAGGATCCGCCAGCGCGGATGAAGCCGGCGAGGCTGCCGGCAGATTCGTCACCAGGCGCGCCGACGCAGGAGAGGGGGCCTGCGCCGCGAGCAGCGTCGCAATCCTTTCCCGCAACGCTGGCGAGGCTTCATGGTAGGTCACATGTTCGCGAATGGCCGTGCGCAATTCCTGTTGCGTATCCCAAAGGGCTTTGAGTGCCGGTTCGCTGGCCAGGCGTGCTTCCCACTCGGCGCACTGGGCGATGTCCAGTTCCCCGTCCAGCGCCGCACTCAGCCAGAGCAGGTCATCGCTCTGCTTCATCGCAAGTCCTCCCATTCGGCCGCCCGGTTGATGGCGCCCAGCGATTGAAACAGCAGTCGTCGTGCCCGCGCCAGTCGCGACATCACGGTGCCGATCGGGACCCCGGCAATCTGCGCGATCTCCCGATACGAAAGGTCTTCGAATTCGCGCAGGATGATCGCCTCGCGAAACACCACCGGCAGCGCCGCGATGGCTTCCTGGAGCATCGCCTCTTCGCCCTTGCGTATCGCCAGGGTTTCCGGATTGCAGTCGGTCTTGTCGGGGATATTCTCGAGATCCATCTGATCAAGCGAATAATCATGAAGTTCGCCCTGGCGGTGTGATTTCAACCAGGCAAAGCAAGTGTGCCGCACGATCGTCAGCAGCCAGGGCCGTACGTTGCTCTCCCGACAGCGGGAAAAATAGCGCAGCGCCCGAAGCAGCGACTCCTGCACCATGTCGTCGGCAACGGCCGCGTCGCGGACGATCCAGCGCGCCAGGTTGTACGAAGCATCGATGTGTGGCAGCAGCGTAGCCTCGAAGCGATTGCGCAGTTCATCCAAGTGTCGGTCTCCGCAGTCAAGCCACGACGATCAGCCGGCCGTTCATGTCTTCATGCCCGTCGCCGCAAAAATTGTCGCAGAGGAAGTCGTAGCTGCCAACCTGAGCGGGCGTCAGCCGCAGCCTGGCAATCTGTCCCGGAACGATGTCCGTGCGCAGCTTCAGTGCCGGGATGTTGAAGCCCATCACCACCTCGAAGGCCGTGAATTCGAGGATAACCGGTTCCCCGAGCTTGAGGGTGATTTCGTTGGGCAGGAAGACAAATTTTCGCGCAACCACGCTCAGCACTCTTTCCTGCGCTTCTGCTCCAGCCCAGCGCCCCAGGGCGAGCAGCGCCACGGCCGCCGTGCCGGCGGTGAGGAATTGCCGTCGTTCTGTCTTCATGTCAGCCAGGCGCAATATTGCGTTCGCTAATCGACAGCGGCACGTCCTTGCCGGTGCTGGCAACGGCGCGATAACCCAGGCCCTGGAAGGGATGCGCCGCGTCCCAGCGCAAGGGTTCGCGCTTCGGCTGGGATCCGGGGGCGGGCAGTGGGAAGATCAGGGATTTGGCGGCGTGATGGGCAATATGCCCGGTCAGGTGATCGTTGTTCTGGTGGATGTGGCCGTAGAACACCGTGACGTTTTCGTAGGGCAACAATATCGCCATGGCCTGATCGCCGTCGCGTGTGGCCCAATCCCATTGGGGCGCAAGATCGAACAGCGGCCGGTGGGTGAGGACGACGATCGGCGCCTGTTTGCTCAATCCGGCCAGGTCCGCCTTCAGCCAGGCCAGCTGTTCTTCACCGATGCGGGCGGCAGGGTCGGAGACGTTGTCGAGGGCGACGAAATGGACACCCCGGTAATCGAAGCTGTAATGGGTCGGACCAAAGAACTCCATGAAGGCAGCGCCCCTATCCAGGGAGGCGTCATGTTCGCCGGCCAGGAAATGGATATCGCGCACCTTGAGGTCGGCGACGATCGCCCGGAATTCGCGCATACGGGCGCGTCGTACTTGGGGGTCGTCGGTGGTGTGGGTCAGGTCGCCGGTAAAGACGATGAAGTCCGGCGCCAGCGCCAGGGCGTTGACCTCGGCAACGGCCCGCTTCAGCGTTGTACCAGCTTCGGGATTGATCGCCGGGCCGTTGAAGCCCCAGTGCGAATCGGACAATTGCACGAAGCTGAAGTCGCTCGTCTTGCTGGCGCCGTAGCTGGCGCAGCCGGCGAGTCCGGAGGCAAAGACCACGCCGCCCAGTCCCGCCAGGCGGAGGAAGTCTCGGCGATCAAAGTTGCGTTCCATGGCGATCTCCTTGGTTTGCTCAGTTTGGAATTACAGTTTGGTAACTCAGTTTGGTAAACACCGCTGCCACCCCCTGCAAGATCTCCAGGACAGGAGATTTATTCCCGGGACGGTGCAATATTTAGCGGCAGGCGATCGCGGCGGGCCGCAGGGTCATGGAAAAGTGCACTCCTCGGATGCGGCCTGAGGCAAAGACATTTTCGCTTCCCGGGAGTTCCTGAAAAGGAAATGTCGCTGACAAGGAACCTGGCCAGGGGTACGATGCAGGGCGCCAGCATAACCAGACCGAGTCAATGGATTTCCGTGGCCACAGATAAACCCGCAAGAACAAACAACGGCGATGCTGAGGCGCGTTCGGCGCTTCCGGGCAAGGGGCTCGCCGACTCCTCAGGCGCAACGGCGGCAGCGCCAGAGCGCAATGGCCTGGCATTTCCCGTGGTCGGCATCGGCTGTTCTGCCGGTGGCCTCGAAGCCCTGGAAAAGTTTTTCGCCCATGCGCCAGCCGACAGCGGCATGTCCTTCGTGGTGGTTCAGCACCTCGCCCCTGATCATGTCAGTGCCTTGCCCGAATTGCTGCAACGGGTTACCCGGATGCCTGTGGTCGAAGTCGGGGACGGCATGCGCATCAGGCGAAACTGCGTTTATGTCATCCCGCCCGTCAAGGATCTCTACCTGCTCGACGAAGCCCTACACCTGCTCGAACCCGTCGAGCCGCGCGGCCTTCGCCTGCCCATCGACTTGTTCCTGAAATCCCTGGCAGAAGACCATAAGGAGAAAGCCGTCGGCGTCATCCTCTCAGGCATGGGATCCGATGGCATGTTCGGCTTGCGGGCGATCAAGGAGATGTCGGGACTGACGCTGGTTCAGGACCCCGCCAGCGCCAGCGCGGAGAGCATGCCGCGCAGCGCAATCAATGCCGGCCTGGCCGACATCGTCGCCCTGCCGGAGGAACTGCCGGCGCGGATCGTCGCCTTCCTCGGGCATGCGGCAGAAGCGCCGCTGAGTCCGTCCGCCGGTGAGTCGGAGATCCAGAGCGACCTGGAAAAGATCGTGATCTTGCTGCGTGATCGCAGCGGCACCGACTTTTCCCACTACAAGAGCAATACCCTCCATCGCCGTATCGAGCGGCGTATCGCCGTGCATCGGCTCGGCGGCATCAGCGCTTACCTGGGCTACCTGCGCGACAACCCCCATGAAGTCGACCTGCTCTTCAAGGAATTGCTGATCGGCGTGACCAATTTTTTCCGCGATCCTGATGTCTGGGACTATCTTCGCGCCGAGGCGATTCCAGCTCTGCTGGCGCGGCGGCCCGGCGGCAGGACGCTGCGGGCCTGGGTTCCGGCCTGTTCCAGCGGCGAGGAAGCCTATAGCCTGGCGATGGTCTTCCAGGAAGCGCTGGAACGGGTCGAACCGGGGCAACGCTGCGAGTTGCTGATCTACGCCACCGACCTCGATCTGGATGCCATCGAGAAAGCGCGCAAGGGCTTCTATCCCGCCAATATCGTTGCCGATGTCTCCCAGGAACGGCTGGACCGCTACTTCGTGCAAGAGGCGGGCGGTTACCAGATCAAGAAGTCAATCCGCGAGATGGTGGTGTTCGCTGCGCAGAACATCATCTCGGACCCGCCATTCACCAGGCTGGATATCCTGTCCTGCCGCAATCTGCTGATCTACTTTCGTGCTCAACTGCAAAAGAAACTGCTGCCTTTGTTCCACTACGCCTTGAACAACGAGGGACTGCTGATCCTAGGCAACGCAGAGTCCGTCGGCAACTTCACTCACCTGTTCGGAACGGTCAGCAACAAGCTGCGCCTGTTCCGGCGTCTCGACCAGCCGCAGCCGTTGTCGGCAGTGGAGTTTCCGGTGCGAACGGTCAAGGGTAGCCGGCCGCCGGCAGAAAAGCACCTCGCGGTGCCAAGCGAAAACATCGGGGAACTGACCGATCAGTTGATCCAGCAGACTTACGCGCCGGCTGCCGTTCTGGTCAACGGCGAAGGCGACATCCTCTACATCAGCGGACGCACCGGGAAATACCTGGAGCCGGCTGCCGGCAAGTTCAACATGAACATCTACGCCATGGCCCGCGAAGGACTGCGCGAGGCGCTGCCGGGGGTGCTGCAGAAGGCGCTGAGGCAGCCGCAGCCGATTGTTCTCAACGATCTCAAAGTGGGCAATGATGGCACTACCCAACTCGTCCATGTCACCGTTCAGGCGCTGGAGAAGCCAGAACCTCTGCGCGGACGGGTGATCATCGTGTTCCGGGATGTCGCCACTGTCCCGGCCAGAAAGCAGCGCAAGTCCGTCGCGTCCGACACGCGTGCGGCACTTCTGGAGGAGTTGCAGCAAACCCGCGAGACCTTGCAAGTCACCCACGAGGAGATGCAGACTTCGGTGGAGGAGCAAAAATCGAGCAACGAGGAACTGCAATCGACCAATGAGGAGTTGCAATCGACGAACGAGGAGTTGACGACTTCCAAGGAAGAGTTGCAATCGCTGAACGAGGAACTGCAAACCGTCAATGCCGAGTTGCAATCCAAAGTGGCGAATCTGACCTGGGTTCAGAACGACATGGCGAATCTGCTCAACAGCACGGAACTCGCCACCATATTCCTGGACAAGGAGATGAAGTTGCGGCGCTTCACGCCCCGCGCCACCAATCTCTTCAAGTTGATTCCAGGCGACGTCGGGCGGCCCTTGTCCCATGTGGTCAGCGACCTCGACTACCCTCAGTTGAAAGACGACGCCCAGACGGTGCTCGATACCCTGGTGTTCCATGAGAAGCAGGTGTGCACTCACGAGGGCTACTGGTTCCGGGTGCGCATCATGCCTTACCGCACCCAGGAGAATTTGATCGACGGGGTGGTGATCACGTTTACCGACATCAACGAACTGAAGAGACTGCAGGAGCAATTTGCCAGCCGTGGCGCAAGCAAGCCGCTTTGATACTGCGCCATGAGCAGAGTTCCAGGTCTCCTAGCACCTGCTTCGCGGCACAAGAGCCCGTAGTTGTCCTTCGGGCAACTACGGGCTCAAGCGATTCCCTCGCTTAACGGGCTGGCCTGCTTAGAAATTCCGCTCAACAAAGGGGTCAGAAGGCCGCTGCCGAGGTTTTCGGCGCGGCCCCGGGGCTTACCCATACGGCATGACCTGCTGCGGCTCCTGCGCCCCGGAAAGCGGCCAACCTCGGGTCAGGAGCGAGGGGCTATTCGGGGCTATTTGAGCTGCCCGCGGATCTCCCCGCCTTTGTTCGCGGCGCTATGGACGTTGACGTAAAGCTCTCCCGCCTGGAAAGCGCGATACTGGTCGCCCGTCAGTTTTGCGCCGGCCGGAACTGTCCAGGTGCTGTCACCGTTCTTGGTCAAGGGAATGATCACCGGTCCGTTCTTGCCTACGGCGGCCAGATGAATGTGCGCCATCGTTCCCGCAATGCCCGTCGTCGTGACACTACCGGAAACGGCCGAGTCGGGCCCGACCACGATGGTGCCCGCGCCCGTAGCAGCAGTCGTGACGGGTGGTACTTCCATGCCGCCACTAAGTTTGACCTGGATTTCGTCGCCCTGAACTGCAGCCGAAAATGTCGCCAGAAAAAACAGCGTGGGTAAGGCAATCCGCGTAAATCCAAGGCTGTTGCGAAAGGTATTCATGGTTGGCATCACTAGTCGAGTTAAAAGGCTTACTGGTCTTCCCCTCTGTCATAATTGTTGATTAGTTGACGAAATTTGTCAACAATAGGATGCTTGCTTCTTAAACAATCGAATGCCGACGCCCTGCGGCGTTGGACCGTGAAACCGAATCGAGGAGGGCGCCATGAAAAGCTCGTGGGTCTTTGCGCTGGCCGTGCTGATGGCTGGCTGTGCCAGCTACAGCGGCAGGGGACTGGTCCCCGGCGAGGCGGTGAGCGCCGACGTGATCCGCGTCATGGGCGAGCCGCGCATGCAGTGGCGTGATAGCGATGGCAGGCAATTGCTGGCCTATCCGCGCGGACCCATGGGCGCACATGCCTACATGGTGCAGATCGGAGCAGACGGCAAACTCCGGCGCATCGAGGATGTCATGAAGCCCCAGGCCATGGCGCGGATACAAGCCGGCATGAGCAAGGATCAGGTGCTGCGCGCGCTGGGTCCGCCGGAACCGGCGTGGACCGCATACTTCAAGGCGAGGAACGAACTGGTCTGGGAATGGCGATATTGCGACGACTGGAATCACCTGGCGCGATTCGATGTCCTGTTCGACGCCAGCCAGGACGTCGTGCGCTCGACCATGTCACTTAGAGAGGACTGCGACGTGGTCGCTTGCCTGTGCTGAGCGCTCAGGACGCGGCTGTCGCGCCTCCTGAAGCTTACCGCCAGGTTACAGAAAATGTAATTTGGCCGTCATGGTCTCGTAGGCCTGGCAATTGTACAGTGGCCGCGCATCTCGGTCATTGCCCTGGGCATGTTCCGGATGCAGACATCAAATTCCCGGATAGGAGAAATACCATGAAAAGAATCTTACCAGTCGCTGCTTCCATCGTTCTGACCGTAGCGAACTTCCCTGCCGCAGCCAAGTTGACCAGTACCGACCTCTACGGCGAGCCGGCTAGTTCGGCAATCGCCGAGCGTACCGTCGAGATCGGCCCGAAGACCCGGTGGGTTAATGTGAAGAGTGGTGAAACGGTGAAATTCGTCTTCAACGGGCAGGATTTCACGTGGCATTTCGATGGCCTGAGTCAATCCTTCAAATTGAAGCAGATCAGCCCTCAGGACGGCATCCCGGCCAATGTGGCGGTGTACGTCATCCCCACGGTCAACAGTGGAGCCCCGTGATCGACTTGAACCTTTAGACGGTAGGAAGTTCCAAACAAAGGCGCTGAAACTTAGCGCCTTTATTCTTCCCAACTCAGGGAGGTGGCCGTGCGCATACTCAGCGTCGAGGACGAGCCGAAGACTGCGTCGTACGTGAGGAGCGGTCTGAGCGAGCATGGATTTATCGTAGACGTTGCGAAAGACGGCGTCGATGGCTGCCATCTCGCGCTGTCCTTCGATTACGATCTGATCCTGCTCGATGTGATGATCCCCGGCGCCGATGGCTGGACGGTATTGGCGGAAATCCGCCGGAAGAAACTTACGCCGGTGCTGTTTCTCACCGCACGCAGCAATGTGGCGGATCGCGTCAAGGGCCTGGAACTCGGCGCCGATGATTATCTGATCAAGCCATTCGCTTTTTCCGAATTGCTGGCGCGGGTGCGCAGCGTGCTGCGGCGGGGTGTGCGGCAGAGCGATGAGAGTATGAAAATCGCCGACCTGGAGGTCGACCCGCGCCGACACTGGACTTGCCGTGGCGACAAGACCATAGAATTGACGGCGCGGGAATTCGCTCTGCTGAATTACCTGGTCAGCCATGCCGGCGAAGTGCTCTCCCGGACGCTGATCGCCGAGCATGTCTGGAACCTGAATTTCGATAGCGATAGCAATGTCGTCGATGTCGCAATCCGCCGCCTGCGTGCCAAGATCGACGATCCGTTCGAGAAGAAGTTGCTGCGGACGATCCGCGGCGTAGGCTATGTGATCGAGGAACCCGCCGAGTGACCCGGGTTACAACTGCCATCGGTACCCTGGTGCTGAAGCTGGTCGGGCGGCGCAAGTCGCTCACCTGGCAGATCAGCCTGTTGTTCGCGTCGATTTCGTTCATGGTCATTGCCGCGATGGGATTGGGCATCGATCGCATGCTCAGAAGCGAGATGCTCGAAGCGGACGACATCCTGCTGCTCAGCAATATGGCGCTGGTCCGCAATCGATTGGCGCGGCTGGGGCCGGCAGAAGGAATTCGCATCAGTTCGCAATTCGTCGAGGAAGCCGACATCGGCTACCGCAAGCTCGCCCTGGCCCTGCTCGATGAAAATGGCCGGGTCTTGCGCGCTTCCGACGAATTCGAAATTCCCGTGGCAGAATTGCCGCATCTGGCCGTTCCGCTCGAGGCACTCCCTTATCGTATCGACGCGGCTGCGGCGCGCGATATCCGCAAGCGCTTCGGCGACCTGGGCCATGACTGGCTTGCTCCGGACGGCCGCTGCTACCGGGTGCTGCTAGGGCGCTTGTCCTTGCCCGGGAGCGAAGCGGGAGTGCGGATCCACGCGGGACTGCGGACGCAACCGGTCTATGTGGCGCTTTCGTTCGATCGATCCTTGCCTGCGGAATTGCTTTCGCGCTACCGCAAGGGCTTGCTCGAAACCCTGGCGATCAGCGTGCTCACCGCGGTTGCCTTGGGTATCTGGGCGGCTCGCCTGGTGCTCAAGCGCGCCCGGCGCATCGCCGCGACAGCCGGACGGATCAGCGCGCAGGCTCTGAACGAACGCCTGTCGCTGGAAGACACGCCCGCGGAGTTCATGGAAGCGAGCGTCGCATTCAATAATATGCTCGACCGTATCGCGGACTCGTTCCGCAGGCTATCGGAATTTTCCTCCGACCTTGCCCACGATTTGCGCACGCCCATCCATAATCTCATCGGTGAGGCGCAGGTGGCGCTGTCTCGTCCGCGCACGACAGAGGTGTACCGCGCGGTGCTGGAGTCCGCGGTCGAGGAATACGAAAGGCTTTCGCGGATGATCGAGAACATGCTCTTTCTCGCCCAGGCAGACAACGCCCAGGCATGCGCCGAACCGCGATGGATCGACCTGCCTGAGTTTCTCGAGAACATGGTGTCCTATTTTGGCCTGCTGGCGGATGAACGCAACATCAAACTTGAATTCGACGTGCGGGCTGAGCCTGGCTTGCCGCCGCAAGCCAGGCTGCAGGTCTGGGCGGATGAAGTGATGCTCAACCGAGCCATCGGCAACCTGTTGTCGAATGCGCTGCGCCACGGTCCTTGCGATTGTACGGTAAGCCTTCGTGCCGTCGTGGGCGCGGGCGGTTCGGTACGGATCGAAGTGGCCAATCCCGGGTCTGGCATTGCAGCGGAGCACCTGCCGCGCATATTCAACCGTTTCTACCGCACTAATAGTGCGCGCGAAGCTTCTTCGGCGGGATCAGGCCTCGGCCTGGCGATCGTCAAATCGATCGCCGAGCTTCATGGAGGGGCGGTCGGCGTCGAAAGCAGGGCGGGAATTCGGACTGCCTTTACCCTTTGCCTGCCCGGCGCAGGCCAGATCTGAGCTCAAGCAAAGCGCGATAGTGAATCAAGCTTCGTCGGCTAATTACTGGTAGTAGGGTATTTCGGATTCGGCATCGAACTCGTAGACTCGCTGCTGGGTGCAACTGTCGCTTGCCCCCATGATCAACCTGGTGGGTTCGCAATAAACTGCATGGATAGTGAGAGCGAAATGAGCAAACCGTTGCGCGCAGCGCTGGCTTGTATGGCGATATTCGCCGCCATGGCGATGGCTGCTGTCCAGGCGGCTGAAAAGAGAGAGAACAACGGATCGTCTCCTGCGGATTTCAAATGGTTGCCCTTGAGTTCGCTGCCGCCTGGAGCCGAAGTCGCCCTGGTCCACGGCAATCCGCGTTTGTCGGGACCGTACACCTACCGGATCAGGCTGCCAGCAAATTATCGCGTTCCGGTCCATGCGCACAGTGACAATCGTTTTTACACTTTCCTTAGCGGCACGTTCTACGAAGCGGAAGGCAGCAACTTAGATCCCGGCCGGCTCGAAGCTTATCAACCGGGTAGTTTTCAGGTCTATAGCGCCAATACCTATCATTACGGCTTGACCAAGGATGATGCGGTCATTTTCCAGGTGCACGGCTATGGACCCACGGCGCTGACATATTTCGATCAGGCTGAAGATCCGCGAAAAAATTAGCGATTTCCCCGGCGCATCGGCAATTCGCAGGCCTTGGCGGAGGAGAGTCATGGACGGGATGATCCGATGATTTCGAGCGTAGAAATACTTGACTCTAGGAACGTCTCTACGCACGAGGACCCATTGTCGTGAGCCTGAAGGACAAGAGGGTGAGGTCGATCGCCAGCGGACCCGGAAATTCCGCAAGGTGTTCCGGGAAGATGGCGCGCCAGCTCCAGAGGAACGAAATGGAACTGGAAATACAGAATCACGCCTTGCGCGAGAGGCTGTCGTCCCTGGAGCTGACGCTCGGCCGATATGCGGCTCATCATGAATATTTCCCCGCTGCCTGCCTGACGCTGCACGCTACGGAGCAAATCGCCGAGATCAATCTCATCGGCGCTTCCCTGCTCGGCGCTGATAGGCAGAGCCTTCTCAGTCAGCGCTTCTCCGCTTATCTTGCGCCAGCGGACAAGAATCGATGGCAACAGATATTCCAGCATGCCTGGCGCAATGGCCAAAGGCACGGCTGCGAACTGGAGCTCCTGCGTCCTGATGGCGGTACCGTCGCCGTCAAGCTGGATTGCTTGAAGTTCCCGTCAGGCGATGGCGCGACGGTGCTGCGCCTCGCGCTGACCGAGATCAATGGCTACAGGCAGGTCACCCAGGCACTGCAGAAGTATGAGCCATTGCCAGAAGAGAATCCTGAGCCGGTATTGCGCATTGCTGCCGACGACACGCTGCTTTTTGCCAATACCGCGGCCTACTCGTTTCTCGCAGCGCTGGGCGGATCACCCAAGCAGATTCCGGCGGACCTGGGAATACTGGTCGCCACCGCCTATCGTAGCGGGCAAGAATGCGAAGGCGAATTGTTCGGGTCCGATGGGCAGTCATACTGGGTCGGCGCGGTACGGCCGAAAGCAGCGCAGCATGTGAATATCTATGTGGGCAGCCTGGCCATAGGTTGGCGTCACGTCAGAGCGCTGGAGGAGTATGACGCCTACTTCCGCACCCTGGCCAATTCCGCACCAACGCTGATGTGGATTTTCGACCTCGATGGCAACTGCACCTGGGTGAACAAGCAGTGGTCGGCGTTCACCGGAAGAACGCTGGAACAGGAGTTCGGCAAAGGCTGGATGGAATCCATCCATGCCGATGACGTCCTGCGTTGGCAACGCCGTTATGCCGACGTCTTCGCCCGTCGCGAGCGCTTCGAGGTCGAATATCGACTGCGCCGGGCCGATGGACGCTATCGCTGGGTTCTTGCCAGCGGAGTGCCGCGCTACGGGGCTGATCAGGAGTTCCTCGGCTACATCGGTTCCTGTAGCGATATCACGCGCGTCAAACGTGCGGAAGAGGACCTGAACCGGGCCCAGAGTGTCGGGCAGATCGGCAGCTGGCGCTTCGATCTGAAGCGCAGACGATTCCGCGCGTCGCAGGAATGCCGGCGGATTTTCGGTGTGCTGCCGGGTATGCCGCTCAGCTATCAAGTCCTGCTCGCGCAGGTTCATCCGGAAGAGCGAAAGACCGTCGATGCGACTTGGCGAGCCTGGCTACAGGGCGAAGCCTACGACATCGAACACCGCTTGCTCGTCGACGGCGAGGTCAAGTGGGTGCGCGAGTGCGCCGAACACCAGTTCGACGCGCATCAGGCCATGATCGGTGGCTTCGGCATCGTCCAGGACATCACGCGGCGGCGCTTGACGCTGGCTAAACTGCGCGTCGCCAATCAAGCGCTGGAGACCATTGCGGCAGAGCAGGCGGAGCATCTGCATCAGCTGGTGCGCGAACTCACCCAGGTCGAACAGCGCGAACGAGATCATCTCTATGAAGTACTCCACGACGAAGCGCAGCCGCTTCTGGTGGCGGCACGCCTGTCGCTCTCCAGTCTCAGCCCGTCCTCGTCGCCTGGCGACTGCCTGCGCATTGCCGCCCAGGCCTGCGGACACATCAGCCAGGTCATCCAGGTGGCGCGCACGCTGAGCCTGCAGCTCAGTCCCCCGCTGATCCGCGAACGCGGTCTGATGCCGGCGCTGGAGTCACTGTGTCACTGGGTGAAGGATAATCACGGGCTGGAGATCGTGCTGACCGGCGCCGCGGATGTCGAGCCCAACGATTTGGCGACGCGACTGCTCTGTTTCAACGCCATACGCGAATTGCTGCTCAACGTCGTCAAGCATGCCGGCACGACCCGTGTCACGCTGGCGGTGCAGCGCGTCGATCAAAGCAGCTTGCGCATCATCGTCACCGACTGCGGCTTCGGCTTCGATCCGGCCATCGGCACCAAGGGCACCGGCCTGCTCGGGATAGCGCGGCGTCTGGGCATGTTCGGCGGTTCGCTGAAGATCGACAGCAGGCCCGGTGCCGGCACGGTCGCCACGTTGTCGCTGCCCGTGGCCGCCCGGCAGGGGGAAATGCTGGAACGCTGCGCCAATCGGCGCGTCAGCGATGGCCAGGTCGATCGGCGCAGCAACAAAGCATGAAGCTCAAATTACTGATCGTCGATGACCACGCCGTGGTCCGCGGCGGCTTGCGCCAGTTTCTCGCCAATGACGCCGATTATCGCGTCATCGGCGAGGCAGGGACCGGGCAGGAGGCGCTGGAGTTGATCAAATCCGAACATTGGGATTTGTTGCTGCTCGATATCGGGCTAGCCGACATCAACGGACTCGAAGTGCTCAAGCGCATCAAGCATGATCAGCCGGCATTGCCGGTGCTGATCTTCAGCATGTTTTCCGAGGACGACTATGCGCTTCCAGCTCTCGATGCCGGCGCACATGGCTATCTGCCCAAGGACAGTGCACCCGAGGAAATCCTCGAAGCGATTCGCCGCGCCAGCCGGGACGAACACTACCTGAGTCCAAAATTGACCGAGAAGCTGATCGCCGGCTCGGTCGAAGGCGGCCACTCGCAGCCTCACGATCGACTTTCCAAGCGCGAATTCTCGGTCATGCGTCTGCTCAGTCGCGGCATGGCACTGACTGCCATTGCGAAAACCCTGTGCCTGAGTCCAAAGACCGTGAGTACCTACCGTGCGCGCATCCTGGAAAAGTTGGGGATGGACAACAACGCCGAATTGACCCGTTATGTCATTGAACGCAAGCTGGACTGATAGTTAGCCGCGTTACCGGGTTTCTACCGAGGCATAGGGCAATCCTTACATAGTTCGCGCCTCGCGCCGACGCAGATCGCAAGTCTCACTGATAGCGTGGCTGCGCTTAGCCAAGCACACTGAACACCTCGAAAGGAAATTGGATTTTCGATTGCAGAAATCAACCCGTCGTCAACCCACTCAGGAGACAAGCCATGCTACTGCCGCACGCTTGCCGCGAATCATGATCGCGCGCCTCAATGAAATCATCGGGCTGCCTGCCACTACGCCTGTTGCGGAGTTGGTGGGCGTCGCCGACAAGTATTCGCAGACTCTGTTTGACCGGTCAGCGCAAGGCGACCTCGACGCGCAGAGAAAATTGATAGAGTTGCAAGTCGCCTATCTGACCTGGGCCTACGCTAAACATGCACATTCCCATCATGCAACGCTGCAATAGCAATGTGCCGAGAGACATGCCGGTCGCGGGCAATCGTGCCGTGATCTCACGGCTAATTGTGCTGCCACTCCATTCCTGAGGACCCCAGACATGCAAATCGTACCGCGGGCAGTCACGTCTGCCGCCAACATCAACAACTTGAACGCAGCGTTGCAAGATGTCGAGACTTTTTCGCCATTCGATTTTCTCGAAGACGGTCGCGCTCGCGAGAGCAGCGCTAGCGTTTCCGATCGGCCGGTCAAGACCCTCGCCGACCTGTACGGCCATGCGGTTTTGGCCAGCGAACAAGCGATCTTGGCTTGCGATGAGTTCGCGGAAATATTCGACACTCGTGGCGAGAACGCCACGGTGGCCATATTCCGCAAACTGTCCGCGGCGGAATTCGAGTTGAGTTGCCAGCTGACGCGGGCCCGGCTGGCGTGTGGACTGCCATTGGCCCAATTTCCTTGGTGGCCGTGCAGCTGGCTCTATCAGACTTCGCCCGACCGGATTGCGCGCGACACGCTAGCCCATCTGCTGACGCCGCTTGCGGCAATCAGGATCGCGTTGGCTGCCGAGAGCCATGTCCAGGCGAAATATCAGCGCATTGCTGGCACTGCCGGCGATTCCGTCGTAAGAACCCTGGCCCGGGAACTTTCGGTCGAAAAATATCGCCATGTGCAGTGGCTCGTGGATTCACTATCGGCGGCGTAAGAAGTCATCGACAGACTGCAAGCGGTAAGGCGGCCAGGTTTCATGGAGCAGGCGTAGCGAGTTAATCAGGGTTAGCCCAGTGAGGGTTCCAGACGACCTCCCAAAGGTGCCCGTCTGGATCCTGGAAGTATCCGGCATAACCGCCCCAAAAGGTCTGCTGTGCCGATTTCACCAGGGTGGCTCCGGCAAGCCCGGCCTGCTCCATGACCGCGTCCACCTCCGCGCACGATGATACGTTGTGGCCGAGCAATATTTCTGTGGCGCTTGGCTTATCCAGGGGCAAGCCAGAATCGTAGGCCAGGCTGGAACGCGGCCACAGGGCCAGTTTCAGTCCTGCCTGAAGGTCGAAATAGGCGAAAGCGCCATGTTCGAATTCCTTCCCCATGATGCCTGCGCTGGTCAGCCCGAGCCCATCCCGGTAAAAGCGGATGGCGCGATCCAGATCGGCAACGCAAACCGTAATGACTGATATTCGTGGCTTCATAGTCTTCATGCCCGCATGAGGATAGGCTTATCCGGTAGTCGAAATAGTGCCATAACAGTATGGGCAAGTCTCGCGCTATCTGGAAGGATGGCTATCCATGGAGGATCCCCGCTGTGCACGTCGGCTGCGACCGGTCGGCGCAGGACGCGCTACAGCGAATCGCCAAGACTGGATGATGACCATGCACACCATACCTACCATAGTGCCGGACGGTGTCCGGTGCGAAATCGGGGCCGCAGGGCAAAACGGCCCCTTGATGCGGGAGGCTCGGCTCCGTCGGCCTGGTCTGGCACCGCGGAACTTTCGCCAGCGACAAGCGATGGTGATCACCGACGATGACGACTTCGCTGCCCTGGCCCTCTCTTCCATCGTCGTCGGCTTCCTCGCCCTTTGCATCGTGGGCCTGTGTCTGTGGATCTATTGCGCTCCGGTCGATAGCTTCGATTGGGTTCCGAAAATGGTCGTGCGGGCATGAAGCGCTAGCGCCGCCCAACCCGGCTCAGCCGGGCCGGCGCATCCTGGGACAAGGAGGGCTTCTTGCTGACTCGATAGGCCGGAAGTCTTTCGCTTCGGGCCAGGGCTAGTCCCGCCGGCCTGTCCCCAGAAATGGCGTCAGCAGGTCCATGGGCAGTGGAAACACGATGGTGGTATTCTTGTCCGCGCCGATCACCGTCAGCGTTTCAAGATAGCGCAGAAGTATCGCCTGAGGTTCTTGAGCCAATATCTGCGCAGCTTGGAAGAGCTTCTCCGAAGCCTGCAATTCCCCCTCCGCGTGGATCACCTTGGCCCGGCGCTCGCGTTCCGCTTCGGCCTGCCGGGCGATGGCTCTAATCATCGATTCGGTCAGGTCGACTTGCTTGATCTCGACGTTGGAAACTTTGATCCCCCAGGTATCGGTTTGCGCATCCAGTGCCTGCTGGATGTCCAGGTTCAGTTTCTCCCGCTCTGCCAGCATATCGTCCAGCAGGTGCTTGCCCAGCACCGAGCGCAACATGGTTTGCGCCAATTGACTGGTGGCATTGAGGTAATCCACCACTTGGATGATGGCCTTTTGCGCGTCGACGACGCGGAGATAAACCACCGCACTGACCTTAACTGAAACGTTGTCGCGGGAGATGACGTCCTGGGTCGGCACTTCCAGTACGACGGTGCGCAGATCCACCCGGACTGCCTGCTGGATGCCAGGAATGATGATCACCAATCCCGGACCCTTGACTTTCCAGAAGCGCCCCAGGGTGAACACCACTGCCCGCTCATACTCGCGGAAGATGCGGACGGAAAAAGCAAGCAACAGGATTACGGCAATGAACAGGATCAAGCCGAATGAATTCGCTTCCGAGAGCATAATGATCACTCCTTTCGGGCCAATAGTTTGCTGGCAACCGGTATTGCCGCGTCGTACCGGGTTGGACTAGGCATTTCGCAAAAGATTGCCAACGCTGTGTCCATCGCTGCGGCTCGGCGCCTCTGTCTGACGGGGCTGGGCGATAGCAAGCCCAGCCTCTGGAACTTATCCGCTGCAGAAAAATCAAACGGGCATGGGCAGACTTCGGGGGTTTGTTGCCGGTGCCACCCTATTGCGGCGCATTCTCCTGGAAGGAAACATGCCATGATCAGCACGGCAGCGAACTTGAGTGTCAAGAACTGCGTCCCCTGCGAAGGAGGCATGCCAGCGCTGGAAGAGAGCGAAATACAACGCCTGTTGCGGGAACTCGATGGCTGGGAACTGTCAGGCCAGGAAATCGCGAAGGCATTCCGTTTCCATGACTATTACGAAACCATGGCCTTCGTCAATGCGATCGCCTGGCTTGCGCACCGCGAAAACCATCACCCCGACCTCGAAGTGAGTTATCGGCAATGTCGCGTGCGCTATTCCACGCACGCCATCGGCGGCTTGTCGGAAAACGATTTCATCTGTGCGGCGAAGGCAGACCAACTGGTCGCCAGATAGGCCCAGGCGCCGGACCGGTTGATTGCCGCTGAAGCAAGTCGCCATGGCCGCTATAATTTGCGTGACCCCTGCGGCCGCAGTTGTGCACCAAGTGCCAGTTATGAGCCGCTGAACCAGTTGTAGCCCTGATCTTCCCAGTAGCCTCCGGGATATTTGTTGGTCACATAGATTGCGCGTATGTGCTTGGGATTCTTGAAGCCCAGTTTGGTCGGTACGCGAAGTTTCATGGGAAAGCCGTATTTCGCCGGGAGGATCTGGTCGGCATAGCGGAAAGCCAGCAGCGTCTGTGGATGGAGCGCCGAGGCCATGTCGATACTGGTGTAGTAGTTGTCTTCGCACTCGAAGCCGACGTATTTGGCAGTCGTGTCGGCGCCGATGCGTTCCAGGAATATCCGAAAGGGCGTGCCGCTCCACTTGCCGATCGCACTCCAGCCTTCAACACAGACGTGCCGCGTCACCTGCGAGACCTGCGGCAGGGCATAGAGTTCCGTCAAGGACCAGGGTTTGCGCTCTCTGATGAGGCCGGCGAGTTCAAGCCGGTAATGCGCAGTGTCGATCCTGGGTACCGCCTCTTCGCCGTAAAAGGCGTTGAACGGGAATGGCCGCGTGATCGCCGATTCCGGATACTCGGGTGCCAATTTGCCCGGGTCGAACAACCATCCCTGAACACGGTCATTCCAGCCTGATATCGCCCTGAGCAGCGTTTCCACCTGTAGCTCGTCGCTGCTGCGGCATCCCGAGAGCAGCGCCAGGGCGCCGAGCGACAGGCCCTGGCGCAGGAACAGGCGGCGCTCGATGCTCGCTATCCCGGCGCTGCGATAGCGGGCAAATCCTTGCCCCATGGGGCTCTTGCTATTCATGGCGTTTGAGCCTCCCGGTGATCATGGTCAGGAAAGTTTCCGGAACCAGGATCACCATGACGATATGGACGGCGACGAGAGATACGCAGAGGGCCATGGCAAGGAAGTGCAGCAGCCGCGCTCCTTCGTATCCGCCCATCAGAGCGGCCAGTCCTTGCAGCTGAACCGGTTTCCAGACGGCCAGGCCCGACAGTACCTGAACGATGGCGGTCAGGATCAGGGCCGCGTAGGCAGCCCGTTGCGCCGCATTGTAGGTCGCCAGATCATCGTGCGCGAGACGTCCCCTGGCTGCGGCCAGCAGATCCGCAATGAGCGCGCTGGGCGTAATGGGTAACAACTTGCGGCGAAAATGTCCGGAGAGTATCCCGTAAGCGAGATAGACCAGACCGTTCGCGGCAAGCAACCACATGGCCGCGAAGTGCCACTGCAAGGCACCGGCCAGCCAGCCACCGATGGTGATGGCTGAAGGAAAATTGAACGGGAAGAGCGGCGAGGCGTTGTAGATCCGCCATCCACTAGCCAGCATCAGGATCATCGCCAGCGCGTTGATCCAGTGGCTTAGCCGGACCACCAAGGGATGGATTTCCAGTGTCTGCATTTGCCCTTCATCCTTCGCCATCTGCTGGCTTGATTCATGGCTGACTTTCGAGCTTGGACTCGTCCTTATCTTAGGAATTTCCTGCTGCAATGGAAATACCAAGAAGCCAGTATTCGCAACGGCCGACATAAGTTGTAGATTCCTTCTCGACAGGACCGGATTGCCCACCTGGCCAAAATGAGACTTCATCATGAGGCAAGTCGAAAGGCATCGCACGCAACGCGTCGGCTGGCTCAGGCCTGCGCTTCCGGACGCCCATGACGGCGTCTCGGACGCGCAGATCAACCCTGGCTTGCCGGCAAGCGCGGGGAGCGGTTGGAGCGGGGAATTGTCAGCGGGCGACCGCAGTGAGATCATCGCCGGCCTGGTCGGCTTCGACGCGACGATTTCGCCGAAGTTTTTTTACGACCACGCGGGGTCGACGCTGTTCGAGCGCATCACCCGCTTGCCCGAGTACTATCCGACTCGAACCGAGCGCGCCATCATGCAGCGCCATAGAAGGGAGATCAGTCTCCGGATCAGCGCCGGCAAAACGGTGATCGAGTTGGGTGCGGGCAATTGCGAAAAGGGTAAGGCGCTATGCGCCCTGATTCGCCCCAAGTGTTTCATCGCGGTCGATATCTCACAGGATTTTCTCCATCGTGCCGTGGCCGGCTTGCAGCAAGCGCTGCCCAAACTTGAGGTGAGACCGGTCGTGGCGGATCTGATGGAGGATATCGTCCTTCCCGGAGACTTGCCTGGCGGGAAGCGTCTTGTCTATTACCCCGGATCGTCGATCGGCAACTTCGATCCGGAACCGGCTCTGGCCCTGCTGCGCCGCGTCTGCCGCCTGGTCGGGGAAGGCGGGAGTCTGCTCATCGGGGTCGATCTGATCAAGGATCAGGCCGTACTCGAAGCTGCCTACAACGACGCCGAGGGGGTGACGGCCGAGTTCAATTTGAACGCGCTGGCGCATCTTAACCGCCTCATCGGCAGTGATTTCGACCGCCGCGACTGGCAGCATGTCGCATTCTTCAACCGCCAGCGCTCGCGCATCGAGATGCATCTGCAGGCATCCGTGAATACCCGGGTTTGCTGGCCCGATGGAGAGCGCCATTTCCGGCGCGGGGAACGTATCCATACCGAGAACAGCTACAAGTACGACGTCGATGATTTTGCCCGGGTTCTCGATAGTGCCGGTTTCAAGCAGCATGTCTTCTGGACCGATCCTCGTCGGTGGTTCGCGGTCTTCTACGCCCAGGTCTGAACCAGCAGCAGGGGAGACACGTTGAGCAACGCCTTGGAACTGTGCGCCCGTTACCGTGAAATTCGCGCCGCCAGCGTGGCTCTCGTCGAGCCACTATCGGCCGAGGATTGTTGTGCGCAAGCGATGGCCGATGCCAGCCCGGCAAAGTGGCACCTGGCCCATACCACCTGGTTTTTCGAAACCTTCATCCTGGAGCGCTGGTCGCAGCACCACAAGCCGTTCCACGAAACCTTCCGGGTACTCTTCAACTCTTACTACAACGCTGTCGGCGACAAGTATCCGCGACCGCAACGCGGCTTATTGACGCGGCCATCCCTGAGCACCGTGCTCGACTACCGCGGCTACGTCGATAGCCGCATCGCGGAGGTGCTCGCTGCCGACGGCGACGACGGCGAACTGATCGGTCTGGTGACCCTGGGGCTGCATCATGAACAGCAGCATCAGGAACTGATCCTGACCGATATCAAGTACCTGTTCTTCTGCAATCCCCTGGCACCGGCTTACGGTGCGTCGCCATTGGCCAGCCTGGCCGCGTCAGAACTCGCGTGGCTCGATTGTCCTGGCGGCGTAGTGGAAATCGGTCACCGGGGCAGCGGATTTTGCTATGACAATGAAGCGCCGCGTCACCGCGTCTTTCTCCAGCCGTATCGGCTGGCATCGCGTCTGATCAGCAACGGCGAGTATCTGGCGTTCGTCGAGGCAGGCGGTTACGCGGAGCCGAATCTCTGGCTGGCGGAGGGATGGGACTGGCGAACGGCGCATCAGGTCCGGCACCCGCTGTATTGGAAACCGAACAGCGAATGGCGGGGGTTCACCCTGAACGGCTGGGTTACTATCGATCTCCGCCGACCCGTGATCCACCTCTCCTACTACGAAGCCGATGCCTATGCCCGCTGGGCCGAAGCGCGTCTGCCGAGCGAAGCGGAGTGGGAGCACGCTGCATCGCAGCTTGCCACCGGCGGCTATCCTGCAGCCGCCCCGGAACAGCCGCCCGTGCTGGCGCAGTTGCTGGGCGATGCCTGGCAATGGACCCGGTCCAGCTATGCTCCCTATCCCGGATTCCGCGCAAGCGCCGGCGCCGTTGGCGAATACAACGGCAAATTCATGGTGAACCAATATGTCCTTCGAGGAGGTTCCTGCGTCACGCCGAAATCTGACTTGCGCGCCACCTATCGCAACTTTTTCCCCGCGTCTGCACGCTGGCAATTCTCAGGCATCCGCCTGGCAAGAGACCTGTAACCATGCGGCTAATTCGCCGCGGCTTTGCCAGGCGGAGCCATCGCTTCAATGCGTGGCCAGCGCGGGAACCCGGGACAGGGTTCACACCAGCGAGGGCATTCCTTCCTGGATGGCTGTTTTCAATTGCGATCGGAATTCCGGCGTGTCCTTATGGCCGTGGACCGACACCGCGTGATGGACTGCGACTTCCATCAATTCCTTTTCGGTATCCGCCGAAATGGCGATAGTGCAATTCATCTCGCTCGGAAATTGCCGACAATCGACATACTTGCGTGCCATGATGCTCTCCTTGTCTTGATGCATCTGTTGAGGGATATAGCCGATGACGCTTGCTGATTCGCTGAGGCGTGATGGTTAATGGTGGGGTTGATGCACCATGCGCATATACGGCTTGAGCGCATTCCATCCTGAAGGATAGCTGCGTCTTGCTTCCTCGTCCGAGACCGATGGAGCGATGATCACATCATCGCCATCCTTCCAATTGACCGGCGTGGCGACCTTGAACTCGGCAGTGAGTTCGACAGAATCGAGCACCCGCAGTATCTCGTCGAAGTTTCGCCCGGTACTCATAGGATAAGTGATCATCAGCTTGATCCTCTTGTCCGGGCCGATAACGAACACCGAGCGCACCGTAGCATTCTCGGCGGCAGTACGGCCCGCCGCGGTATCACCGGCATTCGTCTGGAGCATGTCGTATAGTTTTGCCACCTTGAGCTTGGTGTCGCCAATGAGCGGGTAGGTGACCTTGGTACCTTGCGTCTCCTCAATGTCTTTCACCCAACGTTTGTGATCTTCGACTGAATCCACGCTGAGGCCGATGATCTTGCAGTGACGCTTTTCGAATTCGGGTTTCATCTTTGCCATGTAGCCAAGCTCGGTGGTGCATACCGGGGTGAAATCCTTGGGATGGGAGAACAGGATCGCCCAACTATCGCCTATCCATTCGTGGAAGCGGATCGTGCCTTGGGTGCTTTCAGCGGTAAAGTCAGGTGCTATGTCACCTAGGTGTAGTGGAATTGTCATGATGCCTCCTTCGAAGCAGTGTCGGTTGAGGGAAAATTTCCAACAAATTACCCGACCGGCCGCCAGAGCAAGCGACGACCAGCCGGCTTTGCTTGGCGTGAGGCTTCCGGTCTAGCGGGGGGGCCATCCTCGGGTATCCGTAGACGCTGCAAAGACAGGCGAAGCGGCAAGCCAGCAACGGATTCGACAGGCTCGATTGGCGATCGTTCAAATCTGCGAGCCAGGCGTTTGCCGCTGCGACAGATTGGCCTGAGGCGTTGCTATGCAGCGCGCTGATATCAGCGCAAGCCGATGACCACGCTGAGCACCAGGACCAAAATGATCATCAGCGCAAGCCACGCCGCGACACCAATGACCGTCACGATCGTGACCATCCAACCGGCCACCAGTTTGTCCTCCAGTCCGATCAACGGACGGATCCCGTTCCGAATCAGGGCAACGGTACCCATCCAGGCAATTGCGACAACCAGCGTGCCGGCCCACACGCTAGGAACGAAGAGGACCAGCGATGCCAACCATAACGGCGTCGGGGCGATTGCCGCCAGGGTAAAAGTTCGTTGATAGCTCACCACGATGTCGATGGACTCGGCGACCCTCTGGATCAGACCGGCCATCAAATACACCATCACAATCTCGGCAGCGAAAAACACCCCGCCGACGATAGCCAGTTCATGCAGCGAGAGGACCGGCTCCAGGAGTGGGAATACGGTGCCGGGATAGATCAATTCCGAATAGGCATACATCGCCGCAGGAATCAGCGACATGGGCGCAACGTAGTAGAAAGCCAATCTTGTCACCGATGGATGCAATAGCGAAATTTCACGCCATCCATCGCTCTCGGATATCAGCAATCGGGGCATGCTCACCAGCGACATAGCCACCTCCCTCAGCAACTACCGCGAAATCTTGGGTGTGTTGCGACAAGCACCATACGCACTGATTTGACAAGGATGGATGACCAGCAGTTCCCAGAGTTGCAAGATGCCGTAGCGCCGATACGGCCGATCGTCGTGCTTTCCTGGAAGCTGGGTGCTGGCTAGCGATCAGTCTTCGTGGCTGCAAAATATCGGAAACCGGTATTGCCCTCGCAGGCATCGACGCTCATCATTTGTCGTAACCAGAGCTACTGATGGACCTACGCGTAGGCTGCGTCAGCGTGAGACGTTTTGCCTGGGTTGGAATTCAGCAAATTGTCCATGACCTATGTGGCGTCGCTTGCAAGCGCATCTTATGAAAGATGACAAGGGAGGATTTCGATGAGCAATCATGTCTACAAACAGTTGGAACTGACAGGTTCCTCCACCGTCGGTATCGAAGATGCTGTGAGCACCGCTATCGCCAAAGCGCACGAGACGCTACGCCACATCAGTTGGTTCACCGTCAGCGAAACCCGAGGCCAAGTGGTCGACGGAAAAGTGGCCCATTGGCAGGTGTCGCTGAAGATCGGGTTCACATTGGAATAGCGAAAGCCTTCCTGTAGCTGCCAAGCCCCAGGATTCCGGTGTGTAATTGCCGCTGCCTGCCGTAATCAACGCCTACGGAATACTGGGATTCGGGGATTCACAGGACATTTTCAGCACTGTAGGATTAGCCCGAAGTTCAAAGATCAGCGGTCCCGGCCGGATCGGCAACGGATGCGCGGTCTTGGTCGAATGGAGGTTAGGGTGAATCGGGAACAGGCAGCGGGAATCTGCCGACAGATCGCCGGCATCGTGGGCGAGTTCGTTGGCAAGCTGACCGGTAATCGGCTTCATGCGACGACTGCAAGGCGTACCCGTCAATTGGGAGAGGCTCAGGAACGTCGGGGCATCGAGAGAGAGGAATCGCAACGCCAACTGAAGCGTTTCCTTCATCGTCACCGGGATTGGCACGCACTCTGATGGTGACAGCGGAGCCCTGGCTTCTTGTTCGGCTCACAGCTTGCGTGCCTTACCGTCCTGCTCTCCTTCGCGGGGGTTTGGCCTGAGACCGTTCACAGTATGGTCGTGATCTCCTCGCGACGAACCAGGTCCTGGTGCAGCTGCAAGGCATCGATATCAAGCGCATCCTGAGGCGTCACCAAACCCACCGGATAGCCGGCGTGGTCGACCACCGGGACATGGCGAAATCCCCCTTCGTACATGATGTGCAAGGCATGGCCGAAGGGCTTGTCTGGAGCTATCGTCTGCACCTTGCGGGTCATGATCTTTGCCAGCCCCGTCTTGTCCGGATCGAGGTCTTCCGCCACCACGCCAAAAACGATGTCACGCTCGGTACAGATGCCAACCAGCGTTCCCTTATCAACCACCATGATGGCTGAGGAGCGGCATTGCTTCATGATTTTCGCGGCTTCGCGAATCGTGGTGGTAATTCCTGCAGTCGGTACGGATCGCTTGCCGATGACTTCCTTGACACGACGGTTGGGCATTTGAGTTACCTCCCGATCAGCAATTTACAAGCAAGCACAGTCGGTTTTGATAGTGCGATCGAGGCAAAGTTCCCTCAAGCCACGGCGATAAACTGCCGCGCCAGCGCGCGCATTCGGTTGCGAGATCTGTCCTCTATCGACAGGCATGATATGACTTGCAAGCCCCAATGAGTGCGCGTAGGATTTGTCGAGAGAATTGGAGTTTCGCTTCAGCAAATCGAAGGGGTGCTCATGAAAACCGCCGCGCAAATTCTTGCTACAAAACACGATGGCAACATCTACACCACGGTTCCTGAAGCATCCGTGCTGGATGCGGTCAAGCTGCTGGCCGCGAAGAGCATAGGCGCGCTCGTCGTCATGGAGGGCGATGCCGTCGTCGGCATCATTTCCGAGCGCGATTACGCGCGCAAGGTCATCCTCATGGACCGCTCTTCAAAGGACACCAAGGTACGAGACATCATGACCTCTCCGGTGATCTCCGTACGGCCCGACCAGACCAGCGAAGTCTGCATGGCCATCATGACCGACAATCGTCTGCGTCACCTTCCTGTCATCGACCAGCAGAAGCTGATGGGCATCGTCTCCATCGGCGACCTGGTGAAGGATGTCATCTCCGACCAGAAGTTCATCATCCAGCAGTTCCAGCACTACATCGCGGGGGAACGTAGCTGAGCGCATGAAAATTACTTCGAGCGCGTCCACTGGACCATGGCCGTCCCGCCTATCGGTGAACTTGGATTGTTGATTGTCAGCGAGTCGCCTTGCACCTTCATGAATCGTTTCTGGTCCATGCCATTCCAGTTCGGGAACGAGCTTGCTTCAATGTGGATAGCAGTCTCGCCCGTCTTCGGATCAACCAGTTTCCAAGTGGCGAAATAGGACAATAGACCTTGCGCTATCGCTGCACTTTCATCGGGCGTGGTCTTCGCCCGATTGTTCGAGGCGATCCTGGGCAGATCTGGGCGCATCAGTTGAATGGAGAAGCGGCCATGGAACTTCGGTGGCTGGCCTGGCGGAACCTAAGGTGATTTCACAACATGCCCCCGCACCTCGAGACTCTCATCGACTTGCTGCACGCATCTGGCGAAGCCGCCCTGGCAACGCATTCCCAGACCATGCCGGGCTATCCCTTTGCGACGGCAGTTCCTTTCGCGACAGACGAACATCATCGCCCAATTTTCTTGCTCTCGCGCTTGGCGGAGCATACCCAGAATCTTCTCGCCGATAATCGGTCGAGTTTTCTTGTGGCGAGATCGCTGGGCCAAGGTGAAATGGCCCGTCACACCCTGGTCGGGCATGTGCTGCCGATCGGACGACCGCCACTGTTGGTCAGGCGCTATCTTCGCTTCCACTGCGAGGCTGAACGTTTCCTGCAGTTGGCTGACTTCAGTTTCTATCGTTTTGATCCTGTCCGCATCCGCGTGGTCGCAGGCTTCGCCCAGGCGGGCTGGCTGGAAGGCGATAAGTTGCTTGAGGCTCCCTGTTTCTCCCTCGATGTCGAGGAGAGACTGCTCGGGGATGCCGCAGCCTCTCTAACGGCAGGTTTGAAACTGCTCGGTGTCGATCCATTTGGCGTCGATTATCTCGCTGCAGGGCAGAGGCGGCGGGCGCCCTTTGTGGCCGGACCCGCACTCGCGGAAGAAGCAGGCAAGGCGCTGTCGCGGGCGCTCGATTTCATCGAGGGATAGGTGCGAACGCGATGCAGCGCAGCGGCGGTCTTCGAGACGCGGCGGGATTTCTCCGGCTAGCGCACCAGTTGATTGATCTCGATGATCGGCAGGAGGATGGCCAGCACGATGAGCAGCACCACGCCGCCCATCACCAGGATCATCACCGGTTCGAGCAGGGTCAGGAAGACCGCCAGGCGCCGTTCCAGTGCCTGGGTTTCGAGTTGTGCGGCGCGCTCGAGCATCTGCTCCAGTTTGCCGCTGAGTTCGCCGCTGGCCACGAGATGGATCAGGAGCGGCGGGAAAGCCCGCGTTGCTGCCAGCGCCCGGGCCAGACTCGTGCCTTCGCGTACCCGCTCGATCGCACCCTCGACGGCGGAGCGCATCTTCAGGTTGCTCATCACCCGTGCGCCTGAGCCCAGGGCGGAGAGCAGGGGTACGCCGCCCCCGACCAGGATCGCCAGGGTGCTGGCGAAGCGCGAGGTATTGACGCCGCGAACCAGCGGACCGATCGCGGGAGCGGCGAGCAGCAGGGCATGCCAGCGCCGCCTCAGCGTTTCCCGGCGCAAGGCCATGCGCGCCGCAGTCGCGATTAGTATCAGCGTCGCCACGATATAGGGCCAGGTCGCGCGGAGAAAATCGGATAGCGCGATCAGTCCGCGAGTGAGCCACGGCAGGTTCTGCCGCGACTGGGCGAAGACCTGCACGACCTGAGGCACGACATAGACCAGAAGGCCGGTGACGATGGTGATCGCGACCAGCGTCACCAGGACGGGGTAGAGCAGGGCGAGACTGGTCTTCTGTTTCAGCGCCTGACGGGCGTCGAGATAGTCGGCGAGATGTTGCAGAACGATCGCCAGCGCGCCCGATTCCTCGCCGCCATGGACCAGCGCGCGATAGAAGTCGGGGAAGCTCTTGTCGTAACTGGCCAGGGCGCCGGCCAGGGACAGTCCGGCGATCACTTCGGTCTTGACGCCGCCCAGCACCTCACGCGTCTTCGCATCGGCGGCCTCCTCGATCAGCGCCGTCAGCGACTGCTCCATGGTCAGGCCGGCGGTGAGCAGGGTCGCCAACTGTCGGGTAAGCAGTGAGAGTTCGGCGGCTGAGATGCCCTTGGCCCAGGGTAGTCGCGCCCGCTCCCGCGCACCCACCCCGCTGACCTGCGACGGTAGCAATCCCTGGGCACGCAGTTGGGCGCGAGCCTGTCGCGGGGTGTCCGCCTGGAGCACGCCGGACACCGTGCGACCGTCGGGGTCCAGCGCCTCGTATTGAAAGGCTTCCATGATTATTCGCGCGTCACGCGCACCACCTCTTCCAGGCTGGTGACGCCCTGGGCGGCCAGACGCAGGCCGTCGTCGCGCATCGAACGCATGCCGAGCGCTGCGACATGCTCGCGCAACGTCTGTTCCGACGAGCGGTCATGGATCAGCCGGCGCAGATCCTGGTCGACGCTGATCAATTCGTAAATGCCGGTGCGCCCGCGATAGCCCGAATGATTGCAGTTCGGGCAGCCGACCGCGGAATAAAGGCGAGCGTTGGCATCGCCCGGAGAAAAGCCCAGTGCCGACAATTGGGCCGCGAGTCTGGCAGAGTCGGCGTCGAAAACTTGCCGGCATTCCAGGCAGAGTCTGCGCACCAAGCGCTGAGCGCCGACGCCGATCAGGCTGGAGGCGAGCAGAAAGGGTTCGACGCCCATGTCGACCAGGCGCGTGACGGCGCTTACAGCATCGTTGGTGTGCAGAGTCGCGAATACCAGATGGCCGGTCAGGCTGGCCTGAACGGCGATCTGCGCCGTCTCCAGGTCGCGGATCTCGCCGATCATGACCACGTCCGGATCCTGGCGCAAGATGGTGCGCAAGGCGCGCGCGAAACTCATCTCGATGCGGGTGTTGATCTGCGTCTGGCTGATGCCGTCGAGATCGTACTCGATCGGATCCTCGACGGTCATGATGTTCTGCGCCTTGGCATCGAGCCTGGAGAGCGCGGCGTAGAGCGTGGTGGTCTTGCCCGAACCGGTCGGCCCGGTCACCAGGACAATACCGTGGGGCTCGCGGATCAGCCGGTCCATGTGCAGGAGTGTGCCCTCGTCCATGCCGAGTCGGGTCAGATCGAGTCGCCCGGCCTGCTTATCGAGCAGGCGCAAAACCACGCGCTCGCCGTGCACCGTGGGTATCGTCGAGACCCGGACATCGACCGGCTTGCCTGCCAGGCGCAAGGTGATCCGGCCATCTTGCGGCAGGCGCTTTTCGGCAATGTCCAGTTGCGCCATGATCTTGATGCGCGAAACGAGGGCCGCGTGCAGGGCGCGCGCCGGCTCGATCAGATCGCGCAGCGTGCCGTCGATGCGCAGTCGGACCACCGAACGGGTCTCGAAGGCCTCGACGTGGATGTCCGAGGCGCCTTCGCGCAGCGCCTGAGTGAATAGCGCATTGATCAGGCGTATGACCGGAGCATCATCCTGGCTATCCAGGAGATCCTCGACCTCGGGCAGGTCAGTGAGCAGCCGGGACAGATCCATGTCCTGCGCCAGGTCGTCGGCAAGCGTCGCCGCGCCGGTGCCCTGAGCGTTGTAGAGACTGGAAAGCAGTTCTTCGAATTCCTGCTCGGCGATACGCCGCGCCGCCAGCGGCACGCCCAGGGTACGGCGCAACTCGGCCAGGGCGGCAGCCATGACGCCGGGCCGGGCGCCGTTGTTGACCGCCACCTCGGCCAGATCCTGGCCGAGGGCAGTCACGGCGACGCCATTGGCCTTGGCGAAGGCGTAGGGAATCTTGCCCGAAGGATTCATTTCGGCGTTGCGGCCGTGGCGTCGGTGGTCGCCTTGGGCAGGGCGGGCAACGTGGGCGGCCCGCCCTCGACGGGCAGCAGCAGGCCGGCCGGACTGGCTTTGCCTTGCTCGTTGAGGATGTAGTCGTAGCGGCCGCCGGTCAGGTCATCGGCGCTATGTGCGCCGCGCAGCACCGTCGGCCGCAGGAAGACCATGAGGTTGGTCTTGGCGCGGGTACGCGTGCTGTACTTGAACAGGCCGCCGACGATGGGGAGGTCGCCGAGTAGCGGAACCTTATCGACTTCGTCGGTGAGGGAGTCCGAGATCAGGCCGCCCAGGACGACGATCTGGCCGTCATCGACCAGCACATTGGATTCCACCGAGCGCTTGTTGGTGACCACGCCGGCGGCATTGGCAGTGGACGTATCGATGCTCGACACTTCCTGATAGATCTGCAACCTGACCGTGCCGCCTTCGGAGATCTGCGGCTTGAGCCGCAGCGTCAGGCCGACATCCTTGCGCTCTATGGTCTGGAACGGCGTGGGCGTGGTCGCGGCCGCCGAGACGGCATATTGACCGGTGATGAAGGGGACGTTCTGCCCGACGACGATTCTCGCTTCCTCGTTGTCCAGGGTCAGCAAGGTCGGGGTGGACAGAATATTGGTACTGGAGTCGGTCTGGAGGGCTCGGACCAGCATCCCCAGGTTGAGGATGTTGACGCCGCCGATCGACACCGACCCCTTCAACACCCCGATGTTCAGGCCGGCGCCTGCCGTCAGCGGATTTGCGGAAACGCCGAGGATGTTCTGGCCGGTCGTGCCGAAATTGGTGCCGCCGAAGCCCTGGGTGCCGGTCTTGTTGAGACCGTTCAGGTCCTGCCATTGAATGCCGAACTCCGCGGCCTTGGTCGACGTGATCTCGGCAATCAAGGCCTCCACATAGACCTGCGCGCGGCGCATGTCGAGGCGGTCGACTACCGAGCGAAGATTGTTGTAGATCGCATCGGGCGCGGTGATGATCAGGGAATTGGTGGCGGCATCTGCCTGGATGATGCCTGAGGCGGTGGCCGAGGGCTGCCCTTGTATCGAGGACAAGGAGGAAGTCGCCATCGAATTGCTGGCGCTGGAACCCGTGGCTGAAGAGGCGCCCGTGACGGAGCTGTTTAGCGGCGTGGCTGAGCCTAAGCCCAAGCCGGACCTGGCCGCAGACGACCCGCCCGATCCGGACTCGCCCTGCTGGATTGCCCGCAAAGTCTCGGCGAGCTTGACCGCTTCGGCATTTTTTAGATAGATGACATGGATATTGCCGCCTGCGCTGGTCGGCGAATCGAGCATCGCGACAAACTGACGCAGCCGGCCCAGCCGCGACGGATCGCCGGTGGAGCGCGCCAGGAGACTGTTCGAACGCGTGTCCGCGACCACGACCAGGCGTTGCGTCGTATCCGCGGCAGCGCCTCCCTGCGCCTGCGCCGCTTCGGCGAACAGCCGGTTGACCGTTTGCGCGACATCGAGCGCCGAGGCATAGCGTAGCGGGATCATGATCGGGTCGCTGGAATTGGGCTGATCGATGGCGTCGATGATTTTTTCCAGGCGCTGCAGGTTGCTGGCGTAATCGGTGATGACCAGCGAATTGCTGTTCTGATACGGCGTGATGGTGTTGTTCGGGGCGATCAGCGGCCGCAGTATCGGCATCATCTGCACCGCCGATTCGTACTTCAGCGTGAACACCTGGGTCTGGATCCGGTCGCCGGCGCCGCGCGTCTTGTCCAGCGGCCCGAGCATCAGACTCTGGTGCAGCTTGGCGTCATTCTCCGGAAGGATCTTAACGATGCCGCCGTCTTCGACTGCAGCATAGCCCTGCAGGCGCAGGGCCGAGAGAAAGACATCGTAGGCCAGCGCCTTGGACACCGGTTTGGCCGAGACGATATTGACCGTTCCCTTGACCCGCGGATCGACGACGAAGTTCTTCCCGGTCATCTCGCTGATCGCCTTGACCACGCCGTCGATATCGGCATTGACGAAGTTGAGCGTGACGACATCGGCTCCAGCGGTGGCGGCACAGGCTTGCCCGAGGGAAAGCGCGATGGACAGCACAAGCCACAATAGTCCGGCGCGCAAGCGGCGAGAACTCATAAACTGACCCTTCTTCGATGCGTCAATTGACGTTCCATTGGACAATTCCATATTCCGACTCATTTGCCGACTCATTTGCCAACTCATTTGCCAACTGAGGGACCGTTGGCGCCTGGAGTCGCGGGAACTGCAGGCGTTTTTTTCTCCGGCCAGGCGAGTGATTCACGGGCCCCGTTGCGCTCCAGGATGACATGATCCGGATAGACTTCCGCGAGCCGGATTCCCGGCGCTATATCTTCACCTTCATGCACCGCGAGATTTTGCTTGCCGTCGAGCAGCACGACCGCGTAGCCCCGCTGGCCAACAGGGTTTCCGGCTGGAGCGGCCATGACGCCCTGCAACTTGATCGCGATCCCCGTCGGTGCGGCGCTGTTGCGATCTCGCTGCACTGTCCCGAACAGGGAGTTGGCCGCCGCCAGTTGGACGACGCCCTCCGCAGCCACATCCAGACGCGCTTCGGCGCGCGGGGCCAGCCAGACCCATGTCCAGTATGCGAGGACAAAACCCAGCAGCAGCAGGCTGAGCAGCAGCACCGTGGAGACCAGAGCGGTTTGCGCCAGGCTGGAGCTTTGTTCGTGGGTGATCTGACGGGGCACGCTAGGAGTATTGCGACATAATGAAGGTATGATACTTTAGAATTCGTTATTTATTGCTGGCTGACGCCGCGAGGCGAAGAGGACTATCGTGATAGTTGGAAATAACCGCAATCGGACGGAAAGCCGGTCGTTGCAGCGGGCGGCCTGGCAGCGTGGTTTCACGCTGCTCGAAGTGATGGTCGTGGTGGTCATACTCGGCATACTCGCCGTGCTCGTGGTGCCGAAAATCATCAGCCGTCCCGACGAAGCGAGGGTCATCGCCGCGAAGCAGGATATCGCCAGCCTGATGCAGGCGCTCAAGCTCTATCGCCTCGATAATCAGCGCTACCCGACGACGGAACAGGGATTGCAGGCGCTCTCCGCGAAGCCGGCCAATGCCCCGGTTCCGCCGAACTGGAAGTCCGGCGGCTATATCGAGCGCCTGCCCAGGGATCCCTGGGGCAATCCCTATCAATATCTGAATCCCGGGTTGCGCGGCGAGATCGACGTCTTCAGCTTCGGCGCTGACGGCGCACCCGGCGGGGAAGGCAACGATGCCGACATCGGTTCCTGGAACCTGTAATCCGCAAGCATGATGCGGCTTGGCGTTTGCAGACAAGCTCGCAGCCAGGGGTTCACCCTGATCGAGATGTTGGTCGTGCTGCTGATCATGGGCCTCCTGCTCGGACTGGTCAGCGCCACCACGCAGCCGGACGAGCGCGGCCTGTTGCGCATCGAGGCCGATCGTCTGGCGCAATTGTTGGAGCTCGCCGGAACGGAGTCCCGCCTGAGCGGTAAGTCCATGGCCTGGACCGCCGACGGCAGCGGCTACCGCTTCTGGCGCTTCGATGAGCAAGCCGGCTGGTTCGAGGTCAGCGACAGCGATCTGTTGCGCGCCCGCAGTCTGCCCGCCGGTATGACGATTTCTGGTCTGCGTGTCGAGTCCATGAAGTCTGCTGCCGACCAGGGTCAAGCCCGCCTCGAGTTCTCAGGCAACGGCATGAGCCTCGCCTTCACCATCGAACTCTCCCTGGGCGCCGCGCATTATCGGGTCTCGGGCTCGCCGATCGGTGAAGTGCTGGCCTTGAGCGATGGCGGAACAGATTATGGCAAGGTCTACTAATGCGGGCTTCACCCTGGTCGAGGTCTTGGTCGCGCTGGCCATCATCGCCATCGCGCTCATGGCGGCTCTGCGCTCCGCGGCCCAGGGTACCAACAATGTCGGCGAACTGCGCGCCCGGCTGCTCGCCGGCTGGGTCGCGGAAAACCGGCTGGCCGAGCATCGTGCCCGCGAGGACTGGCTGCCGCTCGGGATACAGCGCGGTTCCGAACGCCAGGCGGGTCAGGAATTCGGCTGGCGCGAGGAAGTCATCGAGACCCCGAACCCGGCGTTTCGCCGCGTCGATGTGCTGGTGTTCGCGAACGGCGACGAAACCCATTCGCTGGCTCACCTCGTCGGCTTCGTCGTGCTCCCGGTCAAATGAAATTCGGCTTCGGCGCGCCCTGCGTTGGGGCTCAGGGAGACCAAGCCAGTTCAGGCGGGTTTACGCTGATCGAGCTGCTGGCGGCGCTGCTCGTACTCTCGCTGCTGTCGCTGATGTCCTATCGCGGACTAGGCGCCGTGCTCGACGCCCGAGAGCACGTGAGACTGGAAAGCGACAAATGGCGCCATGTCGCCACCTTCCTGGCGCGCTTCGAACGCGATATAGGGCTCGCTTCGCCGCGTACCATGCGCACAGCTTCCGGTACGCTGCCGGCCTGGCAGGGCCGGCTTGCCTCGAGTACGGCGCCGCGCCTGGAGTTTTCCCGCTTTGCCTCGAACGCCGGGATGGACAGCGCGAGGCGGATCGCCTACCAGTTGAACGAGAACCAGGGAATCGAGTTGTGGCTATGGCCGGGCGCGGACATCGCGCCAACAATGCAACCCGATCGCTACACGGTGCTGGCCGGGGTCAGGAACATGGAATTGCAGTACCTCAACGGCAATCTGCTATGGCTCGACAGTTGGCCGACCTCGACGCTCGATGCGCCGATTCCCCTGGCGCTGCGCTTGAAGATCGTCCTGGCCTCGGGCGAGGAAATCGTCCGCATTTACGCCTTGAAGTCATGAGAGCCCGACAGTCAGGCGTGGCCATCGTGCTCGCCATGGGCGTGGTCGCCCTGGCAGCGATGGCCGCGACGGCGATCATGGTGTCGCAGAGCACCTGGTCACGAGAGCGCGAACTCGCAGCCGACCATGTCCAGGCGCAGACCCTGATTTCCACGGGAGTCGATTGGGTCCGTGCCGTGCTCTGCGACGATCGCCGTGCCAGCACGGTCGATTATCTGGGCGAGCCCTGGGCGCTGCGACTGCCGCCGATGCCGGTGGAAAATGGCGAACTCGCGGGCTATATCGAGGATCAGCAGGGCCTCTTCAATGTCAATAATCTGGTCACCGAGGGCAAGCTCAACCTCACGCAGTTTGCCCGGTTTCAGCGCCTGCTGGCGGTCCTGGGTTTGCCCGAAGGACTTGCCGCACCCCTGGTCGACTGGATCGACAGCGACGGCGATCCGCAACCGCAAGGCGGTGCGGAGGATGCCTATTATCTCGCCCTGGATCCGCCTTACCTCGCCGCCAACCAGCCGCTGGTCGATGTCGCGGAACTGTCCCAGGTGGCGGGCTACAATGATCAGGTCAGGGCCACACTGAAACCCTTTGTGACCGCCTTGCCCCAGATCACTCCTGTCAACGTCAACACCGCGCCGCCGGAAGTGCTGGCCGCAGTCATTGACAATCTCGATCTGGATGCCGCCCGCACCTTGGTCTCGGCGCGCGATCGTGCCTATTTTCGCGATTCCGCGGACTTCGTCAGCAGGCTGCCCAGGGGAGCATCGGTGGCGCCTGGCGACATCTCCGTGAGCAGTAATTATTTTCTGGCAACATTGCGCGTCACGGTGGGCGCAGCACAGGCGCGGGGCCAGGCGCTGTTGTCGCGTCCGGACCTGAAGTGGCCGACCATACTCTGGCGCAAATATTTATGAGCCTATTGCGAATCTACTGTTCTTTAAATGACGCTGCGCAGACCTGCAGCTGGGCGCTGATCGATACCGGACGCGAAGCCGTGCTGGGCGAGGGCAGGCTGGCAGATTTGCCGCGCCGTGCCGAGCGCATTCAGCTGCTCATTCCCGCGACACAGGTGCTGATCACCCGCGTCCGTTTGCCGCCTGCCGCCAGACGCCGTGGCGGATCCGTATTGGCTTTCGCGGTCGAGGAGGAAACGCTGGGTGAAGCTGACGCCAAGCAGGTGATCTGGCTAGGTTCGAAGACAGGCGAGGGCGATGACACGGCTATGCTCGCCGTCATCGACAGGAAAGGACTGCAAACCTGGCTCTCGGCCTGCGACGCGGCGGGCATCCGCAACCTGGAGCTGCATTGCGAAACCTTGCTGCTACCGCGCAGCGCAGGCGAATGGAGCCTGGCCTGGGATGGCCGGGAGGGTTTCCTGCGCTCTGCTGATCTCGAAGGTGCAGCGTGCGATTGCGGCGACCGCTCATCGCCGCCGCTGTCCCTCATGCTGATGCTCGAAGAGGCGGCCAGGCGCGGCGATGTCCCGGCAGCGATCGCGATCTACCTGACTGCCCCGGACGCCGCTCCCGATCTCGCGGCGTGGCAGGCTGCGCTTGGCCTGCCCTTGCGCCTGGCCGGTTTCTGGGACTGGCGGAAAGCCTCGGCCGACGCCGGCATCGAGATGAAGCAGGAACGCCGGCCCTGGCGCGTCCCCCCCGCGGTCCTGGCGCGCCTTCGCCCGGCAGCCTGGATGGTCGGGCTGGCGCTGGCAGTCCACGCGGCGGCGCTGATGACCGATTGGGCGCAACTGGCTGGACAGCAGAGGGCCTTGCGCCAGCGGATGGAATCGCGCTTTCGTGCCGCTTTCCCGGAAGCCGTCGCGGTGGTGGACCCGGCTTTGCAGATGCGCCGCAAGCTTGCCGAAGGACGGCATGCTGCCGGTCTGCCTGACAGCGGGGATTTCCTCCCGATGATCGAAAAAGTGGCGCTCGCGCTAAAGGAGTTGCCGCCCGGTATGCTGCATATCGTTTCCTATGAGAGCGGGCGCATGACGCTGGAACTCGGCGCCCTGGAACAAGCCGCCCGACAGCGGATGCTGACACGACTTGCCGCCTCGGGCCTGAGCGTTGAAGACGCTCAGGCATCGGGCAACGCCATTCCGGGCGCTGCGAGCCGCGCTGCGGGCGGAATCGTCCGGTTCACGGTGAGGGCACTATGAACGCACGGATCCGGCAACTCCGGCAAATCTGGCAGGCGCGGGCGCCGCGCGAGCGGCTGGCGATCATGGTATTGGCCTCGGCCATCGCACTGCTCCTGTATCTGTGGCTGCTGCAGTCGGCCGGCAGCGCGCGCCGGCAACTGGCTTCGTCGCTTGCCTCACTGCAAGCGCAGTCGGGCCGCCTCGATCGCGACGCCGCCGAGCTGCAGCGCTTGCGCGCCTTGCCGCCCGCGGCTCCCGCGCAAGGCGATCTGCGCAGCCTGGTGCAGGCGCAGGCCGGTGCCGCAGGGCTTTCCAGGGCGTTGCAGCGCATCGATGGAACGGACGCCAATCAGCTGCAAGTGGTCTTTGGCGCCGTAGCCTTCAGCGACTGGCTGGCCTGGGTCGCCACGTTACAGGCACAGCATGTCCGTCTCGATTCCTGCCGGATCGAAGCCTTGAGCACACCCGGGCTGGTCAGCGTAACCGCCACCCTGATCCGCGTCCGCCCTCAGTAATGCGCTGGCGGCTCATCGCAGTCGGTGTCGCCGCGTACATTCTGGGGCTATTGATCATGGCGCCTGCAAGCCTGCTCGACGCAGCGTTGAAGCAGGCCAGCGATGGCCGGTTGCGCTTGTCCGAAGCGCAGGGCAGCCTGTGGTCGGGCAGTGGACAGATCGAGGTGCGCAATGCTGGCGGGGGCTCTTTCCAAAAAACCGGTATTGCAAAAAGTGTTTCCTGGCGTCTTCTGCCATCGTCCTGGCTGGGCGGCTCCGTGAATTGCGAAATCCATCTGGACCAGCTCGATAAGCCCATTGTCGTGGCGAAGTACTGGTCGCGATTCGAAGTGTCCGATGCCGACCTCAGCCTGCCGGCGACAGCGCTGGGGCTGGCGCTGCCCAAGCTGGCGCCGCTCGGTCTGGGCGGCGAAGTGGCGGTCCATGTCGCGCATCTAGCGGTCGGGAACTCGGCTATCAAGGGCAATGCCACGCTACTCTGGCGCGGCGCCAGTTCGGCGCTGAGCAGCGTCACGCCGCTCGGCGACTATGAATTGAATCTTGATGGCAATGGCGCTGCGCTGCATGCCACGCTGCGCACCTTGAAGGGACCGTTGCAACTTGACGGGCAGGGGGCCTGGGCTGACGGAACCGCCCCGGTGCTCCAGGTGCGGGCACGGATTGGACCAGAACAGGTTGAACAGCTTTCGCCGCTACTGCGCCTGATCTCGATCGAGCGCCGCGAGGGGGAATTCGAACTGCAGTTGCGCTGAGCTGCGGATTCCGCCAGCCGCTTAGACGCCTGAGATTCCTGTCACTTCGGTGACCGGCAAGCTGGCGACGTTGCGCAACTGGTGTGCGCCGCCGCTTTCGACAAGAGAAGAGAGCAGGGCAAAGCTCGATGGAATGTTGATTTCCCTGCCGTCGGGTGTCTTGCGGCGCACACCGAAACTGACCCGTTCTCGCTCCTCGCCAGAGAGTTTCCCGATCAGGCTCTTGCTTGCCCAGATTGCTCCGTGACGGGCAAAATCGGAAATCCTGGCGGCTTGGTCCATGGTCTCGCCGAGCACCACGAATTCAACGCTGGTCTCGGTCTGGAATATCCCCAGCCACTCCTGACCCTCGCTAATTCCGGTGTTCAGATACAGCTCGTTGAACCATTGCTTGCGGGTCTGCCAGGCTTTGCTGATCTTGCACATTTCCAGCTTGATTTCCTGGGAGCAGAGCAGTGCGTTGAAGAGATAATTGCTGTCGGCTTGCCGCAGGAAGTAATACACCATGCCGTCGCCGACATGCTTGCCGCAAGTAGCGGCGTACTTGCGGAAGATCGGGCCCATCGTCGCCCGGATCTCGTTGATGAGCTCGAAGTATTCTTCTGCGGGAAGCTCCGAGCAGATGTTCACCGACCCCTGCAAATCAGCCACCAGCACCGCCAGTTGGGTCAGTACTGGCAGGCGGCTACGCAACAGGCCGCCTATGAGATCGTCACGGCGGCTAAGAAAACCCAGCATCGATTCCGCGTCAGGCTCGTCCGTGGGTCGCCCTAAGTCATCGCCGGCAAGGCGCACTCCAGAGCCGGGAAGGGCGGTGGGTACGGCTTGCAACTTGCCCGGGACGGTTCTGCCGCCGAAATGTGCAACGATTTCAGCCAGGCTCATCCCTCCCCCTTTGAGCTTGTTGATCGCATCTACGCGGTTCACCGCGTCATCCGGAAAGTAGCCCAACTGGCGAGCCCCACCGCCTTCCAGACCGGGATTCATGACCAGTGGTTTGGACAGCAATCCATAGCTAATGTAATTATTTAACGTAGCTCTTGAAATGCCGGTATTAATTAATAAATCTTTGCTTGATATCATGGAGAGCCTGACCTCTCAAGGCAGTACAATGGAATTCTCCATAACCGTCAAAAATTGATCTTAAACAATCTGGACAGTTTGTCAAGGAGCGATTTGGACAGATTCTCTCTCGATACGGGCAACACGACAAGGCATAATGGCGCCATGGACGAGAACTTCATGCGTGTAGCCTTGCTACTGGCACATCAAGCGGCGGCCAGCGACGAGGTCCCGGTCGGCGCAGTGGTGGTCCTGGACGGAGCAATCGTCGGACGGGGCTACAATCAGCCGATCTCCAGAAAAGACCCAACCGCACATGCCGAAATCATGGCACTGCGCGATGCGGCGGTCCGGCTTGGCAACTACCGTTTGCCCGGCTGCGCGCTCTACGTCACTTTGGAGCCTTGCGTCATGTGCGTTGGCGCGATCATCCATGCGCGCATCGGACAGGTCGTATTCGGCGCGGCGGATACTAAGACCGGTGCGGCCGGCAGCGTCGTCGACCTGTTCGGGGAAACTCGCCTCAATCACCATTGCGTTGCAACGGGCGGATTGCTGGCGCAGGAGTGCGGCTCATTGCTATCGGGCTTTTTTGCCGCCAGACGGTCGAAAACGGCATTTGCCTGAGATGGATATCTTCATCAGCCTGCCGGCGCAGACCCTGGAACTCTTCGATGCCAGCCTGTTGCTCAGGCGTTACGCGGTGTCGACGGCGAAGAACGGCCCCGGCGAACAAAACGGCAGCTATCGGACGCCGCGCGGACGGCATATCATCCGCGCCAAGATCGGCGGCAACTGCCCGGAAAACTCGGTCTTTGTCAGGCGCCGGCTCACCGGCGAAGTGTGGACGCCGGAACTGGCCGAACAATTTCCCGGCCGCGATTGGATGCTCAGCCGCATTCTCTGGCTTTCGGGCAAGGAACCCGGCCACAATCGGCTAGGCACGGTCGATACCATGCGCCGCTACATCTATTTGCACGGCAGCCCCGATACGGCAAGGATGGGCGAGCCCGGCTCGATTGGCTGCGTACGCATGAGGAACCGGGACATCATCGAACTTTTCGATCGCGTGCCCCCCTATACCGCCGTGAATATTGGCGACTATCGCGTCAGTAGCGGTGCCTGGACAGATCTCGGGACTTTGGCCCGGCCGCTCAGGCAGGAAGTGTTCGTGCAGGAGCAGGGCGTGCCGCTGGAACTGGAAAGCGATGGCTTTGATGCCAGCGCGCTTCACGCCCTGGCGCGCGACGCCACGGGCAAGGCGATAGGTACCGGCCGCCTGAAGAGCGATGGGCGCATCGGACGCATGGCGGTTCTGCCCGAATGGCGCAGCAAAGGCGTCGGCACAGAACTGCTGCGCTGCCTGATGACGGCCGCGCGCGCTGCCGGCATGCGTCACCTGGCACTATCGGCCCAGAGTCACGCCGTCGCCTTCTACAGCCGTTTCGGCTTCGCGATAGTAGGCGAAGAATATCTCGAAGCCGGCATCCGCCACGTCAAGATGAGTTGTCCTGTTCCAGACTGAAACGGAAACGATTGCGGCCGGCTACCCGCGCGCCCGGCAAATAGCTCAATTCATCGAAGGAAATGAGTCCTTCGCGGTCTTGCAGCAGCACGGTGGATGAACGCGTCCCGTAATTCGGCGCGCGCACGAAGGCGGCCGAGAACGTTCGTTCCCATTCCAGACTGACCCCGGTGCGCGGCAGGCTGTCATCTTCGTGCACCCTATCGTCCCTGAGCAGATCGAACAGCGGCGCTTCCGCCGGCAAGGCATCGAGTGCCCGGGCCAGTTCCGACTTGCCCTGTGCCACCTTGGGCCACGGGGTGTCGAGTAAATGATTGCTAAGACCGTAGATACCGGGGTCCAGGCGGCGAGGTTGCCCGCCGCGGTTGGAGAAATGCCAGAGCCCCTGGTCCATGGTCCCGCAGACCAGATTGAAGCCATTGTAGGACTTGGCAGCAGGCGCGAGCGCCGCTAGGTAATCCTCTGCATTTGCGCTGCCGGTCAGAAAGTCACTGACCAGTCCGCCGCGCGAGGGCGGATTGGCCTCATGGTCAGGCGCTTGCCTGGGTTCCCGAAAATTGGTCAGGGCGGCGAAGCGTCCGCGCCTGGTCACACCCATCCAAGTGCCGCCGGCGTCAAGGTCGCGGCCGGCCAGGAGGGCCGGAGCCTGCTCCCAGTAGGATGCCGGCGCCGTTGGACGGGCGAAGAGTTCGTCGCGGTTGGCGGCGACCACCAGCGGATAGCCGGGATGACAGCGCCAGGCCAGCAGGATCAGGCACACGGTCGGTACGGTAGGGCCGCCCCAACGTACTGACCCGCCCCCTCGGGGGGCAGCGAACGAAGTGAGCGTGGGGGCAGTTTCATCCTAGGCCGCTTCGGCGCCGGGGAGTTCGTAGGGTAGCGGCAGGAAGATCAGGCGCGGACCGACTGGATTGTCAAGATGCACCTCTCCGGCATCACGGCAGGTGGACTGCACTACCGCCAGGGCTTCATAGCCACCCAGCGGCGAGGGCGCGGCCAGGACGATGGCGCCGCATGCTTGCTCCCCGGTTTCCGGCGCAAACAGGGGCGCGCCTGAGAGTGGCAGAGTGCCTGTGCCTTCGATGCGGGCGCGATACATGCGGCGCTTGATTTTGCCGAGATACTGGGTGCGTGCGACGATTTCCTGTCCCGGATAACAGCCCTTGTTGAAGCTGACGCCGCCGATCAGTTCGAAATTCACCATCTGCGGCACGAATTGCTCCTGCGTCGCCGCCGTAACGCAGGGTATGCCGGCGACGATCTCAAGCCATTGCCAGGCGGCAAGACCTGCCGGACGGGCGTGGCGTGCAAGCTGCAGCCACACGGATTCGGCCTCGGCGATGGAAACGGCGAGCAGATGGCGATCGCCGCCCAGGCTGATGACCCGGCAGTCGCCGGCCGCTGTCATCGTCATCGGCGTGCTCGACCCCACCCCGAGGGCCGCCAGAGCCGCCGCCGCTTTGGGTCCGGAAAGGCCGAGCAGCACGATTTGCTGGCTCTCATCGGTGAGCCTGACCTTTGCGCGCAGGACGTACATCGAGAGCTTTTTCAGGATGGCCGGCAGGAGCTCGGCCGATACCGCGATTTGGATTCCGCCCTCGCCGTGCCACATCAGCAAACTCGCCAGCAGTCGCCCCTTGGCGCTGCAAATGCCGCTGCGGCGGGCTTCGTCAGACGGCAGCGTCTTGACGTCGCTGCAAAGCAGGTTGTTGAGAAAAGTGACGGCATCTTCGCCGCTCGCTCTGATCAGTCCGAGGTCAGCGAGAGGACAGATGATCGTGGCGGAGCGGGCGCTAGCCAGTTCGCCCTCGGGGTCGCCGAAGTCGCGAAACTCGTGGCGGGCGCCTTGTTGCACGAGAAAATCAGTCCAGTTCATATTCGGGCATATTAGGTTTGGGAGGCTTGCGTTATTATAGCGCCCGCAACTATCAGCCCTCTCTGTCCGATGCCTTTGTTGCGACTCCTCAAACGTTTGCTGCTTCTGCTCGTCGCCGGCGCGATTGCCGCTGCCGGCGGTTTGACCTGGTTCGCACTCAAGCCGCTGCCCCTGCCGACCAGTCCGCGCGAGTTCAGCATACCCTTTGGCCTGAGTCTGCGGGGAGCTTCCCAACAGATGTCTGATGCCGGTCTCGGTTTCGCTCCCTGGCAATTCACTCTGCTGGCGCGTCTCGCCGGCAAGGCGGCTGAGATCAAGGCGGGTAGTTATGAGGTGAGTCAGGGGATCACGCCCTGGCTACTGCTGGAAAAGCTGACGCGCGGCGATGTCACCCAGGCCGAGCTCCTTCTTGTCGAGGGCAAGACCTTCCGTCAGTTGCGCGAAGAGCTCGATGCCCACCCGGCACTGCAACATGACACGACCGGACTGAGCGATGCAGCGATCCTTACCCAGTTGGGTGCGGTCGAAAGCCATGCCGAGGGACTGTTCTTTCCCGACACCTATCTTTTTACCAAAAGATCCAGTGACCTGGAGATCCTCCGGCGCGCCTATCGCGCGATGCAGCGGCGACTCGATTCCGAATGGCAGCGGCGCGATCCGGAGGTGCCGTTCAAGACCCCATACGAAGCATTGATCATGGCCTCGATCGTCGAAAAGGAAACCGGCCGTGCGGCCGATCGGGAGCAGATCGCCGCGGTCTTCGCCAACCGCTTGCGCCTGGGGATGCTGTTGCAGACCGATCCGACGGTGATCTACGGATTGGGCAAAGGTTTCGACGGCAGTTTGCACCGGCGCGACCTCACCACCGACACGCCCTACAATACCTATACGAGGGGCGGCCTGCCGCCGACGCCGATCGCCATGCCCGGCTTGGCGGCTTTGCAGGCGGCCTTGCATCCGCCCAAGAGCGCCATGCTGTATTTCGTGGCACGCGGCGACGGCTCGAGCGAGTTCTCGCATACCCTGGACGAGCATAATCGGGCAGTAGCGAAATATCGGAGGGGAAGATAGGCGATGCGCGGCAAGTTCATCACCCTGGAAGGCATTGATGGAGCAGGAAAGTCCACCCACCACGGCTGGCTCGTGGACGCCTTGCGTCAACGCGGCATAACGCTGGTGGCAACGCGCGAACCGGGTGGCACGCCGCTCGGCGAGAAGCTTAGGGGACTACTGCTGACCGAGAGCATGCACCTCGAAACCGAGGCGCTGTTGATGTTTGCGGCGCGCCGCGAGCATCTCGACAAGCTGATATTGCCGGCACTGGAGCGAGGCGACTGGGTGCTTTCGGACCGCTTCAGCGATGCCAGCTTCGCCTACCAGGGCGGCGGCAGGGGGCTGTCACGGGAAAAACTGGAGACCATGGAGGCCTGGGTGCAGGGCGACTTGCGGCCGGATCTCACCCTGCTCTTCGATGTGCCGACGGAGGTGGCCCGCGCGCGGCTGGCCGCAGCCGGCAATTCCCCGGATCGCTTCGAACGGGAGCAACAGGAGTTTTTTGAGCGGGTGCGACTGGCCTATCTCGACCGGGCGCAACGCGAGCCCCGGCGGATCGTCCGGATTGACGCCACCCGGCCGGTGGCGGAAATCAGGGTGGAACTGGAAAAAGTCCTCGAAATGCTATGGCGATGACCCTGTTCGACTGGCATAAGCCGCTCTGGCAGCGACTCCTGGCGGATCCTGAAAAACTTCCCCATGCCCTGCTCCTGGCAGGCCCGGAGGGTTTGGGCAAGCTCGCATTTGCTCAGGCCCTGGCGGCGCGCCTGCTTTGCGAGCAGGCGCCGGTGGAGTCCGACGGCGTCGCCTGCGGCCACTGTACCGCCTGCATCTGGCTGGCCTCCGGCAATCATCCGGACTTACGCTTGATACAGCCGGAGGAGGCCGATGAGAGCGATGAGGCAGGCGGCGATGCGTCACTTCAGGCGGCACCGCGCAAACCCGGACAAGGCCAGATCCGGGTCGATCAGATTCGTGCGCTTGAGGATTTCGTGTTCGTCGGCAGTCACCGTCACGGCAAACGGGTTGCGCTGATTTCGCCTGCCGAGTTGATGAATCCGGCTGGGGCGAATTGCCTTCTTAAAATACTTGAAGAACCTCCTGCAGGTGTTTATTTTATATTAGTATCATCTCATTGGCGACGTCTCTTGCCTACCGTTCTGAGCCGTTGCCGCAGTATTCATTTCGGTCGCCCGGACCAGGCTGCCGCCGAGCGCTGGCTGGCCGGGCAAGGGGTTTCGGCTGCGGCGGAACTGCTCCAACTGGCGGGCGGTGCTCCCCTGATCGCCGCCGCCTGGGCGGAGCAAGGCCGCTTGGATGCCTACCGCAAAGTCATCGCGACACTCGCCGAAAAGCCTGTCGATCCCGTGGCCATGGCGGCAAAGTGGGCGACACTGCTCAAGACCGACCAGGAATTCGCCTTGCCGCAACTGGTCGAGGCCGTGCAGAAATGGGTATTCGACTTGGGCCTGATGAAGATCGCCGGCGCCTGTCGTTATCACGAAGCCTGGCGGAGCCAGTTGGAGAAGCTGGCGGCAACGGCTTCGGGCAGCGGACTCATGGCCTGCTACAATGACCTCTTGAGGATACGCGCCGTGGCGCGGCATCCGCTCAACACGCAGTTGTTTCTCGAGGATATGGCGGCTCGCTATCTGCGGGCGCTGACGACAGGTAGATCATGAGCGATCAGGCGGCACCCCCTCCGAGCGCCGCGCGGCCGGGCGTACTCTCTCTCAATATCAGTTCGAAGACGGCGTTGTTTACGGCTTACATGCCTTTCCTGAAGCGCGGCGGGCTGTTCATCCCGACCACCAGAGCCTACGCGCTCGGCGACGAGGTCTTCATGCTGCTGACGCTGATGGACGAGCACGCCCGCCTGCAGATTGCCGGCACCGTGGTCTGGGTCACACCGGCCGGGGCGCAGGGCAGCAAGACCCAGGGTATCGGCATCCAGTTCAGCGACGATCAGAGCGGCCAGGCCGCCCGAGCAAAAATCGAGGCGCTGCTGGAGACTCATGCCAGTTCAAATCGGCAGACCCATTCGCTCTGAACCGGCGATGCTGGTCGATTCACATTGCCACCTCGACTTCCCCGAATTGGCCGGGAGAATAGACCAGATTCTCGAATCGATGGCCGCGGCCGGCGTCGCCCATGCCCTCTGCGCCAGCGTCAGCATGGAACGTTTCCCGGGCATGCTCGCGCTGGTGACGGCGCACCCGGAATTGTTTGCCGCGGTCGGCGTGCATCCCGACACGCGCGAGGCTGCCGAACCTGATATCGCTTCCCTGGTCGAACTGGCGAGCCACCCCAAGGTGGTGGCCGTCGGTGAGACGGGCCTCGATTATTTTCGTCAGGAAGGCGATCTGGAATGGCAGCGGGACCGCTTCCGCACCCATATCCGGGCCGCCAGACTGTCAGGCAAGCCATTGATCATCCACACCAGGGCCGCCGCCGCCGACACCCTGCGCCTGATGCGCGAGGAAGGCGCAGAACTGGCTGGCGGGGTGATGCACTGTTTCACCGAGACGCTGGAGGTGGCCGAAGCCGCGATGGCAATGGGCTTTTGCATCTCCTTTTCCGGCATCGTCACCTTCAAGAATGCGCAAGATTTGAAGGAACTGGTCAGACAGTTGCCGTTGGAGCGCATTCTGATCGAGACCGACTCCCCGTACCTTGCTCCGGTGCCAAACCGCGGCCGGATCAATGAACCGGCCTATGTCTTGCACGTGGCGGAGGAGATCGCCCGATTGCGCGGCATCGCCATAGAAGAGGTGGCCCGGGTCACCACGGAGAATTTTTTCAGGCTGTTTCCTGCGGCGCAAGCCATATGCGACTGATCGTTTTCCTTGTCGCGATTTTCGCTCTGTCGCTGTCCGGGCCCACATTTGCCGGGGCCTATGAGGACTTGCTCGCCGCAGTCGAAAGTGGCGACCGTACGCTCGTCAGCGATTTGCTGCGACGCGGAATGGATGTCGATAGTGTCGATCCCGATGGCAATAGCTTGTTGCTCCTGGCCGCCCGGGCAGGTCACCAGCAGATCGTAGATTTACTATTAAGTAACAGAGCCAATGCATTGAAAACAAATAGATATAATGAGTCAGCTTTGATGCTGGCGGCGTTCAGGGGCCGGCTCGCGATAGTCGACAGCCTGGTGTCCGCAGGGGCCGAACTTGACCCGGACGGTTGGACAGCTTTGATCTACGCTGCCTTCGAAGGGCACACGGAGATCGTTCGCTTTCTCCTGCAACACGGTGCCAATGTCGATGCCCAGGCGCCGAACGGCGTCACCGCCTTGATGGTCGCTGCCCGCAACGGACATTTGCCGATTGTAGACCTACTCCTGGCCAGAGGCGCCGACCGCGAACGGCGCAATGATGATGGCGCCAAGGCATACGACTGGGCTCGGGCGGCGGGAAATACCGACATTGTCGAACGCCTGAGTCTGCCCGGGAGGGCAAAACCCTGAGGGGTGTCGCTCAAGTTTCCCGCTCACTGACCGATAGACCAGTAGTACTGGTAAAAATCAGAGGCCACGCTTGAGCGAACCTGCAGCCAAATCTTCCGCCGATAGACGCAAGCGGGACGATGACGCCCCGGAGGATCAATCGGCCTCCGCCTCGGACGGGCGCTGGCATCAACGTCTCAAGCGATCCCTGAAAGCGAAGCTGGACAAGCTTCTTGCCACCCTCGGTTCGCTTCGCGGCAGGCTCAAATTTCGCTCCCATGACAAGGGCGAACTTGAGGACGGCAGTCGCGTCGAAGCACCGGCAATGGCGCAAGCCACCCCGCCTCGAAGGCGGTTGCGCCGCTTCCTGATGGTTTTGGGATTGATCCTGCCGACCCTCGGTTTAGGCGTGGGCATCTCCTACGGTCTGCTTGCAAAGTCGCTCAAGGAACAGGCCCGAATAATTGAAAGCCAGCGCCAGGAGATCGCTGCATCTCAGCTTCAGGAGCAGGGTCAGGCCACGAAATTGGCCGATCTCCTGAAGAAGTTCGAATCCGAACAGAAGAAATGTCTGGAAGCCGAAAAACAGTTGAGCGAGATTGCACAGAAGGCCCCAGATGCGAAGACCTGTGTCGCCGAACCCATCAAGCCGCAGCAGGATAAGCCGCAGCGGCTCAAGGAGAACGGCAGCAAAAGCCTAAGACCCTCCAGTTCCAGCACCTTCAGTCCACCCAAACTGCTCGACTGCAACCTGGTGGCGAGCGATCCTGATGGATTGAAACGCTGTCTCGACAGCCTCAAGCGCTAGCAGCCTGGATCCCGCACTGCGGGATCATTCCCGGGCGTTCCCCGGCGGATTTATCCGGAGGTATTTCAAAAATAGATATTTGACCTATTCAGTTATGGCGTTTTCTATGCTACGTTTTGATTTCGCCGAGGAACGACGAGGCGATCCGGATTCCACCGAACTAGCGAGAAGGAGGCGACAACCATGAAACTGACACTGAATGGCAGGAAGATTTCCCTCGATGTTGCTCCGGACACGCCGCTCCTGTGGGTGCTGCGCGATACCCTGGGTCTGGCAGGAACAAAGTTTGGCTGTGGCCAGGCACTCTGCGGCGCGTGCACGGTACATCTCGACGGTGCCGCGATCCGCTCCTGCACGACGCCCGTATCGGCTGTCGAAGGCCGACGGGTCACGACCATCGAAGGACTCTCGAAACACGGCGAACATCCCGTTCAGGTCGCTTGGCAACAGGCGGATGTGCCGCAGTGCGGCTATTGCCAGTCCGGCCAGATCATGAGCGCATCGGCATTGCTGGCGGCGAATCCTCATCCGACGGATGCCGAAATCGAGGCGGCCATGAGCGGCAACATCTGCCGTTGCGGCACCTATAACCAGATTCGCCAAGCCATCCAGGCAGCCGCGAAAATAATCCGCAAGGAGGCATGATCATGAGCGTTATCGTGAACCAATCTCGGCGCGGCTTCCTCAAGACCAGTGCACTGGCCGGCGGCGGCCTGATCGTCGGCTTCATCCTCCCTGGCGCAGCGCGCTTTGCCGCCGCCGCGACGCAGAGCTTCAGTCTCAACGCCTATTTGCGGATAGGCTCGGACGATTCCGTGACGGTGCTGTGCGGCCTGTCGGAAATGGGGCAGGGGGTGCATACCGCCATCCCGATGCTGATTGCCGAGGAATTGGACGCCGACTGGAGCCGGGTCCGCGTCCTGCAGGCGGATACCGATCCGGCGTTCAGGAATCCGCTGTTCGGCATGCAAGTCACCGGAGGTTCGACGGCCATCCGCGGCCACTGGGAACCGATGCGCAAGGCGGGAGCGACGGCGCGCGCCATGCTGGTCTCGGCCGCGGCGGAAACCTGGAAGGTGGATCCTGCGACCTGCAGGACGGAGAAGGGCGCGGTCGTCCATGCCTCGGGCAAGCGGCTTTCTTACGGCAAACTGGCGGAAAAGGCCGGCAAGCAGCCGGTCCCGCAGACGGTGACGCTCAAGGATCCGGGCAAGTTCCGCATCCTCGGAACAAGCGCAAAACGCCTGGACACCAAGGTCAAGGTGACGGGCAAGGCGCAATTCGGTCTCGACGTCAGGCTGCCGGGCATGCTCACCGCAGTGATCGCGCATTCACCGGTCATCGGCGGTAAGGTGGCCTCTTTCAACGCCGACAAGGCGAAAGGAGTTCCCGGGGTAAGGCAGGTCCTGTCCATTCCCAGCGGCGTCGCCGTGCTCGCCGACGGCTACTGGAGCGCGAGCCAGGGTCGCGAAGCGCTAGAGATCAAGTGGGATGAAGGCGCGAACGCGACGCTGTCTTCGGCATCGATCCGGGCGGATTTTGCGGCAGCGGCCGACAAGCCCGGGTTGGTGGCGCGCAAGGACGGTGACCTGGCGACGGCACGCCCGGCCAAGCGCATCGAGGCCACCTACGAGGCTCCCTATCTTGCCCATTCTTGCATGGAACCGATGAACTGCACCGCCTGGTTCAAGGGTGACGAACTTGAAATCTGGGCCAGCACGCAGGCGCCGGGCTTGAACCAGATCGTACTCTCCCAGGTCGCCGGCGTCCCTCCGGAGAAGATCAAGGTCAACACCCAATATCTGGGCGGCGGTTTCGGCAGGCGCTTCGCCCAGGATTTCGCCGTCGATGCGACGATCCTTTCGAAGACGGCCGGGGTCCCGGTCAAGCTGGTCTATTCCCGCGAGGACGATACCCGCGCGATGTTCTACCGGCCGGCAGCGCTGTGCAAATTCTCCGGCGGACTCGATGACGCCGGCCGGCCGGTATTGTTTTCGGCACGCACCGTCACCGCCTCGATCTCGCAGGCGGCGCATCTTCCGATCAAGGACGGCATCGACGGCTTTGCGGTCGAAGGCATCAGCCAGATGCCTTATTCGATCGCCAACGTAGCGGTCGAATGGGTGCAGCAGGAGACTCCGGTCGGGGTCTGGTTCTGGCGCTCGGTCGGGCACTCCCAGAACATCTACTTCGTCGAGAGCTTCATTGACGAACTGGCCGTTCTCGCCGGCCGGGATCCCTACGAATTTCGTCGCACCCATCTCGACAAGGCGCCCCGCTACAAGCAGGTGCTGGAACTCGCCGCCGAGAAGGCCTCGTGGGGCAAGCCGCTGCCGGCAGGCCATTTCCATGGCATCGCTGTCGGCGAATCATTCGGCAGTTATACCGCCGAGGTGGCCGAGGTTTCGGTGGCCAGTGACGGCAAGGTGCGTGTGCATAGGGTCGTTTGCGCGGTCGATTGCGGCATGACGGTGAACCCCGACATCATCAGGCGACAAATGGAAAGTGCGATCATGTACGGCCTGACGGCGGCGCTTCACGGCAAGATCAGCATCAAGGACGGCAGGATAGAGCAGGGCAATTTCGACCAGTATCCGATCCTGAGAATGAACGAGGCGCCTAAGGTGGAGGTGCATATCGTGGCTTCCCGGGAAGCCCCTGGCGGGGTCGGCGAGCCGGGCCTGCCGCCGCTCGCGCCGGCGCTGGTGAATGCAATTTTTGCCGCCACCGGCAAGCGCCTGCGAAAACTGCCGATCGATCCCGGGGAGTTGCAGAGAAGCTAGGCCACGGGGCTTGATTCGCCGCCGCCGCGACGCGGCAGCGGCGAAGTTCACATCCTTTCACATCCTGCTGGGCAGGTAGAGCGCCACGACGGGGAAGGCGATGAGGATGACCAGGCGAACGATGTCGGTGACGATGAAGGGCATGACGCCCTTGAAGATCGTGGTGAAGCTCACGTCCTTGACCACGCTCTTGATCA
>CAILCO010000002.1 GCA_903832735.1 uncultured Sterolibacterium sp.
CCACGAAATACCTCGCAAATTATCTCGGTTGGTTCAGGGCGCTCGACCGGTCGCCGCGATTCAGCCCGGATCCCGTGCAGTTGCTCGCTCTCGCCGTCAGGGTATGAGTTCAACAACATCATTCGCTAAATGAGCCTTTTTTTAACAAGGAAGACGGCATGAAGTTTTCGAGATTTTTCGGCATCTGCGCGTTTCTCGCGTGGTCGATCACGACGCAGGCGCAACAGGCCGACGTGTTGCTGGTCAATGGCAAGATCATCACCGTGGACGACCAGTTCACCATCGCCCAGGCGCTGGCCATCCGCGGCGAGCGGGTCCTGGCCACGGGCAGCAACGCCGCGATGAAGAAGCTCGCCGGTGGCACGACCCGGGTGATCGACCTGAAGGGACGCACCGTGATTCCGGGCCTGATCGACAACCATGTGCATATGATGCGCGCCTCGGAGTTCTGGGACCGCGAGATCCGCTTGGACGGCGTTGCCACGCACAAAGAAGCGCTGGAGATGATCGCCACGAAGGCACGAGAATCGAAGCCGGGCGAGTGGGTGCTGATCCTCGGCGGCTGGTCGGAGGAGCAATTCAGCGACGAGAAGCGCGGCTTTAGCAAGGAGGAACTTGACCGCATCGCGCCCAACAACCCGGTGGTCGCCCAGCTCATCTACTTCTGCATCTACGCCAACAGCGCCGGACTGAAGGCGCTCGCCATCGACGACAAGACGCCCGACCCGAAGGGCGGCAAGATCGAAAAGGATGCCGCGGGACAGCCGACCGGCGTCCTGAACGGCGGCGGCGCGGTGCGCATGACGCTGGCCAAGCTCGGCATCGCCGAAATGCCCCAGATGCTGGCAAACGCCAGGACGCTGATGACCGACCTCAACAAGGTCGGCATCACGGCGATGCAGGACATGGGCGGGCGCGGTTTCAGTCCGCGCCAGATAGAGCCTTTCGCAACGCTGGCGAAGGACCATCAGATGACCGTGCGGATCTTCTACAACGTCTGGCTGGAACCGGAGAGTCCGGCCGAGGTCGACGTCGTCCTGGACAAGATCAGACAGATGAAACCCTTCCAGGGCGATGACTGGTTCGACAATACCGGCTACGGCGAAACGGTGTATTTCCCCCTGCACGACAACCTGCTCGCGGCAAAGGCCAACATCACCCCCGAGGGCCTGGCGCAATGGCGGCGCGTGGCGCAGCTGGTCGCCGACCGGGGCATGCACATGAACGTCCATGCGCAGTTGCGCGCCTCCATCGAGGCCTTCCTCAGCGAGATCGAGGCGATCAACAAGGTGAAGCCGATCAAGGGACTGCGCTGGACCTTCTCGCATGTCGACCAGCTCGAGCCTCAGGATATCGAGCGCATGAAGCGCCTGGGCATGTACGCCGAAATCAGCAGCCGTCCGGTGGTTCAGGGCGCGCTGATGCTCAAGGTTCATGGCGAGCGCGCCTACGAGATGCCGCCGCTGAGGATGGTCCAGGCCAGCGGCCTGCCCTGGGGACTGGGCTCCGATGCCACTGCGGTCACGCCCTACAATCCCTTCGCCACCATAGGCTGGGCGGTCACCGGCAAGATGGTCGGCGGCCGGGAGGTGCTCAAGCAGACCATCACCCGCGAGCAGGCGCTGATCGCCTATACCCGCAGTAATGCGCCCTTCCTGTTTCAGGAGGGCAACCTGGGTTCGCTCTCGGCGGGCAAGTACGCCGACCTCCTGGTGCTCGACCGCGACTACCTCAAGGTGCCGGCTGAGCAGTTGAAGGACATCAAGCCGCTGGTCACCATGGTGGCCGGCAAGGTCGTCTATGAAACGCAGAAACAGCGGGATCGTTGAATTGCGGACTCAGGCGCGGCGGACAAATTTTTCGAATTCGTGCAGCGGCAGCGGGCGGCTGAACAGATAGCCCTGATAATTCTGGCAGCCGTTTGCGGCGACAAAGTCGCGCTGCGCGCCGCTTTCGACGCCCTCGGCAATGACCCCTAGTCCCAGGTTCCGGCCCAGGTCGATGACGCTGCGGGCGATGGCGGAATCATAGGCATCGGTGAGGACATCCCGGACGAAACTGCGATCGATCTTGACCTGATCCAGGGGCAGGCGTTTCAGGTAGGAAAGCGACGAGTAGCCGGTGCCGAAGTCGTCCAGCGAGAAGCTGACGCCTTCGGCTCTCAGGGCGGTCATCTTGACGATGGTATCTTCCACGTCGTGCAGCAGCAGGCTCTCGGTCAGCTCCAGTTTCAATCTCTGCGGTCTGGCTCCGCTCGTCACCAGCACCGATTTCACCTGTTCCACGAAATCCTTGTGGTGGAACTCCCGGGGGCTGACATTCACCGCCACCATGAGATGCGCCAGTTCCGGGCAGGCAGCCCAGAGCGCAAGCTGGGCGCAGGCGGTTTCCAGCACCCAGCGGCCGAGCAGCAGGATCAGGCCGGTATCCTCGGCCAGGGGAATGAACTCCATCGGCGACACCAGTTCGCCCTGCGGATGCTGCCAGCGCAGCAAGGCCTCGGCACCGGTCACATGACCCTGGCTATCGACCTGGGCCTGGTAGTAGAGGAGGAACTGTTGCTTCAGCAACGCCTCGCGCAAGCCGGCTTCCAGCGTGGCGCGCGTGGTAATGACGGCCTGCATCTGCGGATCGAAGAAACGCAGCGCGTTGCGCCCCGCGGACTTGGCGTGGTACATCGCGAGGTCCGCCCGTTTCACCAGCTCATCGACGGTGTCTTGGTGATCGGTAAACAGGGTGACGCCGATGCTCGGCGTGCCGTTGTATTCGTGATTGGCGAGCTGGTAGGTCTGATTCAGCGCGCCATGGATCTTTTCGCCCGTAGTCTCGGCCTGGGTCGCGGCTTCCTGCGCGTTCTCGCTAAGATTTTCCAGCAACACCACGAATTCGTCGCCGCCCAGCCGGGCCGCGGTGTCGCCCTCGCGCAAGCAGGTGGCCAAACGCCGTGAAACCTCCTGCAGGAGCAGGTCGCCGGCGTCGTGGCCAAGCGTGTCGTTGAGGGTTTTGAAGTTATCCAGATCGATGAACAGCAGCGCGCAATATCTGCCGCTGCGGGAACTGGCGGCGATGGCATGCTGCAGGCGGTCGAAAAGCAGCCGGCGATTCGGCAGCCGGGTCAGCGCATCATGGTAGGCCAGATTCCTGATCTCGTCGTCCGCCATCTTGCGTTCGGCGACCTCTCGGCGCAAGTCCTCGTCCAGTCCCCTGCGTTCCAAGACCAGCCGGTTGAAATTTTCCACCAGTTGGCCGATCTCGTCTTCGCGTTTTACCGGGATCGTCGTGAGCGGCTCCACGCCTTCGCTCATCCTTTGCATCGCCATCGCCGCATCCGCCAGCGGTGCCAACTGCCGTTTCAGGACGAGGTACAGGAACACAGCCACGAGCAGCGAAATCAGCATGGCGCCGAAGTAGATCTCGCGTTTCAAGGTCGAAATAGGCGCGAAGGCTTCCCGGGTCTCGATGGCGACGACCACGATCCAGCCCGCACTAGGGATAGCCCGGCTCAGCGTCAGCACCTCGAGCCCTCTTGAATTGACGGAGACGCCCATATCCTCGAAGCCCTCTTCAAAGCGCCGGTCGAGCAAGGGACGCACCCCCTTCGGCGAGATGGTCGAGAGGATCCGCTTCCTGTCGGTGGCCGAGACGATCAACCGGTCCTTGGGCGAGACCACGTTGAAGTAGCCGGTCTTGCCGAGCTTGAGCTTTTCCAGATGGCTGAACAGGTCGGGATCCGAAAGCAGCAAAGTGCCCACGAGCATGCCGCCGGGCAGGCCTTGCGCGTCCTTTAGCGGCAAGGCCAGGATGACCGCCGGTCGTTGCACGAATCGGCCGACCAGGGGATGGCTGATCGCCTGCCGGGCGCCGGCCATGATCTCGCGAAAGTATGCCCGGTCTTCCAGGGAAGCGCCGCGTCTCCCCGGGAGCACCGGTCGGTCGGCAAAGATGATGCCCCGGCGATCGCTGCAGACGATGCCCTCGGGGAAGTAGGCAGCGGCCAGTTCGCTTTGTTCCAGCACCTGCTGCACCTTTGCCGGATCAGCCTGGAGCTGCGGCGTAATCCTGGCCGCGAGCTTGTTCAATTCATTGAAATGGTTTAGCACGCTTTGGTCGATATCGTCGGCGACATAGTCGAGCGTCACCGACAATTGCTGCGCCACCATCTTCTCCAGGTCCCTCTGCAGCACCGTCGCCACGACCACGGCGAGGCCCCAGATGGCGGCGACGATGAGCAACGAGACCAGGCACAGCACCCGGATCTTGAGGCTCATGTGTCGCAGCGGATTCGTCATGACGGCGCACTATTAGGCGTATGTCATATTATGCAGGAAAATCGCGGGTTGCGGCGCGGTCATCGATGTCCTGACAGGATTCGCCGGTAAAATGCCGTCATGAACAATTTCGCCATGGCCATGCTCTGCTTGACCCTGTCCGGGCAGGCGCTCGCCGACGGCATCCAGACGCCGAATCCCTCGGTCTTCCGCAATCTGGTCTCGGCCGAGACGGTCGAACGAACAGCCTCCGATCAATATGTCCGGATCATCATCGACGCCTCCGCCCATCACGCCCTGGCGACGGCATCGAACAAGGACGGACAGCGGATCAACGCGATCACGAAACGCCTGCTGCCCTTCGCCGCCCGGGTCAATCCCAGGGCGTCATCATGGCGCTGGGAAAGCAACTACCTCAACAGCCCGCAGGTGAACGCCTGGTGCATGCCTGGCGGCAAGATCGTCGTCTACAGCGGCCTGGCCCGCGGCCTGGCGCTTTCCGACGACGAACTCGCCGTGGTGCTCGGCCACGAGATCGCGCACGCCTTGCGCGAACACGCCCGGGCACGGATGGGCAAATCGGCAATCGTCGGCATGGGCACGGCGGTGCTCGGCCAGGTGGTCGGCAACGGCCGATACGCCGGGGCCTTCCAGCTCGGCGGCAATCTCCTCAGCCTGAAGTTTTCGCGCAGCGACGAAGTGGAGGCGGATGAAGTGGGCCTGGACCTTGCCGCGCGCGCCGGATTCAATCCCCGGGCCGGCCTGTCGCTGTGGCGAAAGATGGCGGCCGCGGCCAAGGGAGCGCCGCCGGAATGGCTGTCCACCCATCCGGCGTCGTCATCCCGGGTGGCGGATATCGAGCGCCTGCTGCCCAAGGTGGAACCGCTCTACCAGGCTGCCCGTCAGGGCCGCAGCGCAAAGTAGCGGGTCCATTCGCTCCCCTAAGCCCCCGGCGCCTCCGCTACGCGGCGTCGCTCGACAGGCGGCGAGCAGTGCTCGCCGAATTCCCTGCCTCGCCCCTAGGAAGGGGGTGACGATCGCTCGCTGTGCTCGCAGGACATACGCTGCCTCGCCTTGGGGCGGCCCGGCGGCTCGATACCTGTCGCGCTTGCGATGCTTTTGACCTAAAATGATCAAGCCTGTTTGACCGGGAACTTTTTGACGACCTGGCAAACACCATTTTCGATAACGAACCGAGGAAGAAACCATGGGTCAGATGATCAGTTTTCCTCGCCCGGATGGCGAGACCATACACGGCTACCTGGCCAGTGCCGGCGAGAACCGGCCGGGCATCGTGGTGATACAGGAATGGTGGGGATTGAACGACCAGATCTGCGGCGTCGCCGACCGCTTCGCCCGTGCCGGATTCAATGCCCTCGCACCGGATCTGTACCAGGGACGGGTCACCCAGGAACCCGATGAAGCCCGCCACATGATGACCGGCCTCGACTTCCCGGGCGCCACGCACCAGGATATCCGCGGCGCGGTCCGCCATCTGCAGACCCTTTCCGGCAAGGTCGGCGTGATGGGCTTCTGCATGGGCGGTGCCCTGAGCATAGCGGCGGCCGTGCATGTCCCCGAGGCCGCCGCGGCGGTATGCTTCTACGGCATACCGCCGAAGGCGTTTGCCGATCCGGCGGAGATCAGGTTGCCGTTTCAAGCGCACTTCGCCAACAACGATCACTCGTTTACCAAAGAAGCCGTGGATGCGCTGGAACAAGCGATGCACGCCGCCGGAGCGACGCCGGAGATCTTTCGTTACGACGCAGACCACGCCTTTTTCAACGAGCGCCGCGCCGACGTCTATGATGCCAAATGCGCCAGCCTCGCCTGGGAAAGAATGATCACCTTCCTGGCAAAAAATCTCTGAACCGCCGCATGTTATATTTCGCTCAATGACCCCAGCGGCTGGATGCCGCGTCGCTGCGCTCCTCGCAAAGACGCTAGGGGGTCTTCGCGAGCGCAGCGTGGCGATCCAGGTTTTTGCAGCAACCATAATAATCAGCTATCCACCCAAGGAGGATGACCATGAATGTTGCACGCATAGCAGCTCTGCTCGGCCTTGCATTGACCGGCTACGCCGGTTCAGGCATGGCCGCTGATCCCATCGCCATCGGCATCAGCATCGCCCAGTCGCCGCCGGGGTCGGTGGTCCAGGGCACCCAGGTGAAGGACGCCGTCGAGATCGTCAAGGACATGGTCAATGCCAAGGGCGGCGTGCTCGGGCGCCAGATCAAGCTGATCTACGAGGACAACCAGGGCATTCCGGAAAAGGGTCGCGCCGCAGCGGAGAAGCTGATCACCAAGGACAAGGTGGTGGCCATCGCCGGCGGCCACCAGAGTTCCGTCTGCCTGGCCGAAATCGAGGTCGCGCATCGCTACAACAATCCCTACATCAACACCAACTGCTGGTCCGACGACGTCCGCAAGAAAGGCTATCCGGAGGTGTTCAATCCGGCCAACTACAACACCCGCGTCTCTTCGGCGATGACCGACACGATCATCGCGATGGGCGTGAAAAGCGTCGTGGCCTTCGCCGAGAACACCGATTACGGCATCGGCCAGGCCAAGATCACCGGCGAGATGTTGAAGGCACGGGCGCCGGGCGTCAGCTACAAGTATGAAACGGTGGACCGCGCCGGCAAGGACTTCACCCCGGCCATCCTGCCCCTGCGCGCCAATCCGCCGGAGATGGTGATCACCATCATGCTGCCGCCGGCCGCCTATATCGTCATGAACCAGCTCTACGAACAGGGCGTCGCACCCAGCGCCAAGACCTGGCTGTACGACGGCTCGGGGCTGGCCGACTACCCGGACTTCTGGCAGAACGTCAAGGAGGCGGGCAAGTACATGGTCTCCTTCGCGCTCTATCATCCGCAGATGGCGACACCGAAGATCGGACTGGATGTCGCGGCCGAATACCTGAAGCGCACCAAGAACGAACCGAACCGGCTGATCTTCCAGGCGGCGGACTCTCTGCTCCTGATCGTCGATGCCATCAAGGAAGCCAAGAGCACCGACTCGGCGGCGATCATCAAGGCGCTGCAGACCATGAAGTTTTCCGGCGTGCGCGGTCCCTTCCAGTTCGGCAAGCAGCCCGGCTACGGCTACCAGCAATGGGTGGACATTCCCTACGTGAACTACCAGCTCACCGAAGTCAATCAGCCGATCTCCAAGACCAATCTGATCCAGGCGCCGGGACAGGCGCTGGACGTGAAGAAACTGGTCAGGCCGGCGAAGTAATACTCATCCTCCTGCCCGTCCCAAGGGTAAGCCTTGGGCGGGCAAATTCTGGGCACGACATGAACGATTTGCGAGCAGCGCTGATCGGCTACGCCGATTGGCTCGGTTATGGTCACGCGGAGCGGGCGGATGCCTGGCTCGCGCGGCTGAATATCAACGCGCCGGAGCTGGAGCAATTCCGCGCCGCGAAGACGCCGTCCTGCCCGGCCTATCATGCTGCGCCGACGCAGCCCGATGCTGCGGCCGGCCGGTCCTCCGGATCGCGGCCCGCGGCCGACGCGGCAGATGCCTTGGAGCGCGCAAGGCACGACCGGTGGCATGCGATCAACTGGCTGCCCGCAGCGTTGGCAAACTCGTTGCCAAACTCGTTGCCAAACTCGTTGTCCAACGCGTTGCCAACTTCCGGACCCGGCTTTCTGGCCGGCGTGCCGGTCGCGATCAAGGACCTGATGGCGGTAGCCGGCGCACCGCTGACCGGCGGCAGCGCCGCCGTGGAGGGACTGCCGGCTGGTCGGGATGCGACAGTCGTGGCGCGGCTGAAGCAGGCCGGCGCGGTGATCGTCGCCACCAGCAACCTCCACGAACTGGCCTACGGCATCACCAGCGACAATCCGAATTTCGGCAGGGTGGTCAATCCGGTCGCGCCCGGGCATATGCCCGGCGGCTCGAGCGGCGGTTCGGCGGCCGCGATTGCCGCCGGCATCGTTCGCTGCGCGGTCGGCACCGACACCGCCGGCTCGATCCGGATTCCCGCGGCCTGCTGCGGCGTCGTCGGCTTCAAGCCCAGCTTCGACGCCGTGCCGCGCGAAGGCGTCATGGATCTCGCGCCCTCGCTCGACCATGTCGGTCCGCTCGGCCGCTCGGTCGATGACTGCGCCGCACTGTTCGCCGCGATGCTGGCGCTGCCCGAGGTGCCTGCCTGGACCCTGCCCGATCTCTCGGGACTGAGCATCGCCCGCCTCACCGGCTATTTCGCAGAGCCGCTAGCCCCGGCGGTACGCGCGGCGCTGGCAACGGCGGTGACCGCCCTGGCCGCGGGCGGCGCGAAGACGCTGGAACTCGCGGTCGAGGGCATCGCGGCGGCGGCGGCGATCCAGTTCAACACCATCTGCGCCGAAGCCACCGAGGTTCATGGCGAGCGACTGCGAAGCCGCGGCCAGCAGTTGGGCGAGGATGTCCGGGTCAGGCTGGAGATCGGCCATTTCCTGCCCGGTCACTGGTATCTCAAGGCGCAGCGCATGCGCAGCCAACTGGCCGGGAACTTCGATCTGCTGTTTCGTCAGGCCGACCTGCTGATCTGCCCGACCCTGCGCACGCCGGCGCCCCTGGTCGGCGCGACCCAGGTCGACATCGACGGCCGCCTCTATCCGCTGCATACCGCCGTCACGCAACTGACCATGCCCTTCAACCTCACCGGCCTGCCGGCCATTTCCGTGCCCTGGCGCAACAGTCCCGAGGGCCTGCCGATAGGCCTGCAGATCATCGGCAAGCGCGGCGCCGACTGGCTCGTATTGGCCGCGGCGCGACGGCTGGAAGCGGTCAGAGGGCGGGATGACTAATCGCGTGAGGAAGCTTTGACCAGCGAAAATGTTTTGGGGGATTTACAAGGGGGATCACCCCTTGTTCCCATACGGAGGATAAACAAGGGGAGGGTCGCCCCTTGTTCGTACTCTCGCGCCTTTTCGGTCATCGAAGAGCCAAGGCTATTTAGCTCCCGCAGGAACAGGAAATAACCATGCTGGCTCTCGACCTGCTGGTCAACGGCCTGATCTTCGGGCTGTTCTACGCGCTGATGGCGGTCGGCCTGGCGATGATTTTCGGCGTGCTGAAAGTGGTCAACTTCGCCCACGGCGAGTTCTACATGATCGGCTCCTACGCCTATGTGCTGATCGCCCTGAAGCTCGGCATCCCGCCCTGGCTCGCCCTGCCCCTGGCGGCACTGACCGGGGGCGCGCTGGGCTGGCTGGTCGAGCGGCTGCTGATGCGCCCGCTGTATGCCGGCCACGGCAGCTGGAGCAGCTCCAAGGACGAATACGCCGTGGTCGTCACCTTCGGGCTGTCGCTGCTGCTGGTCAACCTGGTCGATAAGATCGTCGGACCCTACCCATTTCGCGGCCCGGTGCTGATCGAGACCTCCCGCTTCAGCATCGGGCCGGTGATGCTGAACGGCCAGAAGCTGATCGCCGCAGGCGTCTCGCTCTGCCTCCTGATCGGCCTGGCCCTGTTCATCAAGCGCTCGCTGTGGGGGCGGCAGATCCAGGCGGTGGCGCAGAATCGCCTGGGCGCGTCGCTTGCCGGGATCGACGCGACCAGGACCACCAGCATGGTCTTCGTGATCTCCGGAATGATGGCGGCGCTGGCCGGCGCCTTGCTCGCGCCGCTGATCAACCCGGGTCCGGATGTCGGCGCCTTCCCGGCGATCAAGTCCTACGTCATCGTGGTCCTGGGCGGCATGGGCTCGATCTGGGGCGGGATGGCGGCGGCGCTGATCCTCGGCGTCTGCGAATCGTTCTTCGCGGTCTATGTTTCCTACGCCTACCGCGACGCCTTCGGCCTGATGCTGCTGATCCTGGTGCTGCTGGTCCGGCCGCAGGGCATGTTCGGCGAGAAGGGCCGGGAACTATGAGCGCGGCGATGGTAAACGCCGCCGGCAATCTCTGGGTCAACCGGCTGCGCCGCGATTTCCGCGCGTCGCTGTTGCTCCTGGCGCTGCTCTCGCTGGCGCCGCTGTTCGTGACCACGCCCTACTCCCTGGGCATCCTGATCATCAGCATTTATTTCGCGCTGCTCGCTCTGGGCTGGAATCTGCTCGCCGGGTTCACCGGCCAGTTTTCCCTGGCCCCGGCCGCATTCGCGATGCTCGGCGCGTACACCACGGCCCTGCTCGACTACCACCTGCAGGCACCATTGGCCATCGGCATCCCGGCCGCCATCGTCAGTTGCGCCGTGCTCGGCTGGCTGCTCGGCAAGGTGGTGCTGCGCCTGAAAGGGCCCTACCTATCCCTGACGACGCTGTCCTTCGCCGAAATCGCCCGCGTCGTCATCGGCAACTCGATCGAATTCACCCGCGGCGACCAGGGACTGAACGTGCCGACGCTGTTCGAGAGCCGGGTCGGTTACTACTATCTCTTCCTCGGGGTGTTGCTGGCGACCCTGGTCGGCCTCTACCTGTTGATGAAGAGCCGGACCGGGCGTTTCTGGCTGGCCATCCGCGACGACGCGACCGGCGCCGAGAGCCGGGGCATAGCCGTGGTCCGCTACAAGACCCTGGCCTTCGCCCTGTCCTGCGCCATCTGCGGCCTCGCCGGCTCGCTCTACGGCACCTTCAGCCAACTGGTCAGCCCGGAACTGGGACTCCTGATGCAGACCGGCCTGATCATCGCCATGGTCGTGATCGGCGGCATGGGCACGCTCACCGGTCCCATCGTCGGCGCCCTGCTGGTCTATCTCACGTCCGAGTGGCTGCGCGATTTCGGCAACATCCAGATGATCGTGTTTTCCGCCGCGGTGATACTCTTCGCGCGTTTTCTGCGCACCGGCCTGTGGGGTCTGGCCAGCGGGCGCTACCGCAGCAAGGCCGGGAGCGCGAAGCCGTGAGCCTGCTCAGGACCGAGGGACTGCAAAAGCACTTCGGCGGCATCAGTGCGGTCGACGACTGCAGTATCGCTGTCGAGCCGGGAGAGATCCTCGGCTTGATCGGACCGAACGGTTCGGGCAAGACCAGTCTGCTCAACATCCTCTCCGGCTTTCTTGCGCCCGATGCCGGCTCGGTCTGGCTCGGCGACGAAGCCGTGACCGGCATGACGCCGGTGCAACTGGCGAACCGGGGCCTGCTCCGGATGTTCCAGATGACCCGCGTGTTCACGCGCATCTCCGCCGTCGATAACATGCTCACGGCGGGCCTTGCCCGGGGCTTGTCCGAAGCCGAAGCGGAACGCCGGTGCGAGACCCTGCTCGATGAACTGACGCTCTCCCAGGTCCGCTATCTCGATGCCGGGGCTTTGTCGGGCGGGCAAAAAAAACTCCTGGAGTTCGGCATGTGTTTCATCGCGCCGCCGAAGATCGCGCTGCTCGACGAACCCTTCGCGGCGGTCCATCCGGTGATGCGTGAAGCCATGGCCGGTTTCATCCGGCGCCGTCACGGCGAGGGGCAGACCTTCATCCTGGTCAGCCACGACATGCCGATCATCGTGGACCTCTGCCCGCGTTCGGTGTGCATGAATGCCGGCCGGGTGATCGCCCAGGGCGCGACGCGTACGGTTCTCGAATCCCCCGCGGTGATCGAAGCGTATCTGGGCAGCAGCGTTGGCAGCAGTGCACATGTCTGAACTGCTGCTGAAACTCGAGTGCGTCACCGCCGGCTATGCCGAGGATATCGATGTGCTCTCGGAGGTCTCGCTGACCGTGAACCGCGGCGAGGTGAGCGGCCTGATCGGCTTGAACGGCGCCGGCAAGTCCACCGTGGTCAAGACCATCTGCGGCTTCCTGACGCCGAAATCCGGCAGCATCGAATTCATGGGCGAGGCCATCGCCGGCATCGCCCCGCATCAGCTCATCGACCGGGGCATCAGCTACATTCCCCAGGAGTCCAGCCTCTTCCCCTATCTGACGGTGGAGGAGAATCTGCTCCTGCCGCTGCAGAGCCGCCCGAAGAAATTCGCGCACCTGATCAAGGAGCGCTACGAAGAAGTTCTCGACGCCTTCCCGGTGATCAGACAGAGGCGATCGACCCAGGCCGGCGACCTCTCCGGCGGCCAGCAGAAGCAGGTCGAGTTCGCCAAGGCCTGGCTGCAACTGCCCAGCCTGTGCCTGATCGACGAACCCTCGATCGGACTGTCGCCGATCATGGCCGAGGAAGTCTTCGTCTGGATCGAAAAATTCTCGCGCGCCGGCATGGGCATCCTGCTCATCGACCACAACGTCAGGCGCGTGGTGCGCATGTCCGATCAGGTCAATGTCCTGAGCCTGGGACGGATCACCGCATCCGGCCAGCGCGAGGATTTCCAGGGCGATCTGCACGAACAGGTGCGGCAATGGCTGGGGCTGGATTTCTAGAGCTCGTAGTTGCCCGAAGGACAACCCAGAGCTCTTGTGCCAGCGAAGCAGGTGCTAGAGCTCGTAGTTGCCCGAAGGACAACCCAGAGCTCTTGTGCCAGCGAAGCAGGTGCTAGAGCGGCGGGGCCGCTCATCGGCAACCGGGCGGATGCGGCAAAAGGCTCGATTGCCGCGTCGCTTCGCTCCTCGCAAAGACCCTAGATGCCGTCATCGCGAGCGTAGCGCGGCGATCCAGCCTTTACAAAGCAAGTCCCGTCAAGGTAACTGCCTGAGCATGTTCTCCGCGTCGCTGACTTCGAACTTGCCCGGCGCTTCGACGTTCAGGATTTTGACCACGCCGTCGTCGGCCAACATCGAGAAGCGCTGACAGCGCGTGCCCATGCCGCGGGCGCCAAGATCGAGGTCCAGGCCGAGCAGCCGGGTGTATTCGGCGCTGCCGTCGGCCATCATGCGCAGCTTGCCGGCGGTCTTCTGCTCGCGGCCCCAGGCGCCCATGACGAAGGCGTCATTGACCGCCAGGCACCAGATCTCATCGACGCCTTGCGCCTTCAAGGCAGCGTAAGCGGCGAGATAACCCGGCACATGCCTGGCCGAACAGGTCGGCGTGAAGGCGCCGGGCAGGCCGAAGATGACGACCTTCTTGCCGCGCAGCAGATCTTCCACCTTGAAGGTGTTCGGCCCGAGACTGCAGCCGGCGCTTTCCGACTCGATGAATTCATTCAGGCTGCCGTTGGGCAGACTATCGCCGACTTTGATGCTCATGATGACTCCATAGTAGTGTTGAACGGGAGCGCGTTGCGACGACATTCTGCATGATGCCCCCTCGTCCAACAAGGGGGTGACGACGGTTCGTCCCTTCGGGACTCCATGCGCAACAATGCCTCGCCTTGGGACGGCCCTGCGGCTCGGCGGCATTCCCCCCGCCCCCTTGCCCGGCAAGGGGGTGACGACGGTTCGTCCCTTCGGGACTCCATGCGCAACAATGCCTCGCCTTGGGACGGCCCTGCGGCTCGGGGCAACAAGCCGATACAATTCGGAACGGGCAAATATCGGGCATAATCCCGGCGACAGCCACGCGACCCAGGTCTGCGTTCGCCTCAATGAATTGAAGGAATTTGCATGAATCGCCGCTCCATCCCCATCATCGTCGCCACGCTAGCCGCGCTGTTGTTCATCTCCGGCTGCGGCTCCAAGCTCGGCAGTTCCGCCAGTCCGCCGAACAACCTCCTGCTCAACCCGGGCGACAGCAGCTTCACGGCAACCTGGACCATGGCCGGCAACGTCCAGTACTGGCTGGTCTGCGCCCCGGGCGACCAGACGACCGATACCAATGTCAACGCGAATTCGCTGACCAATGTGCTGGAGCTACACAATGCCTCCTCGCCGTACCTGGTCAGCTTCATGGGCGGGGGCTTGGGCTTGGCCAACGGCAGCACCTACTCCTGTTTCGCCAGTGCGGACGTGAACGGCGGGCCGTCGGGCAGCGGCACGCCTACCGCGGTGGTCGTGCCGCGACTGGCGGGCGCTATCTGGAATGCCGGCACCAGCCTGGGCTCGAATCTCGCCGGCGTCACCAGCAACACCACTGGGACCACTCTCGTTGCGGTCGGCGCCGGCGGCGTGATTTATTCCGGGACCAGCGGCTTGGGTGTCGGCGGCGTCATTTCGGGCATCAGCGGAATCAATTGGACTCCGCAAATAAATCCCTCTTCTCCCACGGCCAACCTCAACGCGGTGAGCTTCGGCGGCACTTATGTAGCCGTAGGGTCTTCCGGAGCACTGCTGACCAGTTCCGATGCGGTCACCTGGACGCCGCAGACGAGCAATACGCCCTACGATCTTTACGCCGTTGCCTCGAATGGTTCCGGTCAATACGTTGCCGCGGGGAAAAACGGCACCATCATCTCCGGCAGCGCGTCGACCTGGGGCACGGTCTATCCTGGCAACGGCTATAGTCTGAATGCGCTGACCTATGGCAACGGCAGATTTGTCGCGGTGGGTGACAACGGCAGCCTGCTGACCAGCATCGACAGCGGCAACTCCTGGCAATCGGCCTATGCAGGAACTTCCGTCAATCTCCATGGCATCGCCTTCGGCGGCCTGTTCGTTGCGGTAGGGGACAATGGAACCGTAGTAACCAGTCTGGACGGCGTGACCTGGTCGGCGGCGACGCCGGTGCCGAGCACGAATAACCTGACCGCGATAGACTTCGGCCATCAGTTCGTCGCAGTCGGCAAGCAAGGCGGGCTATTCACCAGTGTCGATGGCGTCACCTGGGTGGTGCAGCCGCAGGCGCCGTATACCCGCCCGACCAGCAACAATCTCAACGCCGTGACCCATACCCCCTTCGGCTATGTTGCCGTGGGCGACGGGGGAACGAACCTGTCTTCGTTCTAGGGTCAGTTACACCGCAATACCTGGATCGCCACGCTACGCTCGCGATGGCCGAAGAAAAACCCTGTGGGAAGACCACCTAGGGTCTTTGCGAGCGAAGCGCGGCAATCCAGTTGGGTATTGCCACCATGGATCGCCACGCCCTACGGGCTCGCGAAGACCCTCTAGGGTCTTTGCGAAAAGCGCAGCGAAGTGGCAATCCAGTCTTTCGTCAGCATCCTGAATCACTACGGCCCGACGTTCACCACGATCGCGCGAAAATCATTGACGTTGGTCAGGGTCGGACCCGTGATCACGGAGTCGCCGAGCGCGCTGAAGAAGCCATGGCCGTCGTTGTCCGCCAGGGCATCCTTGGGCCGGATATTATTTGCCAAGGCACGCGCCAGCGTGTCCGGGCCGAGCATGGCGCCAGCGATCTCTTCCTGCCCGTCGACGCCGTCGGTGTCGCCGGCCAGCGCGTAGACACCCGCTTCGCCGGCTAGGGCGATGCCTAAGGCGAGCAGGAATTCGACATTGCGCCCGCCGCGTCCCTGACCTTTCACCGTGACCGTCGTCTCGCCGCCGGAGAGCAGCACGCAGGGCGGCGCGAAGGGCTGGCCGCGCCGGGCCACCTGCAGCGCGATCCCGGCCATGACCCGGGCGACGTCCTTGGCCTCGCCTTCGATGGCGTCGCCGAGGATATGCGCCGCCAGGCCGGCCCGCCTGGCCACCTGGGCGGCGGCTTCGAGCGCCATCTGCGGCGTGGCGATGATGCGCGTATCGACACCGGCCAGGCGCGGGTCAGCCGGCTTGACCGACTCGCCGCGGCCGCTCTCGAGAACATCGAGAAGCCGGCGCGAAGTATCGATGCCATAGCGCCGGAGAATCTCCAGCGCATCGGCGCAACTCGTCGGGTCGGGCACGGTCGGGCCGGAGGCGATGTCCATCGGATCGTCGCCGGGCACATCGGAGATCAGCAGGGTCACGACCCGCGCCGGATGACAGGCCGCGGCCAGGCGCCCACCCTTGATCGCCGAGAGGTGGCGGCGGACGCAATTGATCTCGCTGATGGTGGCGCCGGACTTGAGCAAGGCGCGGCCGAGTTGCTGCTTGTCGTCGAGCGTGAGTCCTTCGAGCGGCAACGGCAGCAGCGCCGAACCGCCGCCGGAAATCAGACACAGGACCAGATCGTCCGGGCTTAAGTCCCGGACCAGTTCGAGCATGCGCCGAGCGGCGCTCTGGCCGGCCTCGTCGGGAAGCGGATGGGCGGCTTCGACGATCTCTATCGTCCGGCAAGGCCGCGCGTAGCCGTAGCGGGTGACGACTAGGCCTTCGATCAAGCCGGCCCAGTGCTCACAGTGCTCCTCGACCACCTGCGCCATGGCCGCCGAAGCCTTGCCTGCGCCGATCACGATCAGCCGGCCATTGTTCAACGCGGGCAGCGTTGCCAGATGCGGCGGCAGGCACAGCGCAGGCTGGGCGCTGGCGATCGCCTGGGCGAACATTTCGCGCAGCAGCACAGCGATCTGCACCGGCGCCATAGCCTCAGCCATTCAGAAAGCGCGCAATCGAGTTACGCCTTGATGACCATTGCCGGCATGATCGCGGCGATATTCGGCGTGCCCATCTGTTGCATGGTGCCGAACAGCTCTGCGCGCAGGATTTCCAGGACCCGCTCCACCCCCTGCTGGCCGAAAGCGCCCAGACCCCAGAGGTAGGGGCGGCCGATGCAGACGGCGGAGGCGCCCAGCGCCATGGCCTTGAAAATGTCGCTGCCGCGGCGCACGCCGCTGTCGAAAATGATCGGCAGCTTAGCCCTAGCGACACGGGCGACTTCGGGCAGGCATTCGATGGCGCCCCGTCCGCCGTCCTCGCTCCTGCCGCCGTGATTGGAAACATAGATGCCGTCGACGCCATACTTGAGGCACAACTCCGCGTCCTCTTCGGTGAGGATGCCCTTGATGACCAACTTCATCTTGGTCGTGTCGCGCATCTTCTGGATGAAGTCCCAGGTCATGTTGGACGACTGCATGCTGGCGACCTTGGACATGTCAATGCCGTCGTAGTTGGGCCTCTCCTTGGCACTGCCAATCCCCGCGACATGGCAGCTGACGCAGTCGCGCGTATCTTTCCGGCGCAGGCGGGCGAAGGTTTCCTGGTTGCGGCCGCCGCTGCGATCGACGGTGATCTCCAGCACCGGGCAACCCGCGCGTTCCACCCGGCGCACTATCTGCTGTGCCACTTCGAGACTGGAGGTGGCATAGAGCTGGTACCAGACCTCGCCCTGGCGCGCGGCAATCACCTCCTCGATGCTGGTGCCGGCGGCACTGGAGAGGACGTTCAAGTGGCCGCCTGATTTCGCCGCCCGGGTCACGGCGAGTTCACCTTCGGCATCGTAGGCCCTGTTGCCGCCGGTAGGCGCCAGGATGATCGGCGTCTTCCAGTGCGTGCCGAACAGGCTGACCGACATGTCGATCTTGCTGACATCGCGCAAGCGGCGCGGCCGCAACTGGTACTTGAGGAAAGACTGCCGGTTTGCGCGCAGCGTGACCTCGTCGTCGATGCCCGAGGCCATATAGGCGAAGTGCGCGGGCGGCACATTCTTGAAAGCGACCGGCTCGAAATCGAAGACATTGATCGCATCCTTCGGACTGGCGATCAGATCGAGGCCCGTGGTCGGCGCCCAGATCATCGGATCGGGCCGCTTCGCTGCTTCCTGCGCGAACAGTTGCGGACTGCCCGACAGCGCCAGGAGCGGGCTGGCAGAGAGCCATTGGAGAAACTGACGGCGCTGCTCATCGCGATTTTCTGTCACGGCCTTGTCCCCTCGGAAACCGTTTGTGATGGAAGCTTGTTGAGCTACTATACAAGCAAATATCCGCCTCCGGGACCCTGATACCTTACGGAAATATTTCATGAAGAGTCGGCCCCTGATTACTCGTTTCAGATTCGCATTGGCCGGCCTGCGTTACGCCTTGCGCCATGAGCGGAGCTTTCGCACCCACCTCTCTGCTGTGCTCTTCGTCGCCGTCGCCGTCTTCTGGTTTCGCCCGCCGCTGATCTGGCAAGCGCTGCTCTGGGTGATGGTGGCCCTGGTGCTGGCCGCCGAACTTTTCAACACGGCGCTCGAAGCCACCCTCGACGCCCTGCATCCGCAACAGGCGGAGTTCGTGCGCAATGCCAAGGACTGTGCCGCCGCCGCGGTGCTGATCCTCTCCATCGCTGCACTGCTGGTTTTCGCGCTGATGGCGCTGGCCATCAAGCTGCAATGACACGGGTATGGTTATAATCGCGACGCCTACCCCAGGGTCTTTGCGAGGAGCGCAGCGACGTGGCAATCCAGTCTTTTGAAAAGCAGTATCAGGCCCCTGTTTCGATCCAGCCGGTAATCCTTTGCGGCGGCTCCGGCACCCGGCTGTGGCCGCTTTCGCGCGCCGGTTTCCCGAAGCAGTTTCTTTGTCTGACGGGCGACGACAGTCTCTTTCAAATGGCGGTAAAACGACTCGCCGACTTGGCTGCTACCGACATCGCCGTGTCGGCTCCGTTCATCGTCAGCAACGAGGATCACCGCTTTCTGGCGCTCGAACAATTGCGCGAAGCGAAGATCGCGGTCGGCGCGGCGCTGCTCGAACCGGTCGGCCACAACACCGCGCCGGCGCTCACGCTGGCCGCCCTGGCCGCGCAGGAAGCCGGTGACGATCCGATACTCGTGGTCACCCCGGCCGACCAGACGGTCGCCGATCCGGCGGCGTTCACCGCAGCGATGCAGCAGGCCGTGCGCGAAGCGGCGAGCGGCGCCATCGTCATCCTCGGGATTGCCCCGGATCGCCCCGAAACCGGCTACGGCTACATCAAGACTGCCGCCTCTCCCGATGCGTCGCTCAAGGTCGAACGCTTTGTCGAGAAGCCCGATGCCGACACCGCCCAGCGCTACCTCGCCGAGGGCGGCTACTACTGGAACGCCGGCATGTTCGTGCTCAGGGCGTCGGTCTGGCTGGCGGCTCTCGAACGCTTCCGCCCCGACATCATCGTAGCCACCCGGCTCGCCTGGGATAAGCGCAGCACCGACGCGAAGTTCATCCGTCCCGGCAAGGACGAATTCGCCGCCATCCCCGCAGAGTCGATCGACTACGCGGTAATGGAACGCTGTCCCGGCAGCGAATTCACCATCAGGATGATTCCCCTCGCAGCCGGTTGGAGCGACCTGGGCGCATGGGACGCGGTCTGGCAAGTCATGGACAAGGATCTCGCGGGCAACGCCCATTTCGGCGACGTCATCGCCAGCGACAGCCGCAACACCCTGGTCCATGCCACCAGCCGTCTGGTCACCCTGGTCGGCGTCGACAACCTGGTCGTGATCGAAACTGCGGATGCCGTGCTGATTGCCGACCGCGCCCATAGCCAGGGCGTCAAGGCCATCGTCGCCCAACTGCAGGCGGATGGCCGCGACGAGCATACGCTGCACCGCAAGGTCCATCGCCCCTGGGGCTGGTATGACAGCATCGACGAAGGCGGCCGCTTCAAGGTCAAGCGCATCCAGGTCAAAGCCAAGGCCAGCCTCAGCCTGCAAAAGCACCACCACCGCGCCGAACACTGGATCGTGGTCACCGGCACGGCCGAGATCACCAACGGCGACAAGATCATCCTGCTCACCGAGAACCAGTCGACCTACATCCCGCTCGGCGAAACCCACCGCCTCACCAATCCCGGCACGATCCCGCTGGAAATCATCGAGGTGCAGTCGGGCAGTTATCTGGGCGAGGACGACATCGTCCGCTTTGAAGACAACTACGGGCGGAGCACCTGACTACGTTGTAACAACTCTAGGGGCCTTGGCGAACGTAGCGTGGCGATCGATGCGCCATCGGGTATAGACCTTGTCAGTCAGTATGCAGTCCAAGAGCAGACGCTTCTGCTTCAATGGCCGCGACGGTGCAAAAGAGCATTTCCGCCGCGTCGCGGGCTGACAAAAGCGCTTGCAGGAACAATTGAGTATCGGACATGTACTCATGAACCAATAGATTTCGCAGCTTTCTGCTGCCGATAAAGGCTTCGGCACTTTCTATCCATTGCATTTTTTCGGCGTAGCCGAGCACGTCCAGAATCGATTTTGGTGCTTCGCCTAACAAGGCCGCAAAGCGAGGGATCAGCTTTTCGCCAAGGTGATCCTGCAACCGGCCAAAGCGGCTGACAAAAGCATCGATCTTTTCAGCCAGATCATCGCGCGTGCTCAGTTGCTCAACCCAGGCGGTGTCGATCGGCTGAGCGAACAGCGTCCGCTGGGTGTAGTGCAGGTGCGCCGCTTCCTTGCGAGCCAGGTCTAACGCCAGCAGTGCGCTTTCGACGTGCTCCGGCAGATAGCGCATGCTCACAGCAGAATGCCTGTACGTTTTGCGATTTCAAAGACAGGGGCGGGCGGCGTGTTGGCGTCCCTGAGAAGGACGTCGATCTTGCGCTCACCCAGTGCAAGCGTCAGTGCACCCTGCAATTGGCAGAGTACCTTGGCCCGATTTTCTAACAAAGCATCGGTCTCGAAAAGCAAGTCGATATCGCCGCCCTTGCCGCTGTCCATTGCCCTGGAGCCGAACACGCTGACACGTGCACCGACACCCAGCACCCGCTGAGCGGTTTGGCGAATGGCCTGAACTTGGTCGGTGGTTAAGCGCATCGGCACATTTTGCCACCATTTGGACAGGTCCGTGGACTTCTAGTGCCGGGTACGCCCGCAATTTTTTCATTGTCCATCCGCGGCGATCACCGTAGTGCTTGAGTAAGTGGAACGTGCCGCTCGTCTCCGTTATCGCGAGCTCAGCGCGACCATCGAAAAGACCGCTAGTTATCACAACAAATCGGCACCAAGCCTCCGAAGGTTATAATCGCGCAGGAAAATTCTTCTTGCCGCTTAGCCCATGACCAACCGCATCTTCAGCCTGTTCATCGCCGGGTTGCTGCTCATCGCCTCAGGCTGGGTCGCTTTCAATCGGCAATCGCCCTTTTATCCGAACATGGTGATGGATGCGGCGGAGAACCTCAGCGTCAGCTTTCTGCTCAACGGGCAAAACAACTCGGCCGATTGCAAGGCCACCATCGCCAACCTGGCCAGCGTGATGTTGGCAAAATGTCCGAGTTGCCGGATCAAGCAGTTGCAATGCCTCGAACAATTGAGCGCGCAACAGGAGCACCAGCTCTCCAGCGCCCCCCTGAGCATTCCTTCGGGGCGGATGGCGAACAAGGGCGTCGCGCTTTATATTTCCCAGGACCCGGCACTGGCGCTCTCGGCCTGCCAGGAGAGCGAACGCCAGGCCCCCAAGAGCGCCAATGGCAGCAAACTCCTGAAATGCTTTCCGGCGGACACCCCCAGGGTCATTGCCAGCGACAAGGAAACAATCGACCTAACATTCGAACTAAGCCACCTGGCAAGCTGGCAAGCCGGCGCGGCACTGATGATGGCCGGTGCCGCGGCATTTCTGTTATTGACGGCCTGGCGAACGACGCCTGATGGATCCCCAACTATCCCACACCGCGCACTGCAGCGACTCGCTGGCTTACCCAGACGAATGAAGCAGCTGGTCATCGTCGTCAGCGATGTCTTCCTGCTCCTTATTTCGCTCCTGATTGCCTTCGCCCAACGCTATGATAGCTTTGTCTTGCCGCGCGACCAGACGCTCTGGCTATTCGCGATGGTGCCGCTTTTGGCCATCCCGGTGTTCATCCGCATGGGGCTTTACCGCGAGATCACACGCTACCTGGGCATTCATGCGATAGCCACAACCTTCAAGTCCGTCCTGATCTATATCGCACTGCTCTCGCTCGCGGTATTCCTGATCGACCTGAAAATTCCCCGCCCGGTGCTGGTCACGCACGGCATCCTGACCCTGTTCTTCATCGGTGCGACGCGACTGTTCGCCAGGCACCTGTTCAACAAACTGCAACTGCGCGACCATGCTTCGACCGACAATCGGCGCAATGCCCTGATTTACGGTGCCGGATCCGCCGGCGTGCAACTTGCGTCGGCGCTCGAATTCAGCCGGCAACTACGCCCCGTCGCATTTATCGACGACGACCCGGCGCTACACGATCAACTGATCAACGGCCTCAAGGTCCATCGCCCGGAAGCATTGCCCGAACTCCTGACCCGCTACGGGGCCAGCGAAATCCTTCTGGCCATGCCCTCGACAACGCGTGCCCGGCGCAACGAGATCATGCGCCTGATCGAACGACTGCCGGTCAGCGTGCGCACCCTGCCCGGCATGGACGAACTGGCGGGCGGTACCGTCAAGGTCGAAGATCTGCGCGAACTGGATATCGAGGACCTGCTCGGTCGCGACCCTGTCCCGGCCGATGCCGCGCTGCTGCAGAAAAACATCAAAGGCAAGGCCATCCTGGTCACCGGTGCCGGCGGTTCGATCGGCGCCGAACTCTGCCGCCAGATCCTCCGTCAGCAACCCAAATGCCTGGTCCTCTTTGAACGCAACGAGTTCGCCCTCTATAGCATCGAACAAGAACTGCTCGCCAAGCAATCCCCGCTCGGCCAACAGCACGCTATACTTTTCCCTATCCTGGGTTCGATCACCGACCAGGGGCGACTCGAACGCACGCTGAAGCGCTTCAACATCGAAACCGTGTTCCACGCCGCCGCCTACAAACACGTCCCCATGGTGGAAAAAAACCCCGGTCAAGGGGTTCGCAATAACATCATCGGCACTTGGCACACAGCTCAGGCGGCGCTCGCCTGCGGCGTTGCCAGCTTCGTCCTGATCTCCACCGACAAGGCCGTGCGCCCGACCAACACCATGGGCAGCACCAAGCGCTTTGCCGAAATGATTCTGCAGGCGCTCGCGGCAAGCAATCCAGACAAAACCCGCTTCACCATGGTCCGCTTCGGCAACGTCCTGGGCTCATCCGGTTCCGTCGTGCCGTTGTTTCGCGAGCAGATCCGCAACGGCGGTCCGGTCACCGTCACCGACCCGCGCATCATCCGCTATTTCATGACCATCCCGGAAGCCGCACAACTGGTCATACAGGCCGGCGCCATGGGCCAGGACGGCGACGTGTTCGTCCTCGACATGGGCGAACCGGTCAAGATCCTCGATCTTGCCCACCGGATGATTCACTTGAGCGGCCTCACCATCAAGGACGAAAATAATCCCGACGGCGATATCGAAATCGCCTTTACCGGTCTGCGGCCGGGCGAGAAAATGTACGAGGAATTATTGATCGGCGACAACGTCGTCGAAACCACGCACCCGCGGATCATGCGGGCCAACGAAGAAAGCCTGCCCCTGGAATCGATCAAGGAATTCATCGGCCGATTCGATGATCTCCACAAGCGCAACGCCACCGACGATCTGCGCGCAGCGCTGATGGAAAGCGTCAAGGGTTTTGCGCCGCAGTGCGGCAATGAAGACCTGTTGACAATCCCCGGGTGACGAACCAATTTCCTGGATTTCAGCGCTGCGCTCCTCGCAAAGACCCTAGATGTGCAGTCTTCGCGAGCCCGGAGGGCGTGGCGATCCATGGTTATTTGGCCAAAGAACTGGATCGCCGCGCTGCGCTGTCAAAGTCGGCTTACCGTCGCACAGCCTGCGCGCCTTCGGTAGCGTCACGCAGCGATCTGTTCTGCCCGCCGACGGACGGGTCGACTCGGCTCGGGCTTGTCTCCAAAACCGATATCCAAAGTCAGATTGACGGAACGTGCGACAGCCACGGGCTTCACAGCGCGTCTGCCGCGCCCCTGTGATCCGACTTCCAAACGCACCAATCCATAATTCGCCATGGTGTGCAAGGTACGGGATAAATTGCTGGCCTTGCGTCCGGTCATCTGTTCCAAATCTGCAATGGATTCAGGTTTGTTGTCATGAATGATCCGCAACAATTCGCGATTTTCGTCGGACAGCACTGCCGCGAAAGACTTGATGGACGTAAACCATATTTTTGGTTCCGTCAGCTTGCGTTTGTATTTCCCGTTAGCGATGGCAAGCGTGTAATCGCGCACGCGTTCCAACGGCATGATGCCAACACGGATCGTTTTGCCGATGCTCATAGGGATTCTCCCAGTTCTTCCAGTGTCTTAAAACAGCTTATCGGAACGTCTGGACATACCTTATGTTATCACTGAGTGATATGTATAACAACATTCAACGTGGCCTTGACTTACCGAATACTGAGCAGCTCAAAATATAAGCGAGCTTACAACTCGCGCCATCTCGGTATGGGCCAAGGCCGACGTCACCAACAAAATATGTGGGCGCGTATTCATCGAAGAATTGATGGATGCCACGAAGCTGCCGTAGGTCGGCCTTTCGACGGAGACACCCGAACTGGTGCAGGCCGACGACCGCAGCAAGTCCCCGTGGGACAGTCGGGCTGAAGCCCGACTTACCTAACAACGGCAGCATGACTAACCACTAGGGTCTTTGCGAGGAGCGCAGCGACGTGGCAATCCAGTCTTTGGGGTCATGGCGAGCGCAGCGCGGCGTTCCAGTCTTTGTGAACCTCAGCCGCCACTCTCAAGCCACCGTGGCGCCAAACCGAACCGCCCTTCAGACCGATGGCAAAGCTATAGCCCGCTTCGGAAAAGCTCGAAGCAGCTTTTTATCCATCGTCACCAGGATAGTATCGAGCTTGACCGCCAATGCCACAAATTCGCAGTCATAGGCCGAGCAATCGCTATCGCGCACCAGTTCCAACACGGCATTCGAGTCAACCTCAAATTCCGAACCTTGGAGCAAGCTTTCCACCTCCCTTTGGATACCATTCGCCTGCTCAAAAGTGAGGACCTTGCGGCGCATGTAGCCTGCCAGGATGTTGCGAAACTCACTCCGCCACAAAATTGGCGCAGCCCAATCCGGCTCTCTCTGCAGCAGCGATTCCGTTGCAGCAGTATGCACGCCCGGCAAATACAAATAGGCCAGCACATTGGAGTCAACCACGATCATGGACGGCCATCGCGTTTCGCGGCATCAATGTCGATCGCGCGGAATTTCCCTTTCGGAAGTGCGGCCCTAAGTTCGCGTGCCCGCAACAACCGGTCGCTCGGTGCCATCCTCGGTGCAATCAGCACTGATTCCAGGCACACGATGGCCTCACTATTAAGACTACGGCGATGCGCCGCAGCGGCAAGCTTTAATCGCGCATAAATGGCATCGGGAATATTCTTCAAAGTCAGTGTCGTCGGCACGGCGCTCTCCATCCATAATGGAACCATTATGGTTTCTCTATGGTTTCAAGTCAACGGGCCGGCTGATGCCAGCCTACAACCGACTCTTAGTGGCTGCCGACCCAGTTCTCCACGATCAATCCTGGGTATCCAACAAAGGCGGCTTCGTTGTTAGTGATCAATGTAATCCCGAGCGCGATTGCGTGCGCAGCAATCAGTTTGTCGAGCGCATCGCGCTTGCGTTCCTTAGTTGCCAGGCGAACCGGGCCGTAGGCCTGGGCTGCTGATGCGTCGAAGGGCGCGACAGCGATGTCTTGCAGTAGCGATAGCAATGCCGCTTGATTCGTAGATTGATTTTCTGCCGAGCAGACAAGGCCGAATTCAAGTTCCGCGAGTGTGATCGCAGAAATCACCACCTCGCCTTCGTAGCATTCGGCAAAGCGCTTACCGACTTCTGGCGGGTGGTGTTTCATTAGATAGATGCACATATTTGTGTCGAGCATGAACCGCAGTTTCATAGGATGTCACGTTCCGATTCCTGATTGTCGCCACGACCTTGCGCCATGAAATCGGGCGAGAACTGCGCGAACTTTGCGAGTAGATGATCAAGGCGTCTTTTGGCTGGACGGATGCGAATTTCATCGCCGATGCGCTCGATTTCCAACACCATATCCGAGCGTTCATAGGCCAGTTCGGCAGGGATACGAACCGCCTGCGAGTTGCCGTTCCTGAAGACTTTAGTCGTATTCATAGGATTCCCCCGTGTATGTACACGTACATCCTAACGCAATTCCTTTTATAAGTGAGCGGCTTCCAGCGTGTAGTTACAAAAATTTCTCTTGATCTATTGCTTTACTGTACCTACATTAATACCAATGCAGATTGAGTTCGACCTAGGCAAGCGCGACATAACCCTCACCAGCCGGGGCTTGGACTTTGCCCGTGCTGAAGAGTTGTTCATGGGCCGGCACTTTACCGCCGAGGATACTCGCGAAGATTACAGCGAACTGCCCTACATCACGGTCGGAAAGCTGTCCATGGACGGGCGCGGTGCTTGGCGGGATAACGTGTTCGTTGAACGCTTGTGGCGCAGCGTGAAGTACGAGCGGGTGTATCTCAAGGCCTACGACGGTGTGAGCGCAGCTCGCGCCGACATTGCTGACTATATGGCCTGGTATAACGTGAAACGGCCTCATAGTCGTCTGGAGCGGCTCACGCCGCTTGAAAAGTATCTCAACACGCTGTCACCGATAAAGCAGGCTGCGTAAAATGACGTTCCTGGTGCGCCCCGAGTTGCCCACCGCGTCGGTCGGTTCGTCGCATGCGCCGACCGCCGCCGTGGACAACTCTGCACCTTCTGCAATCCGCCCGAATTCCACTTATAAATCGGGGAAAGTTGTTCAAACAAACGGAGCCACTTCTGATCGTCGGGCCGTGCGGCACCGGCAAGAGTCATCTGGCTCAGGCGCTCGGCCTTTGCGCGGTCCGACAGGGCGTGGATGTGCTCTTCACGACCCAGGCGCAACTGTCGGCCAGCTTGACCGCCGCGCGCGCCATCGGAACCTTCGAGCGCAAGCTGACGACCTTGGCCCGGGTGCCCCTGCTAATCGTCGACGACTTCGGCCTGAAACCAATGCGCCCGCCGGCCGACGAGGATTTCCATGACTTGATCGCCGAACGCTATGAACAGGCGGCGACCATCGTGACCTCAAACCTCGACTTCACCGAGTGGGATCAGGCGTTCCCTGCCAATCGCCTGCTCGCCGCCGCGACCCTCGATCGCCTTCGTCACAACGCTTATTGCTTGACCCTCGACGGCGCGTCTTACCGCTCACCCAAACAACCGCCGACAGCCTCGAAATCTAACCTTCCAAAACAGGTAAAATCGCCCGCTTCTTGACCCCCGAAATAGCCCGTTTCTATCTCTTCAAACTGGCTCCTGTCGCGGCCGAGCCGAAACTGGATTTACTTGGCCGGCGTGAAACCGGATTTTCTTCGGGTGTATTTTCTTCGCCCCGTGGATATGAAGCTGAGATTTTCTTTGCTGTTTGGGTGTTCTTCGGTTTTCTTCCTGAATCG
>CAILCO010000003.1 GCA_903832735.1 uncultured Sterolibacterium sp.
AGTCGCCCAGCGCGTAACCGCTTTTTTGTCGCATCGTCCAATCGACTTTTGACCATCACGCATATCTCCAAATACCTTGATAAGGATATAACGCATGAGGTCAAGATTGGTTGTCATGATTTAGGGAAAGATCAATAATGCGCGTTTCGGGTGTCGCCTAGCTTTCTATCCTGCGTGATCCACCCCGCCAGACTGCGCATTCCGTTATCATCGGGCTTCACTTGTTTTGGGCTACCTTTATGCCTTCTCCAAAACCCTTCTCGATGATCCGTGAATTCCAGCTGGCGGATTGGTTCACGCTGTCCAATGCCTTATGCGGCGTGGGCGCGCTGTTTTCGGCAATGACCTATCTCCAGACGGCCGAGACGGCGCATCTCTATATCGCCTGCGGCTTGATGCCATTTGCCTTGCTTTTCGACGTGCTCGACGGCCGTATAGCCCGCTGGCGTCAGAAGAGCTCGGCCATGGGGCGGGAACTGGACTCGCTGGCCGATGTGATTTCGTTTGGCGTGGCGCCTGCTGCAATTGCCTACGCCTGTGGCATGCAGGGCCTATTTGACCGGATCGTGCTGCTCTTCTTTGTCGCCAGCGGCGTATCGCGCCTGGCCCGCTATAACGTGACCGCCGAGGAGTTGTCGGAGGGCGGCGACAAGGTCAAATACTTCGAGGGTACGCCGATCCCAACCTCGCTGTTCCTGGTAATCGTGCTGGCGCTGGCGGTATGGCAGGGCGCGCTGGGCAGTCAACTGTGGTTAGGTGTCTTGTTTATTGGCGGCTTCCAGTTGCACCCGCTGACACTGATGTTCGCGCTGTCCGGTTCGCTGATGATCAGCCGGATCAGGATTCCTAAACTTTGACGGGTGGGCCTTGCCATCCCACCGCCAGTATGCGTGCTCACGGTCCCGCGCTTACACAGGTATTGAGGCACCCGCGCACGTTTGTGCTGCAGACGTTGAAGGGCTTTCGCGCTAACCAGGGTCTCCTGTTATCCGGCGCGGTCGCGTATTACACGTTGCTGTCCATGGTGCCGCTGCTGATTCTGATTGTCATCGCGCTCTCGCATGTCGTCGATCAGGCGGAATTGCTGAGTACCCTGGGGCGATACCTGGAGTGGCTGGTGCCGGGGCAGTCGCAATCGATCGTGCGCGAACTGGCGAACTTTCTGGAGCATCGCAACGTCATCGGCTGGGTGCTGCTGGCGACGATGATGTTCTTCAGTTCACTCGCATTTTCCGTGCTCGAAAATGCGATGTCGGTCATATTTTTGCATCGCGTCGCCGTTCGCAGAAGGCATTTCATGGTGTCGGCGCTGCTTCCGTATTGCTACATCCTGTTTCTCGGCATCGGACTGCTGGTGGTAACGCTGGTCTCCGGCATGCTCCAGGCGATAGGCCAGGAAAGCGTCTATTTTCTCGGGCGCACGTGGTCGCTCGGCGGTGTTTCGGGCGTGCTTCTTTATCTGCTCGGCATAGGCGGGGAGATCTTCCTGCTGACCTCCATCTATCTGGTCATGCCAGTCGGCCGGCTCTCGCTGCGGCACGCGCTGATCGGCGGCATCACAGCAGCTTTGCTTTGGGAGGTGACCCGCCATGTGCTGCTCTGGTATTTCGCCACCCTGTCGCAGGTCCGTGTTGTTTACGGATCACTGACCATGGCGATCGTCGTGCTGGTAAGCCTGGAATTCGCGGCGACCATTCTGCTCCTGGGCGCCCAGGTCATCTCCGAGTACGAGCGGATCGGTACCAGAAAGCCAAGCGCGTCGTCCAAGCCGTTTCATATCTGAGGATAGCAGCTTAATGCCCCGTCAGATGGGATCGAAATAGCTCGCGCTCGCGTTATCTGCTCCCCGCGATCTCTCCGAACCGGTCACCCGTTTGACGCATCTCATCTCTACGCGGCGGCAGTGCAGCGTCAGCGGAAATGTACTGGGCAAAATTAGCTAGGATTACCGCGCCTTCCTGGTAGTAACTTCACTCAGTATTCGTAGGGAAATTGTCTGCCGGAGCGTTAGCGAAATATTGGTACAAGGTATTTCGCGTACTTCCTCCTGTGTGTAGTGTGGTTGCCATCAGCCAGAAGCGCCTGATGAGACCAGATCGAAACATGCGTGTGAATGTGATTGCCCTTGATAGCGTCGTGGTTGCTTTAGGCTTGAATACTTTGACTAAAAAATTACCAATGTTAAAGGTACCTGTGCTAGCCTAGTTCAAATCAATAAGATTTGTAACTATATTGTTCCAATAGCAAACAAACGGGTTGAAGAGCGTGAGGCAATACGCCCCACAATTTTGACTGTCAAAATGGAGGAAATCCACATGAACAAGTTAGGTATTGGCGCCGCCTTGGTTGCGGTGGCTGTAATAGCCGGTTGCGGCGGTGGCAGCAGTCAGCAGCAATCATTGCCTTATGCCATTGGAGATCTCGCGATACCGAATTTCTCCGGCGCCGGCGTCGCAGGTTCTTTCGATCTGACCTACGTCGATCAGACCAATCACACGGCCCAGTTCACTGATCGCAACAACAAGTCGGTTGATCAAATCAACTACACAAGTAATGGCGCTACTATTTCCTCACCTAGATTAAACGCACAATTCAGCGCCGGGCTAGGATTTACCGGTTGCGCGACAGCGACTGGCGCGCCTGCGCCGGGATGTCCGACTGCGGCCCCTGCCGCGAGTACCGGGAACTCCGGACCGAACGGACTGCATGGCCTGGTGGGCACGACGACAGTGATTGCCGGCGATGTGCAGAAAGTCGTGGTGTTCAACTCGGCAACCGGCGCCTTGATTGCTTCCGTCGCCACCACCAACCCGATCCTGGGCAACACCGGTTTTCGCACTGACGAAGGTTGCATACTTCCGGCCGCCAAGAGCCCGATCCCAGGCGTGGCCATTGCAGCATTTTCGAACACCAGCGAAGCGCCAAAGACGGTCGGTGCAGCTTCGCGCGGCACGACCTCTTACACTTTTGTGCGCCTGGACACCAACGCGGTGATCGGTGAGTTAGTCATGCCGAACTCCAGCGGCCAGGAACTCTGCTTGTTCGACACGACGGGCGCCGCGGCAATCATGTATTACACCGACGACGGCGATCTTGCCTCGCCCAATACCATACTCGGGGGCGCAAATTTCAGCGCCAACGGCAATCTTGACGCGCTGCATATGCCGAACCTGATTGCGGCCTTCGCTACCGCACCGGTGAGCGGCGTAAACGGGAGCAAGTACATTATCCTCGACCTGAATGCGAATGTGACCGCTGATACCACCGCCGGTTTCTGGGCCGCCGGAGCAGTCGGCGCAGGCGCCACTTATGCCGCCATGAACTATGTCACGACGCCGGCCACAGGCATTTGGCGGCGGGTAGCGCAACTGGACCCGTTGCTTGCACCGAATACCTGCGGAACGGCGGGAATGGCCTTGAACACGAACAATAATACCGACGTCGCAATAAGTTGCCGACCGGGAGTAGTCGGCCAGCCGCTTACCCTCATCGTGGTCAACCGTATCTCTGGTGCCCTGGTGGCGACGCCGCTCGCAGGAGGTGCCGACCAGATTCAGTTCGATGCGGTGGGCAATCAGTATCTGGCCGCCGGAAGCCGCTGGACGCCCACCGGACAGGCGCCGAACTCATGCGCGGCTTCGCCGGCGAACCGAGTATGCACGCCAAGGTTGAACATCGTCGATGCGACGAGTTTTGCGATCAAGTCGCGGACACCGATAGGCAACAACGCCCATAGCATGGACTTCGATTCGTCGCTGGGCGTCGCCTTCTTGCCCTATTCCAATTCGACCTTGCCGGCTGGTTGCGGAGATTGCGCTGGCAACGGTTTTATCAATGGCGGCGTGACCCTGGTGAAGTTCCGGTAGTTGTCGTTTCAAGAGTCAGCATCAGCCTGGCGGCCTAACAGTCAATGGCCGCCAGGATTTTTTTATGGCGAAACGCGCACGTTCGTCATCAGCGCCTTGGGCAAGGCGTTTGTCCCTCCGGTCAGCGCCATACCTTGTCCGCACGCGCTAATATCGCCGTCGGAATCCGGATGCCGAGTTTATCCGCCGTCCTTTGATTGACCGTGAAATCGAGCTTGGTTATCCGCTCGACCGGCAGCGCCGACGCCTTGTCGCCTTTGAGCAGCCTGTCGATGTAGATCGCCGCGCGCCGGTAAGTACGTTCGAGATTCTCGCCATAACTTGCGAGCCCGCCATTGCGCACGTGATCACCATCGGCAAACATCGTGGGCAGATGGTGTTGCAGGGCGAGCCGCGCGATTTTCTCCCCAGCTCCTTTGACCACGGGGTCGACCGCCACTACGACCGCCTGCGCCCGCGCTTTAAGGATTTCCTGAAAAACCACATCGATTTCGTTCAACCCTTGTGCCTGAAACGGCAGCACGGAAATTTCCGAGTTCTGGATAGCTGCCCTGACGCTATGCTCGAATGCTGGATGGCCCGGGAAGGCCGGATTCGACAAAGCGGCGAGCCGCGAAATTCCTGGCACGAAGGCGCGCAAAATTTCAATCTGCTTCGGTACCGGGTCCGGTGCATCGAGCAGGCCAGTGACGAGTGTCGAACTGCCGCCCTCGGATCTTGGAGCACCCGCGCAGGTCGCCATGACAATAGGAATAGAAAGCTTCTGCGTGGCCAAGGCGTGTAAGGTCTGAAGAATCGCGGTTCCGCCATGAATCACGATGACTTCAACGTCAGCATCGATCAATTCCTGCGCGATATCGCGCAGGTTTCGCTCCCGCCCGCCGGGCCAGCGCGTCTCGATGACCAGATTGTTCTTTTCGACGTAGCCGAGCGCCTTCAAGCCTGCGCTCAACGCCACCAGTCGCCGTTCGGCAATACCCGGGTTTGGCACCAAAAAACCCACACGGCGCATTTTGCTCGCGCTGCGCGCCGCTCCTGCCAGGAGCAAGGTAAGCGCCGTTGCACTCGTCTCGACGAAGAACCTCCTGCGCGTAATCATAGTGACTCCATATGTGGCATGTAATCAATTCCGGCTATCCGCATAGCCGGCTGTTGCCGCACAACGAACCGCGACTGTGCCGTACGATTCTTTGCCATGATGACATAATTGGCTCCCGCGACGCTTGAGTTGGGCGAGTGGCGCCGGCTTGCTTCCCGAGGATGTGCAAAAGTCCGACAGATCGGTGGCCACAGTGGCGAATTGGGCGCTTCGCGGGACTCTCGGCTGGTCTCGCTTCAGCATTGACCGGCGGCCAAGTTCCGCCGCTCGCCACCGCTCCTTAATAGGTACGGTGCGCGGGGAGCAGGTCAGTAGATCCTGACAACCAGGAAGCCCGGATGAAATTGGAAAACCGGCCTTGAGCAAAAGTCCTGTATTCTGAGCAACCCGAAAGGCATAATATAGTTTGCCGACTTATCCGTAACCCCCGCGTTGTTGCGCTACTCAACAGGGGGCTGCGTTGGGGACGCCGATGAACCTCGTATCGACCACAGTATGATTCGCCAGCTGGCTGGACGCCTCGGCCTCGGCCGAGGCGGGATACGATTGCTGCCGTTGGCTCGCCGTGCCGCATTGGTATTCGCATTGCTCTACTGCGCCATATGCCTCTGGGCCTACGGCATGCAGCGCTACCTGGTGTTCGATCCTGACCACACCTTGCATGCAGTACCGGGCGAATACCCCTTTCCGGTGCGCGACGTGGGCCTTGAGGTTCCCGGCAAGCCGGTGCAGACCTTGCACGGCTGGTGGATCCCGGCCGTCAATCTCCACGCCAGGGTGGTGCTCTACCTGCACGGGAACGACGGCAATGTCAGCACGAACATGCGTGTTATTGAACCATTGCGCGAGTTGGGTTATTCGGTGTTTATGATCGACTATCGCAGCTATGGCGAAAGCGGCGGGGGTTTTCCCTCGGAGGCCGGGGTCTACCAGGACGCTCAATCTGCCTGGGATTATCTGGTGCATGAGCAAGGGATCGATCCGACGAATCTATTCATCTACGGCCATTCGCTGGGCGGCGCTATTGGGATCGAGCTGGCGCTGCGCCATCCCGAAGCTGCCGGTCTGGTCGTGGAAAGCAGCTTTACCTCCATTTACGACATGGCGCAGCGAGAAGCGCGTTACGCGCTGCTTCCTGTGAGCCTATTTCTTAATCAACGCTTTAATTCCATTGCCAAGGTAGGCCACCTCAGGCTGCCCGTGCTCTACATCCACGGCACTGGCGATAAGTTTGTTCCCTTTGAAATGGGGAAGACGCTATACAAGGCCACTCCTTACGCCAGCGGCTTTGTCGCCGTTCCTGGAGGTGGTCACGAGAACAACGCGGAAGTCGGCGGAGCCGAACTGCGTTCCGAGATTAGCCGTTTCGTCGAGCATGCGGTGCAATTCCGAGCTCGGACCAGCCTCAAGACTTCTGCCGAAAATTAACGCGACTCGCTCATTTTCCCGAAGCGGCTATTGAAAATGCATCCGACTTGATGCACGCGCTATCAATCGAGACCAGAGTTTGATAGTCTTCCAGGTCGAGTTTGAAACGATGAGCACCTGCTGATTGGGTCACTAGATAGATCTCTGCAAGGCCTGGGCTAGCCAAAGTGACGATTTGCGCACGGGCGGTTATTGCTGGAACCCGGCAGAGAAATATTCATGCATGATGGATTGTTATTAGAGGAGGTTGAAGATGAAGTTTGC
>CAILCO010000004.1 GCA_903832735.1 uncultured Sterolibacterium sp.
ATAGCGGAAGAACCCGGCTTCGAGGCATCTCTTGATTTCACCCTCAAAGGCGTTTGATGACAGGGCGATAATCGGGATGAGGGCGGTTGCGCAATCTTCGCGCAACAGTTGCATCGCGTCAAAGCCGCTGACGCCCGGCAAATGCATGTCCATCAAGATGATCTCCGGCTGGCAAGCTCGGGCCAGTTGTATCCCTTGATGACCATCGACTGCCATCAGCAATTTCAAATCGCTGCGCCGCTCTAGGAATTGCTCGACTAGCGCCAGATTGGCGGGATTATCCTCAACATAAAGGAGTCTGCGTTGGAGCACCTGGACATCCCGCGATGTCCCCGTGTGCTCTTCGTTCTGATCGAGGATATCAGACATATCGTGACTCCTGGCTCGAAGCGAAACCAGTGGGATGTGGGCAGTCCGGTGAATACCATACTAAACTAGTAAGGTAATGTAGCACATATCGGCGATCCGGCCAAACCATAAGCCGGTGCACCGTCTCCGGCAAGGGCAAAGTACGAAAACCCGTGACTATGTACGTCAGCAGACAGATTGATTCCTGACTTCCCCTTAGGCTTGCGTCGTCTTTCCTTTATCGGGAGATCATTGCCGATCTATAGGCAGTCCCATCACCTACATCACCCAAGTGTTGCTGCGAAGCCTAGTCAGCAAATCCGATCCGCCAGGGTCCATGAGCAAGTAGAGCACAACTTCGCCGCCCGACTGGAGAACCAAAGTGCGTCAACTCGTCATGCTTCGTTTGCTCGTCTGTCTCTCTATATCGACTCTCGGCGCCTGTGGCGACGTCGCGACGTTGCCGGAACAGGCGGGCGTCGGAGCGCATCCGTCGCTGCCCGCGCCGAACCCGACCCTGCTGCCCACGATCAATATCGCCCCGGCGAGAGGCTGGCCCGCGGGCGCGACGCCTAAGGCTGCGCCGGGCCTGGCGGTCGGCACCTTTGCCAGCGGCCTCGACCACCCCCGCTGGCTCTATGTCCTGCCCAACGGTGACGTGCTGGTGGCCGAAACCAACGCGCCCGCCAAGCCTGAAGACGGCAAAGGCATCCGGGGCTGGATCATGAAGCGGGTGATGCAACGCGCCGGTGCGGGTAGTCCCAGCGCCAATCGCATCACCCTGCTGCGCGACGCCGATGGTGACGGCGTCGCGGAAACGCGAACGGTCTTCCTGCAGGGGCTAAATTCGCCCTTGGGTATGACGCTCGTCGGCGACGACTTGTATGTCGCCAATAGCGACGCGATCATGCGCTTTCGTTATCGCATTGGCGAAACGCAGATTATCGATCCCGGCGTCAAGGTGATCGATTTGCCCGCAGGCGCGATCAACCATCACTGGACCAAGAATGTGCTTGCCAGCCGTGATGGTTCCCGTCTCTATGTCACGGTCGGTTCGAATAGCAATGTCGCTGAAAATGGCATGGCAAACGAAGTCGGCCGCGCCGCCATATGGGAGGTCGATCTGGCCACAAGTCGGGCGCGCGTCTTTGCCTCAGGCTTGCGCAATCCCAATGGTCTTGCCTGGCAGGAACAGAGCGGCGAACTGTGGACCACGGTCAATGAACGCGATGAGATCGGCAGCGATCTGGTGCCGGACTATTTGACCTCGGTAAAGGATGGCGCTTTCTACGGCTGGCCATACAGCTATTACGGCCAGCATGTCGATAGCAGAGTGAAGCCACCACGGCCTGATCTGGTGGCGCGGGCGATCGCGCCGGATTATGCGCTGGGCGCGCATACCGCTTCGCTCGGACTGGTCTTCTATCAGGGCAACTCATTGCCCCCGCGGTTTTTCGGTGGGGCCTTCATCGGCCAGCACGGATCATGGAACCGCGATCCGCGGAGCGGCTACAAAGTGATCTTCGTGCCGTTCGTCGGCGGGCAGCCTGCCGGGATACCCGAGGATGTGCTCACCGGTTTTGTCAATGAGGCCGGTGAGGCACAGGGGCGTCCGGTCGGCGTGGCAATCGACCGGTCGGGCGCCTTGCTGGTCGCGGACGATGTCGGCAACAGGGTGTGGCGGGTGACCAACGCTATTCGGCAATAACGCCGGCTGCGAGAGTTCCAATGTTCGCCGGCGAATAGAAGACCGCGGGAAGAGTGGAAATAATGATGTCTCAGATGACACGCGCAGACTCCAGCGTATGTTCCTTGATCGCCAAGATGGTCGCAAATCGGGTCGCAATATGCCGGTAACTGTGCACCCCATGGCCGGCAAGCCGGCCACGCCAGCGATGCTGGTGGACGTGCCCAGACTTGTGACCGCCTACTACACTGAGCGGCCGGATATTTCCGTTGGGCAGCAGCGGGTTGCGTTCGGCACTTCGGGGCACCGTGGCTCGGCGTTTAAGAGCAGCTTCAATGAATGGCATATCCTGGCCATCACGCAGGCTATTTGCGAATACCGCAGCCGTCAGGGCATCAGCGGGCCGCTGTTTCTCGGCATCGACACCCATGCCCTGTCCGTGCCGGCTTGCGCCAGCGCGCTCGAAGTGCTGGCGGCGAACGGCGTGGATGTCATGCTCGCGGAGCATGATGAATACACGCCTACGCCGGTAATTTCTCACGCGATCCTCAACTACAACCGGGGGCGCAGTGCAGGATGGGCGGACGGCATCGTCATCACGCCCTCGCACAACCCGCCTGACAGTGGCGGCTTCAAGTACAACCCGCCGAACGGCGGGCCGGCCGATGTCGGCGTGACCGCCTGGGTCGAAGCTCGTGCCAACGAGTTTTTGGAAAACAGCCTGGAGGGCGTGCAAAGAATCGCTTATGCAAAGGCCTTGCGGGCCGGTACCACCCACCGCCACGACTTTCTCAATGCCTACGTCGGCGATCTGGTTAATGTCCTCGACCTGGACGCGATCCGCGCTGCGAAGCTAAGCTTGGCCGTGGATCCGCTCGGCGGCGCGGGCGTCCACTACTGGGCCGCGATTGCCGAGCGCTATGGCCTCGACCTCACGATTGTCGGCGATGAAGTCGATCCGACCTTCCGCTTCATGACGGCGGATTGGGATGGTCAAATCCGCATGGATCCGTCCTCGCCGTACGCAATGCAGCGTCTGATCGCCTTGAGGGATCGCTACGACATCGCTTTTGCCTGCGACACCGACCATGACCGGCATGGGGTCGTCACCCGGAATGCCGGCCTGCTGCCAGCCAACCATTATCTTTCGGTCGCGATTTTCTATCTCTTCCAGCATCGCCCCGGTTGGCCGCAGGGCGCGGCAGTCGGCAAGACCGTGGTGAGCAGCCAGATGATCGATCGCGTCGCCGCGCGGCTTGGCCGCAAGCTCTACGAAGTGCCGGTCGGCTTCAAGTGGTTCGTCGATGGCCTGCAGGACGGTTCGCTGGGCTTTGGCGGGGAAGAGAGCGCGGGAGCAACTTTTCTCCGTCTCAATGGTGGCGTCTGGACCACCGACAAGGACGGCATCGTCGCGGCATTGCTAGCGGCGGAGATTGCCGCGCGGATGAACCGCGATCCTGGCGAAATCTACCAGGAGCTTGAGCGGGAGTTCGGAGAGGCTGTTGCCGACCGCGTTGAGGCAAGCGCGACCCCGGCACAGAAGCAGAAGCTGGCGCAGCTTGCTGCCCGGCAGGTCCGCTCTGCCGATCTGGCCGGAGCACCAATTCGCAGCATCATCACCCAAGCGCCCGGCAATGGCGCAGCCATAGGCGGCTTGAAAGTGACGACCGAGAATGGCTGGTTTGCCGCGCGGCCCTCGGGCACCGAAGATCTCTACAAAATCTATGCCGAGAGTTTTCTTGGCACCGAGCATCTACGCCGTATCCTGGCGGAAGCACAGATACTCGTCGACGATGCCCTGGCGGCTTCTGACTAGCCGGGTCCGCGGCAAGGACAGACAGGATTGACGAGGCATGAAGACCAGGCCATCATTTCTTGCCTTCTGGCCGCCTAAGGAGCAACGAGGGGTTGTCCTTGACTTTGCTGGTTAGGTCGCCGACGTTCGTCACGACTTTCGTGACCTTGTCCTCGATAGAAGAGAATTTCCTGACCAGCTTCGGCAGATCGTCGAGCATGGCCTTGAGGCCGGTCTTTTCCGAGGCAATTTCAGGTACCTGGCCTTTAGACGTGACCGCAAGCAGCGTTTGCGCTGCCGGGTCGCCGCCGTTCAGATCGATCGTGACGACACCGGTGAAGCCTTTCAACGCCAGGCTGGCCTTGGTGTCGGTCTTGACCGGCGTTTCCTTGCGTAGTCGCACATCGATCAGCACCAGGCGTGTATCGTCAGGATCGATCCGAATGGACTTTACCGTGCCGACATCAACGCCGCGGAAAGTCACCGGATCGCCGGCCGTGAGGCCGCTGACCGAGTCGGGAAAATGGATGCGATAGAGAATATCGTCTCGGTGGCCCGGGCTTCCCAGCCAGACGGCGAGAACTGCCGCCGCAACTGAAAAGAAGATGATGAACAGGCCTTCGAAGAAATAGTGCTGGTCAGTTTCCATGGTTTTTCTTCCTTGCTTGCATTGCCCCTAGTGCGCGTGGTCCGTGAAAGAATTCGTGTATCCACGGATGATCGGATTTCATCAGCTGGTCTACCGTGCCGATGGTCAGTTTCCTGTCGACCAGCACGGCAATGCGGCCACAGATGGAAAACAGTGTGGTCAGATCATGAGTGACGATGACGACGGTAACGCCGAGACTACCGTTGAGCTGCTTGATCAGCGCGTCGATGCCGCTGGCGGAGATCGGATCGAGATCGGAGGTGGGCTCGTCGAGAAAGAGAATCCGCGGGTCGAGGGCCAGAGCCCGCGCAAAAGCGGCGCGCTTGACCATGCCGCCGGAAAGCGCAGAAGGGAATTTATTGCCGGTCGCCGCCGGCAAACCGGCAAGCGCCAGTTTCATCATAGCCAGTTGTTCCTGCTCTTTGGCTGGCAGCTTGGTATGTTCGCGCATCGGCAGGGTGATGTTCTGCGCTACCGACAAGGAGGAAAACAATGCGCCCTGCTGGAACAACACGCCGATCAGAGCAGCCTTTTCTGCCGCGCCGAGGGAGAGAACTGACTTGCCGTCGAGCAGGACTTCGCCGGCATCGGGCCGGTGCAAGCCGGTAAGAGTCTTGAGCAGCATCGATTTGCCTGCTCCCGATCCGCCGGCAATGCCGATGATTTCGCCGGGCAGAATGTCGAGGTCGATCCGATCATGAACCACCTGTTGTCCGAAGCGGTTGACGATACCTCGCGCGGATACCAGCGGTTCCGGTTGCGCTTTGGCTCGGACATTCATATCCCAAGTCTTTCGAACAGAACGGAAAACAAGGCATCGAGCGCAAGGACCACGAAAATTGATTTCACCACGGCCTGGGTGGTCTCGCGGCCGACGCTCTCCGCCGAGCCGGACACCCGGAGCCCATGCATGCATCCGATGACGGCAATGAAGAAGGCGAAGATCGGCGCCTTGAACAGGCCGACGAAGAGATCGCCACCGCTGGCGACGTGGGGCAGGCGCGTCAGGTATTGCGTCGGCGATACATCAAGCAGCAATAGTGAGATGGCACCGCCGCCGATCAGCCCCATGACGTCGGCGAACAGCGCGAGCAGCGGCAGGGTGATGACCAGCGCGATCAGTCGCGGCACCACCAGCACCTGCATCGGCGCTATCCCCATCACTTTCAGTGCGTCGATTTCCTCCCTGGTTTGCATGACGCCGATTTCGGCGGTGAAGGCGGAGCCCGAGCGTCCTGCGACCAGGATGGCCGTGATCAGTACGCCCATTTCGCGCAACACCGACACGGCCACAAGGTTGATGGTGAGATCCTCGCCGCCATAGGGATGCAGTTGGGCAACGCCCTGGTAGCCGATGACGATCGCGATCATCACGGCCATCACGCCGATGATGGGCAGCGCCTGAATACCGGTTTCCGCGATATGCCGCGATATCGCAGCTGGCCGCAGGCAGTCCGGATGAATCAAGGCGCTAATTGTCCCGCTCGCCGTGCGGCCGACGAAGGTGATGATTTCGACCAGATCATGCCTGGCATCGTGACAGCCTTTGCCCAGCTGTATGACAAAATGGCGCCACCTCGGGGCAGATTCGGCTTTCGGCAACGGTTTGAGATCGAGACCGCAGATCAGATCGAGCAAGCTCTGGTGTCCGGCGCGAACCCCGGTGAGTTCCACTCCCAGGGCGCGCAGAGCGCAGAGGAATAGCGCACCCGGCGTGTCGAGCTGGTCGAGCTCGGCAACGTCGAGGGAGCGGGATGGTCCGCGCTTCGACCATGACTTCAGGGAGTTCCTGGCGTCGGCCAGCGTCGCTATTTCAAGAGCACCCGCCAGCGCAAGATGATCGCCAGCGCCGCTGACGACAAGCTTCGGCCGGGAAGAGTTCGCGGGCAGTTCTTGCTCGTTGGCAGACAGATCGGTCACTGTGTGGTCGCGGTTGGTAGAAGATCGCAGGATCCCGTAAGCGACGGAATAGGCAGTCTTGTGATCCTCCGTGCAGGCACGGGAGCATCGACTGCAATTCAGGCTATTCGAAACTCCGGACAATCTCTGTGCGCTAACGAACACCTTGCAGCGCTAAAGATTGGAATGGGTGTGCGCCCTTATGGTCCTGGGTTCGTGGGTCCTGGGTCCCTGCCGGCTTGCAGATCCTGCCTCGGGTCCTGGTCACCGCTCAGGCAGCGGTTCCAAGCAATGCCCCGATACCTGCAGTGACCCCCATCGCCAAGGCACTCCAGAAGGTCACCCGGACGATTCCCGTTGCCACGTTGGCACTGCCGATATAGGCAGCCAATCCGCCCAGGAGCGCAAGAAACATCAGTGAAGCGGTCGCCACGACGGGAATCAGCTGCGACTCCGAAACGAGGGCCACGACCACCAGGGGCAAGGCCGCCCCGGCCGCGAAACTGCTGGCAGAAGCCAGCGCGGCCTGAAGCGGACGAGCGCGGAGTATTCCGGAGATGCCCAGTTCATCGCGCGCATGCGCACCCAGGGCATCGTGGGCCATGAGTTGCTCGGCGACCTGTCTTGCCAGAGCGGCATCCAGGCCGCGACCCACATAGATCGCCGTCAATTCGAGCTTTTCGCTGGCAAAGTCTGCTGCAAGCTCTTTGCGCTCCTGATCGAGCGTGGCCTTTTCGGTATCTGCTTGCGAATGAACGGAGACGTATTCTCCCGTCGCCATGGACATGGCGCCCGCGACCAGGCCGGCAATCCCGGCAATCAGTATGGTGCTGTGCGTCGAGTGTGAAGCGGCTACGCCGAGCACGAGGCTCGCTGTCGAGACGATCCCGTCGTTGGCGCCCAACACCGCGGCGCGTAACCAGCCGATGTTCTTTAGCTGGTGTTTCTCCCTATGGCGTACGGTCTTCTTAGGCGGGTTCATTGGCTATCGCCTTGCGTCGCTGTGCCAGCCAGCAGTTCCCGCAAGACGTAGGGCAGGATGCCGCCGTGGTGCAGGTAGCCCACTTCGACGGGCGTATCGACACGCAGTTGCAGCGTGACCTCCTGGCGCTTGCCATTCTGCCGTCGAATCGACAGCACGACATCCTGGCGCGGCCGCAGTTCGCTCAGTTCGTCATTGAGACCGAGGATCTCGAATTCCTCGTCGCCGATGATGCCCAAAGAGGCGACGCTGTCGTCGTCCTTGAACTGGAGCGGCAACACCCCCATGCCGACCAGGTTGGAGCGGTGGATGCGTTCGAAGCTCCTGGCCACGACGGCGCGCACGCCGAGCAGGCGGGGCCCCTTGGCTGCCCAGTCGCGGCTGGAGCCGGTGCCGTATTCCTCGCCCGCGAACACCACGGTCGGCGTTCCCTCCGCCTGGTACTTCATCGCCGCGGCGTGGATAGCCATGACTTCGCCGCCAGGCTGAAAACGGGTCACGCCGCCCTCGACGCGCGAGCCGTCGGCGTTGGCGGGTAGTAGCAGATTGCGGATGCGCACATTGGCGAATGTGCCGCGCACCATCACCTCGTGATTGCCGCGGCGCGAGCCGTAGCTGTTGAAGTCGGCGACGGCAACGCCCTGAGCCAACAGGTATTCGCCCGCCGGCGAACCGGGCTTGATCGAGCCTGCCGGGCTGATGTGGTCGGTCGTCACCGAATCGCCGAAAATCGCCAGCGCCCGGGCCGCCAGGATATCCTTCACGCCACCCGGAAGCAGTTCGAAACCCTCGAAGAATGGCGGCTCGGCGATGTAGGTCGACGGCGCCCATGCATAAGCTACACCGGCATCGCTCGCGATCTCGTTCCAGAGCCTATTGCCGCAGTCGAAATCGCGGTACAACGCACGATAGATGGCAGGGTCGGTGGCCAGCGCCTGTGCTGCCGCAATCTCCTGGCTGCTCGGCCAGATATCCCGCAGCATCACTGGGCGGCCATCGCGGCCAATGCCCAGAGCGTCCCGCGACAAGTCGATGTCCACGCGGCCGGCGATGGCGAATGCGACCACCAGCGGCGGGCTCATCAGGAAGTTGGCCTTGAGCGCCGGATGAATGCGCGCCTCGAAGTTGCGGTTGCCGGAGAGCACTGCGGCGCAGATCAGGTCGTGCGCGGCGATGGCTTCTTCCAGCGGCGCCGCCAGCGGCCCGGCGTTGCCGATGCAGGTGGTACAGCCGTAGGCGACGACGCGAAAGCCGAGGGTTTCCAGGTCGCCCAGAAGGCCCGCCCGGGCAAGGTACTCGGTGACCACGCGCGAACCCGGCGCCAGGGAAGTCTTGACCCTAGATCCTACCGTCAGGCCCAGCGCCACGGCCTTCCTCGCCAGCAGGCCGGCCGCGAGCATGACGCCGGGGTTCGAGGTATTGGTGCACGAGGTGATGGCGGCGATCAGTACATCACCATGGCCGACATCGCCGGCCGTGGGGTCCGTGATCGTCGCTGCCGTCGTTCCGCCGCGAGGATGGTCGGCCATTTCCTCTTCATTGCGGCCCAGGTGTTTGCCCTCCGTGGCGATTTCCGCCGTCGGCGCAATGGGCGCGGACGCGGTCACCGGATAGCGCCGCCGCAGTTCCTCGGCCGTCCGGCCGTAGCCGTTTTGCGCGACAGGCTGAACGAATAGTTCGGCGAAGCGCTGCCCCAGGTCGGCCAGATCGATGCGGTCCTGCGGCCGCTTGGGGCCGGCGACGCTGGGGCGCACCGCAGCCAGGTCGAAATCGATCACTTCGCTGTAGTCGATGTCACCGGCCTGCGGCATGCCGAATAGTTGCTGCGCCTGGAAATAGGCTTGGAAGGCATCGATTTCATCAGCGCTACGGCCGGTGGCGGCGAGATACTTCACCGTCTCGGCATCGACCGGGAAAAATCCCATGGTCGCGCCGTATTCGGGCGCCATATTGGCGATCGTGGCGCGATCCGGTACCGACAGCGAGGCGGCGCCGGCACCGAAGAACTCGACGAACTTGCCCACCACCTGTGCCCGGCGCAGGCGTTCCGTGACGGCGAGCACCATGTCGGTTGCGGTGGTGCCCTCGGCCAGGCGGCCGTGGAGATGGACGCCGACCACGTCGGGGGTGAGAAACACCAGCGGTTGACCGAGCATGCCGGCCTCCGCCTCGATCCCGCCGACGCCCCAGCCGACGACCCCGAGCGCATTGATCATGGTGGTGTGCGAGTCGGTGCCGACCAGGGTGTCCGGATAGGCGATGCCGTCCTTTTGCAATACGCCGCGGGCGAGGTATTCGAGGTTCACCTGATGCACGATGCCGATGCCCGGCGGCACCACGCGGACGTTGTCAAAGGCCTGCATGCCCCACTTGATGAAGCGGTAGCGCTCGGCGTTACGACGGAATTCCAGGCGCATGTTGAGGTCCAGCGCATCGCGCTCACGGTAGTGATCGACCTGCACCGAATGGTCTACGACCAGATCAACAGGCACCAGCGGTTCGACGATTCCCGGTTCCTTGCCAAAGCGTTTCGCCGCGCCGCGCATGGCGGCGAGATCACAGAGCAAGGGCACGCCGGTGAAGTCCTGCAGGACGATGCGCGCCACGACGAAGGGAATCTCGCTACTGCGCGGCGCCGTCGCTTGCCAATTGGCGAGTTGGCGCACGTGATCGGCGGTGATTTTTCGGCCATCGCAATTGCGCAGCAGGGATTCGAGTACGATGCGGATGGATACGGGCAGCCGGGACACCTTGCCGAGTCCGGCCGATTCCAGCGCGGCCAGTGCGTAGTAGCGCAGTGATTTCCCGGAAGCCAGAGGGAGCTCCCGCAATGCGTCGAACGGGTCATGGGGCATTTGGGTCTACGCCTTAGGGTCTACACCTGATGGCTCGCGACAGTGATGCCGCGAGTTGCTTGAGTATAGCCGAGCGATGACCTCGCGACAGACTAATGACAGGCGAAAGGAAAAATGATGACTGCAACGCGTGAGGAACAGGATTCCTGCGGCATCATCGAGGTGCCGAAGGAGCGGCTCTGGGGTGCGCAGACTCAGCGGTCGCTCGAACATTTCGCCATTTCCAGCGAGCGCATGCCGCAGGAAATAATCCTCGCTCTGGCCACCCTGAAGTCTGTTGCCGCCAAGGTCAACCGCGAACTGGGCTTGCTGCCGGAAGACAAGTCCAGCGCCATCGTCGAGGCGGCGGAAGAGGTGCTTGCCGGCCGTCACGTGGAGGAATTTCCCCTTTCCGTTTGGCAGACCGGTTCCGGCACCCAGAGCAACATGAACCTCAATGAGGTACTGGCCAACCGCGCCTCGGAACTGCTCGGTGGCGAGCGCGGCCGGAGTCGTCTTGTCCATGCCAACGACGAGGTCAATCTCGGCCAATCGTCGAACGACATCTTCCCGACCGCCATGCATCTGGCCGCGGTGCTCGCCATCAAGCGCCAGCTACAGCCGGCGCTGGCCGGTCTGCGCGCGACGTTGGCCGCGAAGTCGGCCGCCTTCAGCGACATCGTCAAGATCGGCCGCACCCATTTGCAGGACGCCACGCCGCTGACCCTGGGCCAGGAATTCTCCGGCTATGTCGCCCAACTCGACCATGCCGCAACGCTGATCGATGCGCTGCTGCCTTCGCTCTATCCGCTCGCGGTCGGCGGCACTGCGGTCGGCACCGGTCTCAACACCCACCCGGAGTTCGGCGCCCGTGTCGCGGCGGAACTCGCCCGCAGCAGCGGTCTGCCATTCGTCAGCGCGGCCAACAAGTTTGCCGCGCTGGCTGCCCACGACGGCCTCGTGGCGGTACATGGCGCATTGAAGACCCTCGCCGTCGCGCTGATGAAGATCGCCAACGACGTCCGCTGGCTGGCTTCCGGGCCGCGCTGCGGCCTTGGTGAAATCGGCATTCCGGAAAACGAGCCGGGCAGCTCGATCATGCCCGGCAAGGTCAATCCGACGCAATGCGAGGCGCTGACCATGCTTTGTTGCCAGGTCATGGCCAACGACGTGGCCATCGGCATCGGCGGTGCCTCGGGAAACTTCGAACTCAATGTCTTCAAGCCGCTCATTGCCCACAATTTCATGCAAAGCGTGCGGCTGCTCGCCGATGGCATGAACAGTTTCGAGGCCCATTGTGTGCGCGGCATCACGGCCAACCGCAAGCGCATCGGCGAACTCCTGGATCGCTCGTTAATGCTGGTCACGGCGCTCGCACCACATATCGGCTACGATCGCGCCGCCGAGATCGCCAAGCGGGCGCATCATGACGCAGTGACCCTGCGCGAGGCTGCAGTGAAGCTGGGCTATGTCACGGCGGAGGACTTCGATCGCTGGGTGCGGCCGGCTGAGATGGTCGGTGGCGGCGACAGCGCCCGCTAAGCTTCGAAGGCGCCCGATCTGCAGGTATGACCAGCAGAGGAGCATTGTTGGCGCAATTATTGAACTTCCTTGGCCAAATTAAGTGCTCGTCCTTTATGTACGACAGCGTACAGACAGCAATTTTCATTCGTGATCGAATGATCATTCGGGGTGGGGCATTGTGAATCCCTAGTGCCCGTCGTCGTCTGAAGGGCACCCCAGGGCACTTGTGCCAGCGGAGCAGGTGCTAGCCATCAACACAATCCGTCATTGATGCGTATGGGAACAATGCTGATTGGCGAAAAAATTGCTGAAAGGATAAGAACATGACCAACATATGCCGCAATCTGCACAAGATCCTGCTCTTGGCTGTCGCCACGGTTTCGCTAGCGGCGATAAGCGGCCAGGTGAGTGCCGCAAGTGCTGAGGACTTGGACAAGGACGCCGCTCAGGCACTGCAAACCTTGTACAGGAACAATCCTGCCGCCGAAAGCATTGCCAAGAAGGCCAGGGGGATCCTGGTGTTTCCCAAGATCATCAAGGCCGGTTTGGTATTCGGAGGGAGTTACGGCGAAGGCGTTCTCACCAAGGATGCACATTTCGCCGGTTACTATAATTCCGTTTCAGCGTCCTGGGGTTGGCAGGCGGGCGCCGAGTCATACGCCTATGTCGTGTTCCTCATGAGCGACAAAGCCGTGAAGTATCTTGATCAGACCAAGGGCTGGGAAATCGGAGTAGGACCTACCGTGGTCGTGGTGAATGAAGGCGTTGCCAAGAATCTGTCATCGTCGACATTGAAGGATGACGCCTATGCCTTCATTTTTGACCAGCAAGGACTCATGGCAAGCCTGAGCATCGAAGGCACAAAAATTTCACATATCAAGCCGAAACATTGATCTGAGCAACGCCGAGACGCAGCGGCCCTGATGGCACTTGTCGGAGCGGTTGCACTGATTGCCATTTGCGAGAAGCTTACCCTTGGGCTCAGTCGGTCGTCACGAAGTCAATGAAACCACGTTCCACGTTTGTTTCGACAAGCTTGACGCGGACTCTTTCGCCGATCTTGAGCGTGGTTGGGCCATTCACCAGCTTGCCCTCGGCAGGCGGGGACAAGACCCTGACCCAGATGCCGTCAGGGTTGGTGCCGGTCACGATGGCGTCAAAGCGCTGGCCGATGTGCGTTTCGAGCAGCAGCGCCGCCTCGGATTTTCGCATCCGCCGCTCCACTTTCTGAGCAGCGTCCTCCTGTCGAGTGCAATGCAGGGCCAAAACTTCCATCTCGGCGTCGGAGTATGGCGGCGCTTGGCCGGCCAATACAGCCTTGAGCTGCCTCGATGTGATCAGATCGGGAAAGCGTCGGTTGGGCGCGGTGGAATGAGTGTAGTCGCGCACTGCCAGACCAAAATGGCCGATTGGCGAGCTGCCTGATTTTTCCACCACATACTCGCCCCGGCCCATGAGCTTGACGATGAGCAAGGACAAATCGGGAAAACGCAGCGGATCGGCTTTGTGGCGTTTGGCCAGGAAGGCTTCCAGGGCTTTGGAATCGGGCTCGTCGGGCAAGGTTTCGCCGTAGTTCTTCGCCAGTTCCGCGATGCGCAGCCAGCGCTCGGGCGAGCGAACAACACGCCGCAACGAGGCGCCGCGGCGAGAGGCCAAAAATCGTGCGGTACAGCCGTTGGTGGCGATCATGACCTCCTCGATCAGCTGCCGCGCGCGGTTTTGCACTTGCTGGCGGATGTCGATCACCTTCTCGCCCTCGAATACGGCGCGGGGCTGGAAGGTTTCAAGTTCCAGTGAGCCTTGGGCATGTCGGCGCGCCCGCAACTGCTGGGCCACGGCGTCCTGCGTGCGCAGTTGGCTGTCCATGCCGGGTATCGCTGCGGCTGCAGCCGGTAACTGCCCATCGCCTTCGATCCAGGCGGCGACGGCGTCATAGGCCAGCTTAGCCTTGTTGCGCACCTTGGCCCGGTAAACCGTCGAGGTCGACAACGTGGCGTCGGCCTTGAAAACCATCTCGGTCACCAGCGCCAGTCGGTCCTGGCCGGCGTTAAGCGAGGTCAAGTCAGTGGATAGACGCTCGGGCAGCATCGGGAAGATACGCGCCGAGGTGTAGACGGAAGTCGTGTTGATCCGTGCATGGTCGTCAATGGCACTGCCCTTCTTGACCAGTGCGTCCACGTCGGCGATGGCTACCAAGATCTTGACGGCGCCAGCGTCGAGCATTTCGCAAACGGTGAGTTGGTCCAGGTCGAGCGAGTCATCGTTGTCGATGGAACACCAGAGCAGTCCGGTGAGATCGAGAATGGCTGGGTCGGCTTCGTTTCCGGCGTCGGTGATCGCAGCCAGTTGTTGTTCAATGCCAACGGAAAACTCTGGCTGGAGCCCTCGCTCGGACATGGCACTGATGGCGATACGGACAAGGTCAGACCGGTGATGGTGGTGGTTGGCTCGCATGGTTCAATATACACCCGTCGGACGCAATTCTTGCTCTAGCCAAGCAAGAGAAGTCATTTCGGCATCGGGAGTCCTGAGCTGCATTGGCATTTACGCGGTGTCAGTACTTGAACTTATTGCAGAACATAATGTCTTCTCCTCGCATAGTGCGAGTTCCCTCAAATTTCTGGAGTAAATCATGGCAGGAGCAGGGCTTGGTAGTTTAGGGGCCGGCGCAGTGGCACCAGCGGCAGCAACTGCGTCATCAAAGACGGCCTCGACGCCGGCATCGGCGACCAAAGTAGACCAGAATTCATTGGTTGATCAGTTGTTAAAGAAGCATCCTCCGGCTACCCAGACGGTTTCATTGAATGTGGTTACACCGGCGTCGGCAGCGAATAGTCCTGCTTCGTCTGGTCACATCGGCACTAATATCAATACCTCAGCGTAGCCATTGAGGCCAGCTCGCTTATGGTGCGCAATCATCAAGGCAGCGCTCAAGCGCCATGGCCCTCGTAATAGACGTGCCGGTCATGCCCATCATGAGCTTGAGCCACCGGCAGACGCGGGTAGTGCACTCGCGACTTGTCGCTTTTGGCACGAAGGCATCACCCGAGATAAGCCGAGATAATCCTGACTTTGAACCTCCTGACTACTACGAAACAAACTCTTACAAAACGATGTTGAACTCTTCCGCAGCTTTCGCCATCGAATCGGCGTGACTTTGAAAGTGAGATCGGCGAGATCGGCTTATGTGCCGAAAGCTTATTGAGAAATTCCTCTCCGATTCTCGCCGCCACATCGCAGGATAGGAGAAAGATCCCCTGGTGACTGGTTCCCCCTTTTCCAGTCACCCGGAAGCCTCACTATCTGAATAGTGGGGCTTTCGTCATTTTGACAATTGGCAGGAGTTAGGAATGCCGAAAAACCGCGTAAGGCTCATTGACGTCCTCAGCCCTCCCGAGAATCCATGGCTAAAGGAGATTTCGTTACGCAAGACAGGTTTGCCCGTTGGCGTGCGTATCGTTCGATTTAACGACGACGACAGCGATGATCCTCTAGATCAATCGGTGCTGTCCTTGTTGAAACTTACCCATATGCCGCTAAGGCATGCTGCTTGACAGCGTTGTTGTTAAATGACTGCGCATTTTGGTTTTGTATCGAACGCGATCTGAAAAAGCTGGCAGGTGGCATGCTGGCTGATCATCGGGGAAGCTCAAGCAATCTTTGAGTGGATATTTATTTCCGGCTCAGTAACGAGTAGATACTGATGCGATGAAAGCGAAACTCGGCTCCGGATAGATCACCGGATTCTCGCTAAAGATTTTGCGGACCCTGCCGTTAAAACGGGTATTACAGGAGTCCGCCCATGATCATCACCAGTTCTACGCTGACCCAGAGTTCCCAGCACAGCGCCAGCAGTTCCACGCAGGTATCGGAAAACCTCCGGGCCTGGGTGGGCAAGGCGAATGTCAGCGCCACGGAGCAAGGCACGACGATCTCGATTTCGGCGGCAGGCCTGGCAGCTTCGTCGGCTGAACTGTTGGCCGGTGCGTCTGCGGGTATGGCGACCGGCACCCCGGCTTCGCCCGCGGGCAGCCTGACAGCAGCCCAGCCCGTTGATGCCGGCGCTGTTGGTGATTCGCATACCAGCGCAATGAAGCTGATCATAGAGATGCTGACCGGTCACAGGATACAACTGTATTCCGGCAACAGCGCAGCGCAATCCGCCGGTGCGTCATCGAATGCCCCCGCCACGGCTACCCCTGCCATGACCACCCCAACCACGGGTGCCGGCATCGAATACAACCGGCAGCGCGTGCATACGGAATCAGAGCAGACCACTTTTCAGTCCAGTGGCAGCGTACAGACCGCCGACGGCCGGAGCATCGTATTCCAGCTGGGGCTGACGATGAGCAGCAGCTATAGCGAATCGAGCAGCACCAGCGTGCGCGCGGGCGATGCCGTGCAGAAAGACCCGTTGATGGTCAACTTCGGCGGCACCGCCGCGCAACTGCAGAATCAAAGTTTCAGCTTCGACCTCCAGGGCAACGGCCAGACCGTCAAAGTGGCCTTGCCCGGCAGCGGTAGCGGCTTCCTGGCACTCGATGCCAATGGCAACGGCAAGATTGATTCCGGTGCGGAATTGTTCGGCACGAAGAGCGGCAATGGTTTCGCCGACCTGGCGCGATACGACAAGAACGGCAACGGCTGGATCGATGCCGCCGATCCGGTGTTCAATCAACTCCGGGTGTGGACGCCCTCGACAAGCGGCGGCGGCACCCTGGCGTCGCTGCCGCAGGTGGGCATAGCCGCCATATCCCTGACCAGTACCGCCACGCCTTTCGAGATCAAGAACAGTTCCAATCAGTCGCTCGGATCGGTGGTCGCGAGCAGCGTCACGCTTTCCGAAAATGGATCGGCCGGCAGCCTGCAGCAGGTGAACCTGACGGTCGGCTAAGCGGGGCGGTCCGATTGAAAATGGCGTCGATGTGCGCCCTGAAATTGGGCCGGCGGCCAGAAGCCGGGCCGCATGCTGATGTTGCGTGGCGTGGTCGTTGGTGCCGCTAACGTTCCGCGATCAGAATCGCCAGAATAGCCAAGAGCGCCAGCAGCAGCCAAAACCAGTCAAGACCGCGCGAGGAATGCTCGTGGGTCCTGTTTGAACTGGTGTTGTGCTTAATGCCTGCGTGTGAGTGACTGACGGTTGCTTTGAACTTAGCCATCGCGGCGCCTCCTGTTTCCCATCCCGACAGGTCTGGGGCATGCAACGCCGTCTAAAGCCAGCCATGAATAGATTGGCGCCGATGTGAGCGCAACAGCCACGGAACGCATGCCTGGCATCCTAGGCAAGCGAGGTCGGTGACAGGAGACCTGCGCTTACAGCGAAGCAGTCTGATCCGGACGATCGATTCTTGGCGCACCCCTGCGCTCGAAGTTCGGGAAGCTTCTGCGTCCCAGAGCCGGCAGGCGTCTGCGCCCGCTAGCGTTGACTATGATATCGCCAGTTACCGAGAGATCAGCGTTGTAATCTCCGACTGTTCCAATAAACGGATCCAGTTCGGCAATAATAGTTCTCACCATGCTGCTGCTCAGTTTGCGCGAACTCTCGCTAAGCGGCTTGATCCATAGGCCGGCAATATTATCGAAATTACCGACATACACCCAACCTACTCCGTTAGGTGGCGAGAGATCTGGAATGTAGCCACCCGCATCATTGCGCCGGCTATGAAACGCCAAGTCGAAACCCAATTCCTGTACTTTCGCCTGCAGTGTTTTCCATGTCATAGCACCACCTCAAAATAGAATGCTGCGTATTTATCTTACCCCTGAAGGTCAGTGCGGCAAGCCATTACATCACCGGCACCAGGGGACGGCGCACCTGCAAATAAGCTGCAAATATATTGCTGCTGATCCTGGACTGAGGAGATCTGAAACTCACTTGCCAAGTCGACAGTGGTATTGATGGAAAGTTCAAAAGCGTTGCTTGCTGCCGACCACTCGATCAGGGCCAGAAGCGATTCATGAAGCGTCACCTTGCAGATAGAACCAGTGGCCGTTCTCACGGACAAATCGGCTAGTTTCTTGCAGACGCCATGCGCGCCCATTGACTTTGTAACGGGCGACGAATTCGACGATCGCTTGGTCCTCGCTTTGCTGTTCGTGCCGGAGTACCTGCAATCCTAGCCACTTGCTGTCCTGGTCGAGATTCAGCGCAGCCGGCCGCGTGGCAGGATGCCAGGTGCTCAGCAGATAAGCCTCGCGCCCCAAGGCATAGGCCGCGTAGCGCGAGCGCATCAGCGTGACCGCCGAGTCCGCCATGACTGCCCCGTCCAGGAGGCGCCCGCAGCATTCGCCGTAGGGAACGTCGCTGCCGCATGGACAGATCGGCAAATTCTTGGGTTTCTTTTTCAAGATTCCGTATGCGTCTATAGTCCTTGCGGCGACATCGTCCGCAGCGGACGCAGCCGGGCCGCTTCCGGCGCCGCAATGGCCGCCCGGATCTCGCTCTGCAGGCGCGGTTTCTCCGCACCCAGGGTGCCTTTCAGCACCAGGCGATTGGAGGCGTGATCGCTGCGGAACACCGTGCGACTAAGCGTCAGTGCCGAGATGAACATTTCCATTTCGATAAACAGCTCGATCTGGCTGCAAGGCTGCCAATCAGGGAACTGGCCGCGAAAGCGTTGTTCTCCCAGCGGGAAATTGAGCACCAGCGTCGACAGATATTCCGGCTGCGTGGCGTTGACCAGGCGCGCCGAATTTTCCGCATGCCGTTGCGACAGTGTCCTGCCGCCCAGGCCGTTCAGGATCATCACCGAACGCTTGATACCCGCTTGCTGCAACTTGTCGAGGGCGGCGCAACTGCTGGCGTATGTCTCGCCTTTTTGCACCCTGTTCAATACCTCATCATCGCCCGACTCCGCGCCGACGTAGGCCATGGTCAGGCCGGCATCGGCCAGTTCCTTGAGTTCGGAGACGGACTTCCTGCGCAGGTTGCGCGGCAGGCAGTAGCTGGAGACACGGTGCACCGCAGGCAAGTGTTCGCGGATGGCGCCGAGTATCCCGAGCAGACGCCGCGTCGGCAGGACCAACGCATCGCCGTCGGCGAGAAACACCCGGCGGATGCCGCTGCCGAAGCGCTCGCCGCAACGGCGAAGCGTTGCCATCGTTTCCGCTTCATCGCGGGCGCGGAATTTTTTCTGCGGCGCCTTGTACATCTCGCAGAAGCTGCACTTGTTCCATGAGCAGCCATCGGTCACGGGAAGTATCAGTGATTCCGCCTCGCTGGGCGGACGGTACACAGGATCGATATAGCGAATCGGGAAACTGGCATTCACGTCGGTCACGGATCAGGCGATGCTGGTCTCGAGCCACCCCATCAGCGGTTGCTCGAGCGCCGCAAGCGGTTGATAGCCATGCGTCAGCACCGCCATGCCGCGCCGATCGCGCACGAGTACCGTGGGAAAGCCGCTGACGCCATGTGCTCGGGCCCAGTCGAAATCCGCCGCCGTTTCCGCCTTGACGGCATCGTCAAAGTAGGCGGCGAGAAAGGCCTCGCGGGCGATACCGAATTCTTCAGCGACCCGGCTAAAGGTGTCCGGATCGTGAGGATCCCGGTTAAATGCGTAGAAACCTTCCTGGATCGCTGCGAAATAGGGGTATTCGCTGCCCGGCTGCAGCCGCCGCACCACGACTGCCGCACGGCAGGCTTTCTCGGTGTCGTAGATCCAGCCCAGCTTGTCGAGGATGCCGAAGGAAAAGCCCTGTCCCGTCCGCTCGGCGATCTCGCTCCAGTGGCCGAGCAGGAAACGCCGGTACTCTGCCGTGACGATATAGTCATTGCCCGGATGCAGGCCGCCCATCTTCAGGCTCATCTTGACGCTCTTCCCGTGCTTCTGATAGATCGCCTGGATGACCGGAGAAAAGCCATAACACCATGAGCACATCGGGTCGCCGACATAAATTATTTCCGCTTGCATGGCCAAATCCTTCGTTGCCTTCGTTGGTTAATGGGTCCGCCGGTTACGGAATCCGGCGCCGATCAAGATCGGACCCCTCTCGGGGCCACGGCGGCAGATAATATTGGATTCCTGGAATGCACGGAAATTTCGCTACAGTATCGTCTCACATTTTCGGAACGTAACAGGCCGTTGTCCTTGTATAAGGCACAGGCGGCTTAGGCAGAAAGGCGGTACAGTGCCTGTCAGCTTGCCTGCCCCGAGGCGGGATCCAGTCGATTGCTGCTATCGAGGATTCGCATCCCGGCGCCAATTCCAACTTGCTTTCAAGGATGTTCATGACCAGCAAATTGTTTAGCCCGATCCAGCTCGGCGGCGTCACCTTGCCCAATCGCATCGCGGTTGCGCCGATGTGCCAGTACTCGGCCAACGATGGTTGCATGAGCGACTGGCACGCCATGCATCTGCCCAATCTCGCGCTCTCGGGTGCCGGGTTGCTGGTCATCGAGGCCACCGGGGTGACGCGCGAAGGGCGCATTACTCATGGCTGCGTCGGACTCTACAACGACGACAACGAGGCGGCGCTGGCCAAGGTGCTCGCGGCCTGCCGCCGTGTCTCCCGGATGCCGATCGGCATTCAGCTCGCCCATGCCGGCCGCAAGGCTTCGACGCAGGCGCCCTGGGTCGGTGGCCGGGCGCTAGCAGCCGCGGAATCGCCCTGGGTGACGCAGGCGCCTTCGGCCATTCCCTTCGGCGAGGACTGGCACACGCCGCAGGAGTTGAGCGTGGCGGAGATGCGGCGCTTGGTCGATGCCTTCGCGGCTTCGGCGCAACGTGCGCTGCGTCTGGGTCTCGATGCGATCGAACTGCACGCCGCGCACGGCTACCTGATGCATCAGTTTCTCTCGCCGCTGAGCAATCGGCGCAAGGATGACTACGGCGGCTCGCTGGAGAATCGGCTGCGCTTTCCGCTGGAAGTGGCTCGGGCCTTGCGCGAGGTGCTGCCCCGGGACAAGTGTCTGGGCGCGCGGATCACGGCCAGCGACTGGCTGGAGGGCGGCGCGGGAGCCGAGGAGGCCTTGGCGATGGCCAGGGCGCTCGAGTTCATCGGCTACGACTACGTTTGCGTTTCCAGCGGCGGGCTGGCACCCGGAGCGAAGATGGTCGTCGGCCCGGGCTACCAGGTGGCGTTTGCGACACAGATAAAGCAGGGCAGCGGCATTGCCACGCGCGCCGCGGGCATGATCGCCGATCCCCACCAGGCCGAAGCCATCATCAGTTCCGGCCAGGCCGACATGGTGGCGCTGGCGCGCGGCTTTCTCGACGACCCGCGCTGGGTCTGGCATGCCGCCGAACGGCTCGGCGTCAAACTGGAATATCCGCCGCAGTATGCCCGCAGCCATCCCGACACCTGGCCCGGCGCTAAGCTCGCGCGCCCCTGATCACGCCGAGTGCCGGGCCGCCCCAAGCGAGGCGTAGCGTAGTACAAGGAGTCCCGGAGGGACGAACCTCAGTCACCCCCTTTCTTGTAAAGGGGGCGGGGGGATAGCCGTCTCTAGGATCTTGCGGCGAGTTCCACGAGTTCCTGGACGTCGCCCACCATCTGGTCCTTGACCAGCCAGTGGGTCAGGTCGCCGCTCGAGATGACGGCAATCACCTTGCCGTCTTCCACGACCGGCAGATGCCGGAAGCGCTTCTGGGTGACCACCTCCATCGCTTCGCCGATGGTCGTCGTCGGCGGGACGCAGTAGGGGTCCCGGGTCATCACCGCGGAGATCTTCGTCGTGACGGGATCCAGGCCGGCGGCCAGCACCTTGTTCAGCGCATCCCGTTCCGTGAAGATGCCGACCAGCTTGCCGCCCTCGAGGATGATCAGGGCGCCGATCTTCTTTCCTGCCATCGTCCGCACGCATTCGATCACCGACGTATCCGGTCCGACGGAGTGTATCTGTATCGCCCTGCGATCCTCGAAGATCCTGTCCAGCGGAGCCCTGCGCTTGTCTCGTGAGCGCATGAAGTACACGCCGACGACGACCGCCACCACGAACAGCAGGAAGACATAAACCCCCATTCGCCAGATGGTATCCAGCGCATCTTCCTGGGCAGCCAGCGCCGCGCTGGAAAGCAGCGTGAACCCGATACCCGTGCCCAATTTGCAAACAAGCTTTCTCATGGCTGTTCCTCCTCGGTTAGGATGCTGAAGCGATCTGGTCCGCGGTCTGTTTTGCTGTTATTGCCGGGACGCGACGGAACATTGCACTCGCCCTGGAGCGATGTCAAGCCTGTTCCGGAAATCCGCAACGCGCGGCCTGATTTCGGAGACCGGCGCGGTCATGGCAGGATGGCGATGCGCTACACTTGCTGGCCGCAACCATGGAGAAACTAGCACCATGAAGACCTGCCCAGCCAAATATCAAATGAAATTCGCCAATGCGCTGCTGCTGTCCCTGGTCGGTGCGCTTTGCGCCTGCGCGAACCTGGGCGCGCAGAAAGCGGACCCGGCCGCTCTGAGCAAGGAGGCCATTGCCGCAATCGTCGCCAATCCGGACCGCAGCGCCGCCGACCGGCACAATGACCTCCGCCGCAAGCCGGCGGAAATGCTCGCCTTCATCGGTGTCTGGCCCGGCATGGTGGCCCTGGATCTTGGCGCGGCCGGGGGCTACACCAGCGAACTGCTGGCCCGCGCGTTTGGCCCCACGGGGCGAGTGTTCGGGCAAAATGCCCCGCGTGCTCCGGGCGCCGCCCCGCGGCCGAGTTCGGCGCAGACCCTGGTCGATCGGGCGAAGAATCCGCTGGTCGCCAACGTCGTGCCGGTCATCCGGAAATTTGAAGACCCGGTTCCTCCGGAGGTCGCCAACGGCGGGTTGGATCTCGTGACGATCATGTTCAGCTATCACGATCTGGGGCAGATGAAGGTCGATCGCGGCCAAATGAACAAGGCCGTCTTCGCCGCGCTGAAGCCGGGAGGATTCTATGTGATTGCCGATCACGCCGGCCGCGCGGGTACGGAAATCTCGGAGTCGGGCACGCTGCATCGTATCGAAGAGGCCTTCCTGCGCCGGGAAGTGGAATCCGCCGGCTTCAAATTGGCCCAGCGCGGGGATTTCCTCGGCAATCCCCTGGACCCCCGCGACAAGAACACCCCCGATCCGGTGCAGCCAAAGGACGAGTTTGTCCTGAAATTTGTCAAGCCCTGATTCTTTTCGCCGGTGCGAGTTTGATCCTTTTGATCTAAGTCACAGGGATTCTCCTGAAAACAGGCAGTATCGGCATGGCGAGAACGGCCTGGTGCCGGGCGTCTGTTTGACTCGGGTTTGACCCGGGTTTTTTTGAGCGCTGTTCCATGGAGCGCGCGAACACAAGGGGTTGGGTAATGCTGAATGTCGAAACTATCAAGGATGCAGGCCAGGCGAAGAAGACCGCGTCCCATCAACACCGGCCGGAAATGGTCACCCTGGATGCCAACGAGGCCGCGGCCTATATCGCGCACCTGACCAGCGACGTGATCGCGATCTACCCGATCACGCCTTCGTCGCCGATGGGCGAGTTTGCCGACCAGTGGTCGGCCCTGGGCACCAAGAATCTCTGGGGCAGCATTCCCGCCGTGATCGAGATGCAGCATGAAGGCGGCGCCGCGGGGGCCATCCATGGCGCGCTGCAGACCGGCGCGATGGCGACCACGTTCACCTCGTCCCAGGGCTTGCTCCTGATGATCCCCAACATGTACAAGATCGCCGGCGAATTGACGCCTACGGTTTTTCACGTTGCGGCGCGTACGCTGGCCACTCATGCGCTGTCGATTTTCGGCGACCACTCCGACGTGATGGCGGCGCGCGCCACCGGCTGGGTCATGCTTTGTTCCAACTCGGTTCAGGAAGCCCACGACTTTGCCCTGATCGCCCAGGCCGCGACGCTCGAAGGCCGGCTGCCGGTGATGCATTTCTTCGACGGCTTCCGCACGTCCCATGAAGTGGGCAAGATTGCGCAGATCGGACACGACACGGTGCGCGAGATGATTTCCGACGAACTGGTCCAGGCGCATCGCGCCCGCGCCTTGTCGCCGGAGAGCCCGGTGGTGCGCGGGACCTCGCAGAATCCGGATGTCTTCTTCCAGATGCGCGAGGCCATCACGCCTTATTACGAAGCGATGCCGGGTATTATCCAGGCGCAGATGGACAAGTTCGCGGGTCTCACCGGCCGCGCCTACAAGCTCTACGAATACTTCGGCGCAGCCGATGCCGAGCGGGTGATCGTGATCATGGGTTCGGGCGCCACCGCCACGGAAGAGGTGGTCGAGCACCTCAATGCGCGCGGCGAGAAACTCGGCCTGCTCAAGGTGCGCCTGTTCCGGCCGTTCGTGCCCGAGGCCCTCCTCGCGGCGCTGCCAGCGACGGTGAAGAAAATCGCCGTGCTCGATCGCAACAAGGAGCCGGGCGCCGGCGGCGAGCCGCTCTACAAGGACGTGGTGACCGCCGTGGCGGAGAGCTTCGTCGGCGGCGCGATGCGTTTCGCGACGGTGCCGCGCGTCGTCGGCGGCCGCTACGGCCTGTCCTCCAAGGAGTTCACGCCGGGCATGATCAAGGCGGTGTTCGACGAACTGGCCAAGCCGCAACCCAAGAACAGTTTCACCATCGGCATCAACGACGATCTTTCCCATTCCAGCCTGGAGTGGGACGAGAACTTCAGCGTCGACGCGGGCGAGGGCGTGGTCCGCGCGATGTTCTACGGCCTGGGTTCCGACGGCACGGTATCGGCCAACAAGAACTCGATCAAGATCATCGGCGAGGAGACCGAACAGTTCTGCCAGGGCTACTTCGTCTATGACTCGAAGAAGTCCGGCTCCACGACCATTTCCCACTTGCGCTTCGGCCCCCGGCCGATCCTCTCCTCCTACCTGATCGGCAACAACCAGGCCAACTTCGTCGCCTGCCATCTGCCGGTGTTCCTGGAGCGCTACGACATTCTCGATGCCGCCGCCGATGGCGCGGTGTTCCTGCTCAACTCCAACGCTTCGCCAGACAAGGTCTGGGACACGCTGCCGCGTCGGATGCAGCAGCAGGTCATCGACAAGAATCTGCGTTTCTACACCATCGATGCCGATGCCGTGGCCAAGAAGACCGGCATGGGCAACCGCATCAACACCATCATGCAGACCTGCTTCTTCGCCATCTCCAATGTGATTCCGCGCGAAGATGCCATCACCGCGATCAAGAGCGCGGCGCTCAAGACCTACAGCAAGTCGGGCAAGGAAGTCGTCGAGAAAAACTACCTGGCCATCGACGAGGCCGTGGCCAATCTGCACCAGGTGAAAGTTCCGGCGTTCACTTCCAGCACCTTCGAAAAATTGCCGCCGGTTGCCGGCGACGCGCCGGCCTTCGTCTGCCAGGTCACGGGCGAGATCATCGCCGGTCGCGGCGACCAGATTCCGGTTTCCTTCTTCCCGGCGGACGGCACTTTCCCCTCCGGCACCACCCGCTTCGAGAAGCGCAACCTGGCGCAGGAAATCCCGGTTTGGGACGCGGAACTGTGCATCCACTGCGGCAAGTGCCCGTTCGTCTGTCCGCATGCGGCGATCCGCTCCAAGGTCTTCGATCCGGCCCTGACCGCTTCCGCGCCGCCGACCTTCAAGCATGTCCCGGTCAAGGGCCGCGAGTTCGAACCGGGCCTGCATATCTCCTATCAGGTCGCGCCCGAGGATTGCACCGGCTGCAATCTCTGCGTCGAGATCTGTCCGGCCGAGGACAAGCAGGACCCGACCCGGAAGGCGCTGATGATGTCGCCCCAGCCGCCGCTCAAGGAGCAGGAGAAGGACAACTGGGACTTCTTCCTCAGGCTGCCCGAGTACTCGCGCGACAAGATCAAGATGAACACCATGAAGGGCGCCATGCTGACCCAGCCGCTGTTCGAGTTTTCCGGCGCCTGCGTCGGCTGCGGCGAAACCCCCTACATCAAACTGGCGACGCAACTCTTCGGCGACCGCATGGTGGTGGCCAATGCCACCGGCTGCACCTCCATCTTCGGCGGCAATCTGCCGACCACACCTTGGGCCAGCAATGCCGAGGGTCGTGGACCGGCCTGGGCCAACTCGCTGTTCGAGGACAACGCCGAGTTCGGGCTGGGTTTCCGCGTCACCATCGACAAGCAGAACGAATATGCGCGCGAACTGGTGCTCCGCCTTGCGAACAAGATAGACCCGGCCTTGTCCGAGGCGATACTCACGGCCGATCAATCCAAGGAGTCCGGCATCTATCAACAGCGGGAGCGCGTCGAAGCGCTGCGGGCGGCACTGGCGAATGTCGATACGGCCGAGTCGCGCGAACTTCTGAGCGTCGCCGAAGCGCTGGTCAAGAAGAGCGTATGGATCATCGGCGGCGACGGCTGGGCTTACGATATCGGCTTCTCCGGGCTGGACCATGTCATCGCCTCGGGGCGCAACGTCAACATCCTGGTGCTCGACACCGAGGTCTATTCCAATACCGGCGGTCAGGCGTCGAAGTCTACGCCGTTCGGCGCGGTAGCCAAGTTCGCCGCTAACGGCAAGACCACCGGCAAGAAGGACCTGGCCCAGATCGCCATGACCTACCGCAACGTCTATGTCGCGCGTGTCGCCAGCGGCGCCAAGGATGTGCATACCCTGAAGGTGTTCATGGAGGCCGAGGCCTACGACGGCCCGTCCCTGATCATTGCCTACAGTCCCTGCCGCGAGCAAGGCTTCGATCTTTCCAGCAACCTTTCCCAGCAGCAGTTGGCGGTTGCCGCCGGTCACTGGCCGCTGTTCCGCTATGACCCGCGTCTCGCCCTGCAAGGCAAGAACCCGATGCAGATGGACTCGAAGCGTCCGTCGATCGCCTTCAGCGAGTTTGCCCAGACCGAGAGCCGCTTCCGCACCCTGTTGAAGGGTGAGGGCGCGGCGGCCAAACTAGCCGAGATCCAGAAACAGGTGGACGCGCGCTACAGTCATTACGAGCAGCTCGCCGGCGGCGCTGGGGAGGGCGAGACGAAAGCGGATTAGTGGTAGGTCGGTAGGTCGGCCGTCAGGCCGACCTACGATTTTTTCAATCCAGCCCGGGTCTGCCTATCCTTCAGTGCAGGGTTTTTCCGGCGGAAGGAAACAGTTCGGCTATGATGCCCGCGCCGAAGCGGTACTCGTGGTTGCAGATGTCGTCCTTGATGACTATTTCGCCCTGCTCATGGATGATGCTCTCGACTTCCTCGCGGCCGAGCGAGAAGAGCATGCTGCGCACCTTGTCCTCGTCGCGCGGGCAATGGTAGCTCGCCGTCCTCGCTGCGAAGATGCGCATTGTCTCTTCGGGAAACAGCCGCGCCAGCAGGATTTCCGCCGGCAGCAGGAGTTCTTCCGGACGCAGCGTAGCGGCGAGCAACTGGACGCGGTTCCAGCCGTCGGCGTCACGCCTGCCAGCGCCCGGCAAGGCCTGCAGGAACAGGCCCGACGCCTGGCTGCCGTCGGCCGAGAGCCAGAGCCGCGCCGGTTGTTGTTCCGAGCGAACGAGATAATTTTCGAAAATCTCCGCTATCGTTTCGCCTTCGAGCGGAACGGTGGAGAGATAGGGCAGGGCCGCCTGCGCGCCCTGCAGGCTGAACTGCAGGCGCCCCTCGCCGAGCAGCTCGGGCAGCGCTGCAGGACCTGGCGGCAATTCTGTCGGGCACCTGGCCATGCCGCGCAACTGCAATTGTTCGTCGCAGTCGACCACCAGCAGCGACACCGCCGCTCCGCCCTGAAGCTGAAAACTGATGCGGCCCGGCGTCTTCAGATTGCTGCCGACCAAGGCCGTCACCGCGGCCATCTCGCCGAGCAGCGCCGCGACCGGCGGCGCGTAATTGCGCCCGTGCTGCATGGCCTTCCAGGCGCCGGAGAGGCGCACCAGTACGCCGCGGATATCGAGATCCTCGAACAGGAAGCGGACCACCTGATCGCTCATGGTCCGGTCGCCTCGATGAGCTCAGCGAACTGCAGCGGATCGAAGCCGACCAGCAGCCGCGTACCGCTCGCAGTACTCGCTTCGACCACGGGGCGCTTGATCAGGCTGGGGAATTCTTCCATCAGCGCGAGCGCTTGCGCCTCTGTCGAGATCGCCTGCTGCGCGGCCGTCAGTTTGCGCCAGGTGGTGCCGCGGGTATTGACCAGAGTTTGCCAGCCCAGCTGCCGGCACCATGGCAGCAGACGCTCGCGGGGCACGCCCTGTTTCTTGTAGTCGTGGAAACCATAAGCGACGCCATGTTCCTCGCACCAGGCAAAGGCCTTCTTCATCGTCGAGCAATTCTTGATGCCGTAGATCGTGACCATAGCGCGCTTTCCGTAAATAACGTATTGTAATTCGCCATGACCCGCCAAACGCCTTCCCCCCTCATTCGCCGCCTGGGCTTGGCCCTCGCCGTTGTCCTCTTGATCGTTGCCGCCGTCTGGTGGTTCGGTCGCCCCAAGCCGATAGCCGTGGTGCTCAAGGAGGTCGATCTGGGTCGCGTCGAATCGACCATCGCCAACACCCGCGCCGGCACGGTCGAGGCCTGCCTGCGCACCCGGCTTGCGACCACCCTGGGCGGGCGCATCGAGGTGCTGGCAGTGAAGGAGGGCGATCATGTGAAGAAGGGCCAACTCCTGATCAAGTTGTGGAACGACGACCAGCAGGCGCAAACATCCCTGGCCGAGTCTCAGGTGGACTCCGCCAGGAAACATGTCGCGGAAATCTGTACGCTGGCCGCCAATGCCGAGAGCGAAGCCCGCCGCCAGAGCGAATTGCGCGGCCGCGGCTTCGTCTCGATCGCCAAGGAGGAGTCGGCGCGCGCCGATGCCGAGGCCCGGCACGCCGCCTGCGATGCGGTCAAGGCCGACGTCGTGCAGAGCCAGATGCGCGTCAAGGCGACTCGTGTCGAGCAGGGACGCACGGTGCTCTATGCGCCCTTCGCCGGCACGGTGGCGAAGATCGTCGGCGAGGTCGGCGAGTATTCGACGCCGTCGCCGCCGGGTATTGCCATGCCGCCGGCGATCGATCTGATCGATGAATCCTGTCTCTATGTCAAGGCGCCGATGGACGAGGTCGATGCGCCGAAAATCAGCGCCGGTCAGCTCGTAAGGATCAGCCTCGATGCCTTGCCGAAGCAGTCTTTCCCCGGGCGCATCAAGCGCGTTGCGCCCTATGTCTCGGCGGTCGAGAAGCAGTCGCGCACCGTCGATGTCGAGGCCGAGTTCGATCATCCGGAGGCCGCGGGCCGACTCCTGGTCGGCTACAGCGCCGACGTCGAGGTGATCCTCGCCGTGCGCGACAAGGTCGTGCGCGTACCCACCTCGGCACTGCGCGAAGGCGGTCGGGTGCTGTTGCCCGACGCCGACAGTCGCCTGGTCGAGCGCAAGATCAAGACGGGTCTGTCGAACTGGGAATACACCGAGGTGGTGGAAGGCCTGGTCCCGGGAGATCGCGTCGTCACCTCGCTGGAGCGCGAAGGGGTAAAGATCGGCGCCGCCGTCGTGGCGGATCCGGCCACGGCGTTGAAGTGATGAGCGAAGCGCAGATCCGGCTCTCGGGCATAGAGCGGGTTTTCCATTTGGGCGACAGCGAGGTGCATGCCCTCTCGGCGCTGAACCTGACCATCGCGGCCGGGGAATATGTCGCGGTGATGGGGCCGTCCGGCTCGGGCAAGTCGACGCTGTTGAATCTCCTCGGTTTGCTCGATCGGCCCGATGCCGGTCGCTACTTCCTCGAAGGCCGCGACGTCAGCGCCCTCTCGCCAGAGGAACAGGCGCTGGTGCGCAGTCGGCGCATCGGCTTCGTCTTTCAGAGTTTCCATCTGGTGCCGCGCCTGACCGCCTTCGATAATATCGCCCTGCCGATGATGCTCGCCGGCGTCAGCCCGAAGGAGCGCGAGGTCCGGGTAGCTCGGGCGCTCAAGGATTACGGCCTGGAGGATAGAGCCGGACATCGCCCCGAAGAACTCTCCGGCGGCCAGCGCCAGCGCGTCGCCATCGCCCGCGCCACGATCATGGAGCCGGCGATGATCCTCGCCGACGAACCCACCGGCAATCTCGACCGCGCCACCGGCGACGAGGTGGTGCATCTGCTCGAAGGCTTGAACAGCCGCGGCGTGACGCTGATCGTCGTCACCCACGATCCGGGCATAGGCAGCCGGGCGAAACGCCAACTGCTGATGGAAGATGGGCAGTTGCGCCACGATAGCGCCAGCACACGAGTAAACCCCGAGTAAGCAAGATGCGCGCTCCGGACCTGCTGCGCTTCGCCAGCCATGCCGCCACCGGCAAACCCTTGCGCACTTCGCTGCTGATCCTGTCCGTGGCCATCGGCGTGGCCGCTGTGGTGGTCTTGACGGCGCTGGGCGATGGCGCGCGGCGCTATGTGATGAACGAATTTTCCTCGCTCGGCAGCAACCTGGTGATCGTCCTGCCCGGCCGCTCGCAAACCGGCGGCTTCAATCCCGCCAATGCCATCACCGGCACGCCGCGCGACCTGACCATCAACGACGCCCTGGCCTTGCAGCGCGGCGGCAGTATCCGCCGCGTCTCGCCGATTGCCGTCGGCACCTCGGAGATCAGCGTCGGCGGCCGGCTGCGCGAAGTCATGGTGGCCGGCACGACTTCCCAGTACGTCGAGGTGCGCCATCTCGACATCAGCCAGGGCAGCTTTCTGCCCGAGGAGGACTGGGGCCGGGCTGCGCCGGTGGCGGTGATCGGCGCCAAGGTGCGCGAGGAAATGTTCGGCGCCCTGCCGGCCGTCGGCCGCCTGGTGCGGGTCGGCGACCGCCGCGTGCGCATCGTCGGCGTGCTCGCCAGTGGCGGCCAGGGGCTGGGCATGAACACCGACGAACTGGTGTTCGTGCCGGTGGCCCTGGCCCAGGCCATGTTCAACAGCAACACCCTGTTCCGCATCATGGTCGAGGCGAAGAACCGCGAAGAGATTCCGGCGGCAAAGGCCCAGGCGCTGGAAATTCTCAAGATCCGCCACGAGGGTGAGGAGGACGTGACGGTGATCACCCAGGATGCCGTGCTCGCCACCTTCGACCGCCTGCTCTCCGCGCTGACCCTGGGTGTCGCCGGCATCGCCGCGATCAGCCTGGCCGTGGCCGGCATACTGGTGATGAACGTGATGCTCGTCTCGGTCGCTCAACGCACCGGCGAGATCGGCCTGTTGAAGGCTTTGGGCGCCACCGGCCGCGACATCCGCCTGGCCTTCCTCGCCGAGGCGGCGATGCTCTCCCTGGTCGGCGCGCTTGCCGGCTTTCTGCTCGGGCAGGCCGGCGCAGCCGCGATCCGCCATTTCTACCCGAGCTTTCCCGCCTACGCGCCCGACTGGGCGGTGGCAGCCGGATTGTTCACGGCGCTGTCCGCCGGCATCCTGTTCGGCGTCCTGCCGGCGCGGCGGGCGGCGCTGCTCGATCCGGTGCAGGCGTTGGCGAAACGATGAGACTCGCTGACGGCATCCTGCTCGCATTGCGCGCCATCACCGCGCAACGCCTGCGCAGTTTCCTGACCTTGCTGGGCATCAGCGTGGGCATCAGTGCGGTGATCCTGCTGACCTCCATAGGCGAAGGCATCCACCGTTTCGTGCTGGCCGAATTCACCCAGTTCGGCACCAATGTCATCGCCATTGCGCCGGGCAAGGTCAAGACCGCAGGCCCGGCGCCGACCGGCATCCCGACTTCGGTGCGGCCCCTGACGCTGGACGATGCCCGGGCGCTTGCCCATCTTCCCGGCGTGGACGCGCTGAGTCCCGTCGTCTGGGGAAATTCCGAGGTCGGCGGCAACGGCCGGCTACGCCGCACCACCGTCTATGGCGTCGATGCCGCGATGATCAAGGTGTTTTCCATCAAGGTCGGCAGCGGCCAGTTCCTGCCCGACGAGGATAGCGACAAGGCGCGCGCCTTCGTCGTCCTGGGCCCGAAGCTGAAGAACGAGCTGTACGGCGCCGCCAATCCGCTGGGCGCGCGGCTGCGCATCGGCAGCATGCAGTTCCGCGTGATCGGCGTGTTGGAAACCAAGGGACAAGTCCTCGGCATCGACCTCGACGACACCGCCTACATCCCGGCGGCGCGAGCGCTGGAACTCTACAACCGCGACGGCCTGATGGAAATTCATGTCACCTACGCCGAGGAGGTGCCGCCGGCCCGGCTGGCCGAAACGATCAGGACGGCGCTCAAGGCGCGCCACGGCCGCGAGGATTTCACCATCACGACCCAGGAGGACATGCTGCGCACGCTGTCCAACATCCTCGATATCCTGACCATGGCAGTCGGCGCGCTGGGCGGCATCTCGCTCGCCGTCGGCGGCGTCGGCATCGTCACCATCATGACCATCGCGGTGGCCGAACGTACCGGCGAAATCGGCCTGATGGTGGCGCTGGGCGCCAGACGCAGGACCATACTCGGCCTCTTCCTGGGCGAAGCGGTGGCGCTTTCCGCCGTCGGCGGCGTGCTCGGCCTGGTGCTGGGCATCGGCCTGGCGCAACTGATCCACCTCCTGCTGCCGGCCTTGCCGGTGCATACCCCGCTCAGTTTCGTCTTGCTGGCCGAGGCGGTGGCGATCAGCATCGGCCTCGTCGCCGGGGTGCTGCCGGCGCGGCGCGCGGCGGGACTGGATGCGGTGGAGGCGCTGCGCGCCGAATAGGGCCGGCTATCTGCTGCAGCCGCTCACGAACTGCAGGAGAGCATCGAACAGCCCGCCCGGTCCTTCGCCCAGTCCGGTCGCCGCTGGGCGAACCGTTCGCAGCCGGGCTGATCGTCGTAAGGCCGGCGCAACACTTCGAGCAGTTCGTGGATGCCCGCTGCGTCGCCCTGTTCTGCGCGATCGATGGCCTGCTGCGCCAGGTAGTTGCGCAGAACGTAGCGCGGGTTGGCGGCATGCATCCGCGTTCGCCGCTCGCCGGCTGTCAGCGGGTCGCGGCGCAGGCGGGCGGCATAGTCGGAGAGCCAGGCGATGAACGCCGGCTCCGCCTGCCGCCGCTTGGCCTCGTCGTAGAAAGCGCAGTTGAGGCTTGCCAGCGTCGGCTGATCGAGGTCGGCTGCGCCGAGATCGCTCAACTCGCGGAAGAACAGGGTCATGTCGACCTCGGCTGAGGCGAGCAGGGCATGCAGTTGCTCCATGCGGCCGAGATCTTCTTCCAGGCATTCCGCCAGGCCCAGCTTGGCCGCGATGTTGTCGCGTTCGGCGGCGGCGTAGGCATCGGCATAGCGCTGCAGTCCCGCCTGTAGCGGCTCCGTCGAGGCGAAGGCCGGGACCAGCGCATTGGCCAGGCGGGTGAGGTTCCAGTACGCGACAGCGGCCTGATTGCCGAAGCGGTAGCGGCGTCCCGCCGCATCGGTGGTGTTGGGCGTCCAATCGAGGTCGAAGTCTTCTACCCAGCCATACGGCCCGTAATCTATGGTCAGGCCGAGGATGGACAGATTGTCGGTATTCATCACGCCGTGCACGAAACCCACCCGCATCCACTGCGCCACCATGCTCGCGGTGCGCGCGCAGACCTGTCCGAACCATTCGCCGCGCAGTTGCTCGTCGTCGCTCGAAGCGCTTGGCAGTTCGGGAAAATCGCGACGGATGGTGAAATCGACCAGCTGCTTCAGCAGTGCCACGTCACCGCGCGAAGCCGGCAGTTCGAAGCTGCCGAAGCGGATGAACGACGGCGCCACGCGGCAGACGATGGCGCCGGGCTCGGGCTTGGAATGGCCGTCGTAGAACATGTCGCGCACGACGGCTTCGCCTGTGGCCACCAGGCTCAAGGCGCGGGTGGTCGGCACGCCGAGATGATGCATTGCCTCGCTGCAGAGAAACTCGCGGATTGACGAGCGCAGCACCGCACGGCCGTCTGCCTTGCGCGAATACGGCGTCGGCCCCGCGCCCTTGAGTTGCAGTTCCCAGCGCTCGCCTTTGGCGTTGATCGTTTCGCCGAGCGAGATCGCCCGGCCGTCGCCGAGCTGGCCGGCCCATTGACCGAACTGGTGCCCGCCGTAGTTGGCGGCATAGGGCTGCATGCCCGCCGCCAGCGCATTGCCGCCGAATACCTGGGCAAACGCCGGTGTTGCGACATCGGCCTCGTCTATGCCGAGCAGGGACGCGACTTCGTGCGCATGCGCCAGCAGCCGGGGTGCTGCGACCGGCGTCGGATCGACGCGCGAATACAGCGCCCCATGCACCTGACGCAGGCGTGGCCCGGTCTCCGGGTCGGCGGGCAGTTGAGTGACGAAGGCGTTATCGAAGCGGAGTTCTTGCATCTTTCGATTCTCAAAGGTTTAGGCGGAAAGCGATTACCTGCCATTGTAAGTCGCTGGCTCGCACGATGCAGAGATTCATTGCTCCCGAAGTACAGACAGCTCGCGGCTGTCGGACGTTCCCCGCGGTTGCGTGGAAAGCCACGTGTTTCGGCATCAGCAAAAGTGCACACGGAGCTCCGTCATCGCGATTGCCGCGGCCCCTGAGGGCCTCGCAATGACAGCAGCGCGGCGATCCAGTTTTTGGGTATTGCCACCATGGATCGCCACGGCCTTCGGCCTCGCGATGACGAAGGTGGAGGAAGGTTTCATGGAAAGCCGCGTGTTTCGGCATCAGCAAAA
>CAILCO010000005.1 GCA_903832735.1 uncultured Sterolibacterium sp.
GGGCGGCTTTCAGCTCGCCTTCGTTGATGATGCTGCCCGTGGCGCCGTTGCGGTTGAAGACCAGATTGCCGGCCATGAAGTCGTCGTTGGCAATGCTGTGCGTGGTGGCCACGAGACCGCCGACGTCGACGCTCGCGCCCGCTGCGAAGTAGATGCCGTTGGGATTGACCAGGAAGACCTGCCCGGGCGCGTTGATGTGGCCGAAGATCTGGCTGGGGTTGCTGTCCAGCACGCGGTTCAGGGTGGCGCTGCTGCTCGAGGGCTGGAGGAAATTGACCTGCGCCTGGCTGCCGAGGTTGAAGCTCTGCCAGTCGATCGTGGCGCGCTGGCTGCCCTGGCTGATGTTCATGGTCGCGCCGGACTGAGAGAAAGATTGGCCAATGCTCGCCACACCGGCGGCGATCTTGCCGCCGGTGGGCAACTGATTCGGTGCGGGGGGTGTCACTGGTGCCGCATGAGCCAGCCCCATTCCGGCAAGTAGCAGAGACAGCGGTTTCAGGAGGTAACCACAGGAGGACCTAGCTACCACAGCCCCGACTGTGACCAACGAGTTGGAACCCTGGGACTGTACGACCTCGGACACGGCCCCCCCGCGAGGACTGACCCTGCTCCACATAAAGCAGGCGATCTTGTTCATAGCAATGTCCTGACTACGAACGGCAATTAGGCGTCCACCACCAGCTTGTCGAGAGGCAATCGCATCTGGCGCACCTTAGGCAAATGCGGTTGGCAGTAGGGTTAGGAGCAGGGCGATTTGTCGTCAAGGAATCCTCGCATGGTTATTCAACAGCGTGACTAAAGACGATTGCCCGATTATTCTCGAAGTTTAAAGTATCGCACCTATTGTCGAACGGTGTAAATGGCAAAGCGCCACTTTGCTTGCCCAAGGCAAGTTGCCGTAATGACTCAATATAACGGATTCGTTCCCAGCGATCTCTTCGACCCGGTTACCCCGTGAGCACTGTCGAAGGCTCATGTCTGAGCGGCGGCACAGTAGGGGCAACTGACATTTACCAAAGTTGATCGTAGTGCAGATTGAAATTTCGCTATGGCCGAGTTGGCTGCTGCGAATTGTTGCTGACGCTGACCGATTTCAAGTACGGACTGTCGATGGTCTATATCAAGGAACCACCTGACCCGAATCGGAATCAAAAGTTCATGCTACTCGCGCATGGACTAAGCTGAGAAGTTCATGATCATACCGTCCGCTGCAGAAGCCATCCTGATCGATCTGGCCGGAGTGCTTTACAACGACGACCGCCCGGTTCCAGGCGCAGTCGATGCGCTCATCGCCTTGCGCGCCAGTGGTATGGCGATCCGCTTCTTGACCAATACCACGCGGAGTCCGCGCCAGCGTATCGTTGCCAAGCTGAGCCGAATGGGTTTTGCCGTCGAGGCCGAGGAAATACAGACGGCGGTGCTTGCCACACGCAATTTTGTGGAACAGCGCAAGCTGCATCCACACTATCTCGTCCATCCCGACATCCTGGGGGAGATCGGCCGCAGTCACACGGATCCAGACGCCGTAGTCATCGGCGATGCCGGTCGCCACTTCACTTACCAGGCGCTAAACAGCGTGTTTCGGCTGCTGATGCGCGGCTTACCCTTCATTGCCATGGCCCGTAACCGCTATTTCATGCAAAAGGATGGCCTAAGTCTGGACCTGGGCGGGTTCATCGCCGGGCTCGAGTTCAGCAGCGGAAGGCGGGCGGAACTGGTCGGCAAGCCGGCGGCACATTTTTTTCACGGGGCGTTGGACACGCTTGGCGTCGCCCCCGGCCAGGCAGTATTGATCGGCGATGATCTGACCGACGATATCGGTGGTGCCCAGTCGGCCGGCATTGCCGGCATTCTGGTACGCACCGGAAAGTTTCAAGCGACTGACGAACTGCACCCCCAAGTCAAGCCGGCAATCATCGTCGATGACTTTCCCGCCGCGGTCTCTGCACTATTAGCGGACTGAACTGCCGCAGATGTCCCCGGTGGAAACGGGATGGGCGAACCAGCTTATTTTCTGCGCGCGGTGAACGGACTTGCCGCCGAGGGATTGGCCTGCCGATCGCCGGATGAAGACTTGGCCTGACCGTAAGCAACGTCCTCGTTAGCGGCACACGCAACGATGGTTCAAGCTGGCGGGGGCGGCAACTTTCGATGGGAGAATATATGGCTAGTAGAACCGCAATTATTTTGGGGGCATCGGGCTCAGTTGGACAGGCCCTCCTCGCCGAAGTAATGCGCTGTGGCGGTTTCAGCCGGATTCTTGTCATGACTCGCCGGCCACTCAATTTGCCATTGGGCGCGCAGGTGGAAGAGCGAATAGTGCTAGATATGGAGCCAAACAAACTTAGTCAAGCTGTTGTCGACGCACTGCGCGAGCTTGCTGGTGAAGTGCTTGGGTTCAGTGTCTTGGGTGTGGGGGCGGGCACTGCTAAACTTTCTTTAGAAGGACACCGTGCCGTCGATGTCGATCTCAATGCGGCATTTGCCCGAGGCCTGAAGGCATCAGGAAAAGTTCACCACCTGGCCTTTATGTCGGCCATGGGTGCCGACCTTGATGCCAAAACTACTGGTTCTGGCGCCCCGGGAATGGCGCGCTATTCTCGCGTCAAAGGTGAGGCTGAAGCGGCAGTTAGGAGTCAGGGTCCAGCCGTCGTGAGCATCTTTCGTCCTGCCATGATTATCGGCTCACAGCATACTCCATGGCTACTCTCAGCTGTTCTGCCGTTTTTTTCGCCGCTGACGCCGGCGAAGTTTCGTTCTATTCGTACGACGGAGATTGCCCAAGCGATGGTCGCTGCCGCTTTGCAACAGCCAGCCCAAAGTGCGATTTACAATTACCCTGAAATGATGACACTGATTGCTAGCAGATAATCATTCCAAAATAATAGGCCTATCAGCAAAGTCGACGTCGCCCCAGTGCTGAGTAGCAGGACATCCCGAGAACAGATGCTCGCGACTGACCGCTACGGCACTAGTACCTGCTTCGCTGGCACAAGTGCCCTGGGTTGTCCTTCAGACAACTACGGGCACTAGCCGCTATTGCGCAAACCTGCGGCGATGCCGTTGATGGTGAGATGGATGCCGCGCTGCACCCGTTCGTCGGTCTCGCCCGCCCGGTGGCGGCGTAACAGTTCGACCTGGAGATAATTGAGCGGATCGATGTAGGGAAAGCGGTTGCGGATCGAACGCTTCAGCAGCGGATTTCCGTCCAGCAGTTCGGCTTGCCCGGTGATGCTCATGAGGCCGGTCACCGAGCGCTGCCATTCCTCCTTCAGGCGCGGGAAGATCGCCGTACGCAAGCTTTCGTCCTTGACCAAGAGTGAATAGTGCTCGGCTATGGCGATGTCGCTCTTGCCCAGGACCATGTCGATGTTCGAGAGCAGCGTGCGGAAGTATCCCCATTCCTGATTCATCTCGCGGAGCAGGTTCACCCCGACCTCACCGTGCTCGTCCCGCCAGTGCCGGATGGCGCTGCCGAAACCGAACCAACCCGGCAGCATCAGGCGGCATTGCGACCAGGAGAATACCCAGGGTATCGCCCGCAGATCCTCGATTGCCGTCGATGGCTTGCGCGACGACGGCCGGCTGCCGATATTCAGTGCAGCGATCTCGGAGATCACCGTGGATTCCCAGAAATAGCGTTCGAAGCCGGGCGTCTCGTACACCATCGCACGGTAGGCCGTGTAGGCGTACTGCGACAACTGCTCCATGGCGTCGAGAAATTCCTGACGAGGTGCGTCGTGCTCCTGCGGCAGCAAGGTCGCCTCCAGCGTCGCGGCGGCGAGGATTTCCAGATTGCGTCGGCCCAGTTCGGGATTGGCGTACTTGTGCGCGATGACTTCGCCCTGCTCGGTGATGCGGATCTGTCCCTGCACCGCTCCCTGTGGCTGGGCCAGGATCGCCTGGTAGCTCGGGCCGCCGCCGCGGCCGACCGATCCGCCGCGGCCATGGAACAGCCGCAGGGTGATGCCGTGCCGTTCGAAGACCTGGGTCAGCGCGATCTCGGCGCGGTATAGCGCCCAGCCCGAGGCCAGGAAGCCGCCATCCTTGTTGCTGTCGGAATAGCCGAGCATGACTTCCTGCATCGCGCCGCGGCTGGCCAGCAACTGGTTGTAGAAGCCGAGCCGGAGCAGCCGGTCCATGATCTGACCGGCATGAGCCAGGTCAGCTATGGTTTCGAACAGCGGCACGATGTTGACATCGAGCGCGTGTGCTAGCGGCCGCAGCAGGCCGACTTCCTTGAGCAGCACGGCGACCTCGAGGATGTCGGAGACGCCGTCGGTCTTGGAGATGACCACATTTTCGATCGCGCCCTGGCCGTAGCGCTGGTGGATCGAGAGGGCGCTCCTGAAGATTGCCAGTTCGCTCCGGGTCTCGTCCGAGTAGCGCACGCCCGGCGCCGCCAACGGACGCGGCGTGGCCAGTTCCTCCAGCAGGAGGAGAATCCGCGCCTCCTCATCGAGCAGCAGATAGTCGGTGCCTGGCCGGGCCACGCTGAGCAATTCGGCGACCGTGCGGGCATGGACATCGGAGTTCTGGCGCAGATCGAGCGGCGCCAGATGAAAGCCGAACAGGCTGACCGCGCGGCGCAGGCGGCGCAGTCGGCCGCGCGCCAGCAGACCGGCCTGGTGGCTGTTCAGCGCATCATGCAGCACGTCGAGATCGGACGCCAGTTCCCGCGCACTTGCGTAGGGCTCGGCCACGGCCACGGCATGGCGCGCCGCCTCCAGTCCGTCGAGTTGCTGCGCGGTCGCGGCGAGGCGGGCGTAGAAGCCGGCAATCGCCTTGCGGTAGGGCTCGTCGGCACGATGGGGACTCTGGTCGGGCGAGCGTGAGGCCAGATCGGTCAGCACCTGCGGCACGGGAATCAGGCTGGTCGTGGTCGACAATTCGGCGCCGAGCCGGTGCAGGTCCTCCAGCAGGTAAGCAATCGCCTTGCGGCTTTGCGCGCGCATCGCTGCTTCGAGCACTGCCGCGGTGACATAGGGGTTGCCGTCCCGGTCGCCGCCGATCCATGAACCGGGGCGCAGGAACGACGGCAGCTCCTTGCCCGGCCAGCCCGGGAAATCACTGGCCAGATGATCCTCCATGGTGTTGTACAGGCGCGGCAGTTCGCGCAGGAAGGTCGTGTCGTAGAACGACAGCGCGTTCGCCACCTCATCCATGACCGATAGCTTGGTCGTGCGCAGCATCCGCGTCTGCCACAGGCGCAGGACCGCCCGGCGCAAAGCCTCGTCGATGTACTGGCCTTCCTCGGGCGTCAGATCGCTGCGGTCCCTCTCGCCGAGGAGACGGGCGATCTTCCACTGGCAATCGAGGATGCTCTTGCGCTGGACTTCAGTCGGGTGCGCGGTGAGGACCGGACTCACCTGCGCCGAGGCGAAGAAGCACTCCAGTTGCACTGCCGAGATGCCGAAATTTCTGGCGCGGCGCAGGGCATGTTCCAGGCTGCCTTCGCGCGCCGGCGAGCTGCTGCGGGCGTGGGCGCGGGAGCGGCGGATGTGGTGCTGATCTTCGGCGATGTTCGCCAGATGGGAAAAGTAGCTGAAGGCGCGCACGATCTGACTGGTGTACTTGCCCGGCAACTGGAACAGCAAGGCTTGCATTTCCTGCCGCGCGGCGAGATCGTCGTCGCGGTGATGGCGGATGGCGAGATGGCGGATCTGCTCGACTATGGCGAAAACTTCCGCACCCTCCTGATCATGGACCGTGTCGCCGAGCAGGCGGCCGAGCAGGCGGATATCTTCACGCAGGGGCTGGTCCTTGTCGGCGAGTTCGGTCATGCCTTCGTCCTTGTTGCGAGCTGGCTATTGCAACAGTTCGCCATTGACCTGATCCTGATCGAGCAGAACGATCTTCACAGGATCCGCCCGCCAGATATCGCGGCAGTATTCGCGGATGCTCCGGTCTGAAGAAAACTTTCCCATGCGCGCCACATTGAGGATGGACTTACGGGTCCACAGTTCCTTCTCGCCGTACATGAGGCTCACCTTGCCCTGGCAATCGAGGTAGGACTCGAAGTCCGCCAGCAGACGGTACGCATCACCGTGCAACAGCGAGGCGATGATGGGGCGGAACAGCTCGCGGTCGCCACGGGAGAAATGGCCGTCGCGAATCAGATCGATGACTGCGCGTAATTCGTCATTGCCGCAGTATATCGTCATCGGGTCGTAAGCATTCCGCCATGTCGCCTGGATTTCCGCGGCGCTCAGCCCGAACAGGAAGAAGTTTTCCGCGCCGACTTCCTCGCGGATCTCGATATTGGCGCCGTCCAGGGTCCCTATGGTCAGCGCGCCGTTCATGGAGAATTTCATGTTGCCGGTACCCGAGGCTTCCTTTCCGGCCGTGGAGATCTGCTCCGAGAGGTCCGCGGCCGGATAGATGAGCTGGCCGTTGGTGACATTGAAATTGGGCAGGAAGACCACCTTCATCCGGTCGGCTACCATCGGATCCTTGTTGACCACCTCGGCCACCGCGGTGATCAGTTTGATCATCAGTTTGGCGAAGCGGTAGCCGGGCGCGGCCTTGCCGCCGAAGATGAAGGTGCGCGGCTGAATCGACAGGTCAGGGTCCGACTTGATTCTAATGTAGAGCGCGACGATGTGCAGCACGTTGAGGTGCTGGCGCTTGTACTCATGGATCCGCTTGACCTGGACATCGAACAGCGATTCCGGATCGATGGCGAAACCCGTTGTCCGCCGCACATGGGCGGCGAAATCCTCCTTGACGGCGCGCTTGATGAAGCGCCAGTTGCGGCGGAAGCCGGCGTCCTCGGCGTAGGGCTCGATTTGCCGCAGCAGTTCCAGATCGTGCAGCCAGTGATCATCGATGGCCTCGCTGATCAGCCGCGTCAGGCGGGGATTGGCCAGGGCCATCCAGCGCCTCGGCGTGACGCCGTTGGTGATGTTGCAAACCTTGTTCGGCCAGAAGTCGTGAAAATCCGCCAGCACGTCCTGCTTCAGCAGTTCGCTGTGCAGCCTGGCCACGCCGTTGATGGCGTGGCTGCCGACGCTCGCCAGGTGTGCCATGCGCACATAGCGCTCGCCGCTCTCGTCGATCAGGGACATCCGCGCCAGGCGTTCGGCGTCGCCGATGTAGCGCAGGCGCACCTCATCCAGGAAGCGTGCGTTGATTTCGAAGACGATCTCCATGTGGCGCGGCAGGATGCGCGAGAACAGGGCGATCGGCCAGCGCTCGAGCGCTTCGGGCAGCAGGGTGTGGTTGGTGTAGCCGAAGCTCTGCCGGGTGACCGACCAGGCGCTGTCCCAGGACATAGCGTGCTCATCGACCAGGAGACGCATCAGTTCCGCGATGGCGATCGCCGGATGGGTATCGTTCAACTGCACGGCAAACTTTTCATGGAAACGCTGCAGCGGAATCTGCTGCACCCTCATGATGCGCAGCATGTCCTGCAGCGAGCAGGAGACGAAGAAGAACTGCTGCTCCAGCCGCAATTCCTTGCCTTCGATCCGATCGTCGTTCGGATAGAGCACCTTGCTGATATTTTCCGACACCACCTTTTGCTGGACGGCACCGTAATAGTCGCCGCGGTTGAACACGCCCAGATCGAACGCTTCCGGGGCTTCGGCGCGCCACAGCCGCAGCGTGTTGGCGGTATTGTTCAGGTAGCCGAGGATCGGCGTGTCGTAGGGGATGCCCAGCACCGTGCGCGCGGCCACCCAGCGCGAGCGGAGATGACCGTGCTGGTCGCGATAGGTTTCACTATGGCCGCCCAGTTTCACCGTGACCGCCCATTCCGGACGCGAGATTTCCCAGGGGTTGCCCCGGCGCAGCCATTTGTCGGTCTGTTCGACCTGCCAGCCGTCCACCAGTTGCTGCGAGAAAATGCCGAACTCGTAGCGGATCCCGTAACCCAGGGAAGGGATCTCCTGGCTGGCCATGGAGTCGAGGTAGCAGGCGGCTAGCCGACCCAGGCCGCCGTTGCCCAGCCCGGGCTCTTCCTCCAGCGCAATCAACTCCTCGAAGCTGAGGCCGAGTTCGCGAATCGCATGGCGCACCGGTTCCTCGATACCCAGGTTGATCAGGTTGTTGCCCAGATGCGGGCCGAGCAGGAATTCGGCGGAGAAATAGGCGACGGTACGGGAGCCATTTCGCGTGTAGGAGGCGGCGGTACTGATCCAGCGTCGCAGCAGTTGGTCGCGAACGGTATACGCCAGCGCCATGTAATAGTCGTGCTTGGTCGCGAGTGCCGGAAACTTGCCCTGCACGTAGTAAAGATTATCCAGGAAGGCTTGCCGCAAGGCTTTCTTGCTCAAGCCGCTGCGATCATCATCAATCGCAGTCTTGTGCGCTACGGCGGCTAGCGGGGGGCTCATGGCAACAGGTTTCTCCCGGTATGGCTGATGACCTACCGGGTATGTAGCAATAAGGGTGCCGCCATGAGCAAGCCACTGATCGAATATCGATTGTCCTTTGTCCCGTGTTCCCGCGTCCTGATCGCCGTGCTCTGGGTGCTCCAGGACGGGGCGCCGGCCGGCTTTGCGCACCGGTTTCGGGCGCGCCAGCCTCGCTGCCCTTTCAGTTCCGCGCCAGCGGATTGCCAGTGGGATTATCGGTAGGCGCGTCGGGTGCCGAGCAAGACCAGCGCCCCGATATAGGCGCCGGCGATGATGTCGCTGAGGAAATGGTATTGCGTCGCGATCAGGGCGACGCAGAGACCGGCCCAGGCCAGTTCGTAATACCGGCGATAGCGCGGATAGAAATGCCACAGGGACAGCAATAGCGGCGTGTAGACCAGCATGTGGCCGGACGGGAAGCCGCTCAGGCCCTCGGTGCCGGCAAACCAGTGGAAACCGACCGCGCCCCGTTCCGAGAGCCAGGCGCGTGTTTCCGTCCTGCCGAAAACCCATTTCAGGAAGGTCTTCAGGGCGAAGGACAGGGGCAGGACGGTGCCGGTGACCAGAACAAACTCGCTGTGCCTATCGTGAATATGCCGCCGGACGAAGAGGAAGTAGGCAGCCCAGCACAGGCCGCTGATGATCGCGACGCTGAGCAGCAGCAGATCGGGCACCTGGACATTTTCCTGATTCAGCCCGTAGACCCGCAGGTAGCCGGCAACCCATGACGCCAGGGGCAGATCCAGCAGGTTCAGGCTGACTACAACCAGTACGAGCGCCAGCAGCGCGCTGATGACCATTCTTTTCATTTGTTCGCCGATTCATTGCCAGATTTTGCGGAAGGGCGAGGGTAACACTTTCTATGCGGGCATCTCCATCCGCACCGGGATGCGCCGCGCGCCGAAGGGTTTGTCGAAATGCCCGTAGCGGCCGGCGATGGCCGTGCCGCAGTGCTTGCAGCGGCCGTCCTGATCGAGTTCGTAGCGCAGGATCCGGTACCAGTCGCGCGCGATCACCGGCGTCTTGCAGCCCGGGCAGCAAGTGGTCTCGCCCTCGATGTCATGCACGTTGCCGGTATAGACGTAACGGAGGCCGGCATCCTGGGCGATGCGGCGGGCGCGGGAGAGCGTTGCCGGCGGCGTAGCCGGCGCATCGAGCAGCTTGTAGTCGGGATGGAAGGCGGAGAAGTGCAGCGGCACGTCCGGCCCCAGTTCGCTCATGAGCCACTTCGACAGCGCGGTGACTTCCTGCTCGGAGTCGTTGTGACCGGGGATCAGCAGCGTCGTGATTTCCAGCCAGCAGTCGGTCTCGTGGTGCACGTAGGCGAGCGTATCGAGCACGTCCTTCAAGTGGCCGCCGCAGAGCTTGAAATAGAATTCCTCGGTGAAGGCCTTGAGGTCGATATTGGCAGCGTCCATCTTGGCGTAGAACTCGCGCCTGGCATTTTCGCGCATGTAGCCGGCGGTGACCGCGACGGTTTTTATGCCGCGCTCGTGGCAGGCGTCGGCGGTATCCATCGCATATTCGGCGAAGATCACCGGGTCGTTGTAGGTGAACGCGACGCTCTTGCAAGCGTGCGCCAGCGCCGCGGCGGCGATGGCCGCAGGCGAAGCCGCATCCATCAGCGTGTCCATCTCGCGCGACTTGGAGATGTCCCAGTTCTGGCAGAACTTGCAGGCGAGGTTGCAGCCGGCGGTGCCGAAAGAGAACACGCTGCTGCCGGGATAGAAGTTGTGCAGCGGCTTTTTTTCTATCGGGTCGATGCAGAATCCGGAGCTGCGCCCGTAGGTGGTGAGGACCATCTTGCCGCCGCTCATCTTGCGCACGAAGCAGGCGCCGCGCTGGCCTTCGTGCAACTTGCAGTCGCGCGGGCAGAGGTCGCACTGGATGCGCTGGTCTTCGACCTGATGCCACCAGCGCGCCGGGTGGTCGCTTTCGGGAATGGTCATGATTCCTCCGTAGGGCCGTCCCAAGGAGGAACAGCCATTGTGCTGCGAGTACATCGAGCGACAGTCACCCCCTGCCGCGGGCAGGGGGCTGGGGGGAAGGTCGTCATCATTCTTTCCATTTTTCAACCTGGTAGCGCGACAGCTTCAGGTCTTCGGACCAGAAGCCGCGCGGCAGCCCGGCCTTGATCTTGAGTTGGCCGAGGAACTGTCCCGGGTCGGGCAGTTCATCCCAGACCTGGGGCAGGAAGGTGCTGCGATGCCTGCCGTGTTCGAGCACGATGCCGTCGATGCCCGGTCGCAACTGAGCGAGGGCGTCCGCCTCGTCGCTGAAGGAGAGCGGCTGGGGCGGGGTGAGCAGAGATACCTCGATCCGCACCTGGGCGAATTCCTCGCCGCTAAGCGGCGCAAAACGCGGATCGCGGAAGGCGGCGGCGCAGGCGTTGGCGCGGACATCCTCGCGCAGGGAACGCCAGGCGGCCAGCGAGCCGATGCAGCCGCGCAATTGCCCGCCCAGGGTGAGCGTGACGAAGCAGGCGCCGGGTCGCTCAAGTTCCGCAGCTTCGGTTACCGACGCCTCGGCCGCGCCGAGTTGTCCGGCGATGGCGTTGCGCGCCAGGTCGAGCAAGCTCCTGCCGAGTTCATCGCGCATGGTCGGGATTCTCGTTGAAGGCGAAGGCGCCATAGCCGACCACGCGCGCCATGTCCCCGGCAGCATCGCCGGAATTGCGCAGGGCGATGAGCCGCGGCACCAGGGCGCGCTTCCGCGCGCAACTGAGCAGGCCATTGACCGGTGTCGCGCCGCAGGCCTGGCGAAAGTCGGCCAGCGGCGAGAGCGTCAGGATGGTTCTGGCAGTGGCGCTATCGAGACGCTGCGCATCGCTGTAAGCGTGGTAGTGGGAGAGATCGGAACTGATGACGATCAAGGTTTCCGGCCCTCCCCAGACGCGGTCGAGAAGTTCGGCGACATCCTGCGCCGTCGCCTCGCCGACGATTATCGGCAGCAGGGTGAACTCGTCCAGCATGGTCTGCAGGAAGGGCAGTTGCACTTCCAGCGAATGTTCCTGCTGGTGGGCCAGATCGCTTTGCGTCACCTGGGGCAGGGCCAGCGCCGCTGCGCTCAACTCCGCGTCCAGGAATACCGTGCCCAGCGGCGTGGCAAAGGCGGTCGCCTGCGGCAGCGCCAGGCCGGAGAGGGCGACGCGGTGGGCCGGTCCGAGCAGGACCACGCGGCGGATGCACTTGCGGGCCGGCGCCAGCGCGGCATAGGCACTGGCGGCAACCGAGCCGGAATAGATATAGCCGGCGTGGGGCACGATCAAGGCCTTGGGAACGGCGCTGTTCGCCGCGACTGGCGGGGTGGCCGCGAGCAGCGCTTCGATTTCCCGGGTGAGCGCGAGTGCCGACGCCGGATAGAACATCCCGGCGACGGCTGTCGGTCGAATACTGACTTCACTTCTCATTGGGCTCCCCCGGCAAGCAACGCGAAAGATGATGCAAGCATAGCGCAAATGCCGGCATGAGTAACTTCGAAGTATCCGCGAGGTGTTTGCCGACGCGACGCCCGGTTCCGCCTAAGCGGCGCGTATTCCTTATAATCGCGCCATGACGGCTCCTTCCTACTTCGCCCTGGTTCCCGCCGCCGGCAGCGGCTCACGCATGGGCCATGACGCGGCCGGCGGAATTCCGAAACAGTATCTGACCCTGCTTGGCCGGCCCCTGATCGATCATGCGCTCGCGGCGCTGTGCGCCGTGCCGCGCATCATCCGCGTCTTCGTGGTGCTCTCGCCCGACGACACGGAGTGGAGCCGCCACGACCGTTCGCCGTTCGGCTCCAAGCTTGCACCGCTATTCTGCGGCGGGGCGACGCGCGCCGAAAGCGTAAGGAACGGCCTGCGCGCCACGGCTGGCCAGGTCGGCGTCAACGACTGGGTGCTGGTTCATGATGCGGCCAGGCCGTGCCTGGCCAGCTGGCATGTCGAGGCGCTGATCGACGCGGTCGGCGACGACGAAGCCGGCGGCATTTTGGCGGTGCCAGTCGCCGACACGCTGAAGCGTGCAGACCGGGAAGGCCGGATCGGTGCCACGGTGCCGCGCGAGGATTTGTGGCAGGCGCAGACGCCGCAGATGTTCCGCCATGGCGCTTTGCGTCGCGCCCTGGAGAGTCACACCGGGGTCAGCGACGAGGCCGGCGCGATGGAAGCGCAGGGCTTCAGACCCCGGCTGGTGGCGTCCGACCCGACCAATCTCAAGGTCACCTATCCGCTCGACCTGCAACTCGCCTCGTGGATCCTGGAACATCGCGACGATTTGGACCTACCCATTGGCCCCGGAGCCTCCGCTTTGCTGCGTCGCTCGACTGGCGGCGAGCAGTGCTCGCCGAATTCCCTGTCTCGCCCCAAAGACGGGGGTGACGAAGGCTCGCTCCGCTCGCAGTTTGCTGACTGCGCTGCCTTGGGGCGGCCCGGCGGCAGCGCTTTGGACCTACCCCCCGGCCGTGGCGGCAGCGCGTCATGAATATCCGCGTCGGTCAGGGCTTCGATGTCCATGCGCTGGTGCCGGGGCGGCGGCTGGTCATCGGTGGCGTCGCTATTCCCTTCCACAGCGGACTGCTCGGCCATTCGGATGCCGACGTGCTGCTCCATGCGCTCACCGATGCCCTGCTCGGCGCGGCGGCCCTGGGCGACATCGGCCGGCATTTTCCCGACAGCGACCCGCGCTGGGCCGGCGCCGACAGCAGGGCGCTGCTGCGCGAGGCGCAACGTCTGGTGGCCGCCGCCGGCTGGCGCGTGGGCAACGTCGATGCCACGGTGGTGGCGCGCCTGCCGAAGATCGCGCCTCATGTGCCGGCGATGTGCGCCAACATCGCCGCCGATCTGGGCATCGCCATTGACTGCGTCAACATCAAGGGCAAGACCACCGAGTCCCTGGGCTTCGCCGGGCGCGGCGAGGGCATCGCGGCCCAGGCGGTGGCCTTGCTGGTGCGGACCAGTGCCGGCGAATGAGCGTCGCCGCGTGTTTTTCGCGCTCTGGCCGGATCGCGCCACCGCCGCGCGATTGGCCGAACTTGCCCTGAAGGCGCAGGCATTTTGCGGCGGGCGCGTGATGCGCCGGGAAACCCTGCATCTGACCCTGGCCTTCATCGGCGAGGTCGCGCCCGAGCGTATGGCTAGCCTGCGCCAGGCCGCTTCCCGGGTCGGCGCGCAGGCCTTCGCGCTGAGCCTGGACCGGCTCGATTGCTGGCGGCGCAACGGCATCGTCTGGGCCGGCTGCCGCGAGCCGGCGCAGCCGCTGATCGCCCTCGCCGGACAACTCGAAGCGCAATTGTCCGCAGCCGGCTTCGCGCTCGAGGCGCGCAGTTTCATGGCGCATCTGACGCTGCTGCGCGATGCGCAATGCCTGCCCTTGCCGGCTTGCGAGGCCGTCGCCTGGCCGGTCGATGAATTCGTCCTGGTCGAATCGCCGCGCTCATCGTCGGGTGCCGGCTATACGGTCGTCGATCGATGGCCTCTTCTGGGCTCTGGGATAGCGCCGGCGGCAGCGCTCTAGAACGCATTTAATTCAAGGAGCAATAATGACGACACAGCGGACGACACAACGACTCGGCATCATCATGAACGGCGTCACCGGGCGGATGGGCATGAACCAGCACCTGGTCCGTTCGATCATGGCGATCCGCGCCCAGGGCGGCGTCCTGCTGGCCAACGGCGAGCGGGTGATGCCGGACCCGATCCTGATCGGGCGCAATGAGCAGAAGCTCGCGGCCCTGGCCCGGAAGCACGGCATCGAGCGCTGGAGCACCGACTTGGACCGGGCGCTGGCGAACGCTGACGATGCCGTGTTCTTCGACGCCGCCACGACGCAACTGCGTCCGACCCTGCTGGCCCGCGCGATCGCCGCGGGCAAGCACATCTATTGCGAGAAGCCGGTCGCGACCAATCTCAAGGAAGCCCTGGGCATCTACGAGTTGGCCAAGCGCGCCGGGATCAAGCACGGCGTGGTTCAGGACAAGCTGTTCCTGCCGGGCCTGCAAAAACTCAAGCTGCTCAACGATGCCGGATTCTTCGGGCGGATGCTTTCCGTGCGCGGCGAGTTCGGCTACTGGGTGTTCGAGGGCGACCTGCAGCCGGCCCAGCGCCCGTCCTGGAATTACCGGGCCGAGGACGGCGGCGGCATCATCCTCGACATGCTCTGCCACTGGCGTTATGTCCTGGACAACCTGTTCGGCAACGTGCAGTCGGTCTCCTGCCTGGGCGCCACCCATATTCCCGAGCGCTTTGACGAGAGCGGCCGGAAATACCAAGCCAGCGCCGACGATGCGGCCTATGCGACCTTCCAGCTGGAAGGCGGCGTCATCGCGCAAATCAACAGTTCGTGGACCACCCGCGTCCGCCGCGACGACCTGGTGACCTTCCATGTCGATGGCACCCACGGCTCGGCGGTGGCGGGCCTCAACGATTGCCTGACCCAGGCGCGGGTCAATACGCCGAAGCCGGTCTGGAGTCCCGACACCAAACAGACTATCAATTTCTTCGAAGGCTGGACGCCGGTGCCGGACACCCAGGTGCATGACAACGGCTTCAAGCTGCAATGGGAAATGTTCATCCGCCATGTGGTCGAGGACGCGCCGTTCAAATGGAATCTGTACGAGGGCGCGAAGGGCGTGCAACTGGTCGAGTGCGCGCTGCAGTCGTGGCAGGAACGGCGCTGGATAGACGTGCCCAAGCTCGCAGCCTGATTTCGGAGAGAGTAATGAACGAAATCGATATCGCTAGCGCCAGAATCCGCCTGCCGGTAGCCGGCGGCAAGTTTGCCGAATACCGATTGAGCCAGCCGCGACACTTTCCCACGCGCTCCGTGCTGCCCTTCAACCGCATCGCCTATGCCGCGGCGCATGTCGTGTCCGACCCGCTGGCGGCCATGAATCCGTGGCAGGACTGTGCCATCGACTGGGCCGCCACCATCGATTACCGTTGCCGGCTGTGGCAGCTCGGCCTGGGCGTGGCCGAGGCGATGGATACCGCGCAGCGCGGCATGGGCATGGACTGGCCGACTTCGCTGGAATTGATCCGCCGCTCGATCGATGCCGCGCAGGATTTTCCCGGTGCGCTGCTCGCCAGCGGCGCCGGCACCGACCAGCTGCCGCCGGCCGACGCCCGCTCGCTCGATGACGTGATTCGGGCCTACGAGGAACAGCTAGCCGCGATCGAAAAACTCGGCGGCCGCATCGTCCTGATGGCGAGCCGTGCGCTGGCCCGCATCGCGACCTCGCCGGACGATTACCACCGGGTCTATGAGCGCATCCTGTCGCAGGTCAGCCAGCCGGTGATCATCCACTGGCTGGGCGAGATGTTCGATCCGGCGCTGGCCGGATACTGGGGCTTTGCCGATCATGGCCAGGCGATGAACGTGTGCCTGGATATCTGCAACCGACATGCCGCGAAGGTGGACGGCGTCAAGGTGTCCCTGCTCGACAAGGACAAGGAGATCGCCATGCGCCGCCGCCTGGCGAGCGGCGTCAGGATGTACACCGGCGACGACTTCAACTATGCGCAACTGATCGCTGGCGACGAGGCCGGCTACAGCGATGCGCTGCTCGGCATCTTCGACGCCATCGCGCCCGCGGCGGCGGCGGCGCTGACGGCGCTGGCGGCCGGCGAGCGCGGGGCCTTCGACGAGATCCTGGCGCCGACCGTGGCACTGTCGCGGCATATCTTTACCGCGCCGACGCGCTTCTACAAGACCGGCGTGGTGTTCATGGCCTACCTGAACGGCAGGCAAAGCCATTTCACCATGGTCGGAGCGGAGCAGGGCGCGCGCTCGCTGTTGCACCTGTCCGAGCTGTTCCGCCTGGCCGATCAGGCCGGGCTGCTCTGCGATCCCGATCTGGCCTGCAGCCGGATGCGCGCGGTGCTTGCTGTGCATGGGGTGATCTGATGCGCGACTTTTCCGCTGGACACGAACTGCTTTCTATCAACACCGCCACTGTCAGGAAGCAGTGGCCGCTGGATACCATCATCGAGGAATGCGCGCGGCGCGAGATCCGCGCGATCAGTCCTTGGCGCGACCAGGTGGCCAAGGTCGGCATCGAGCGTATCGCGCGCCAGTTGCGTGAAACCGGGATCGTCCTGTCGGGCTACTGCCGCGGCGGATTCTTTCCGGCGGCCGATGCCGCGGGACTCAGCGCGGCGCTGGACGACAACCGCCGCGCCATCGACGAGGCGGCGCTGCTCGGCGCGCCGTGCCTGGTGCTGGTGGTCGGTTCCCTGCCCGGCGCCTTGACCGGCGTACCTGCTTATCGCGATATTTCCCGGGCGCGCACTGAAGTCCGCGACGGCATCGCCGCCAGTCTCGAATATGCCCGGCAGATCGGCATGCCCCTGGCGATCGAACCGCTGCATCCGATGCAGGCCGCGGACCGGGCCTGCGTCAATACGCTGGAGCAGGCGCTCGACCTGTGCGACGAACTCGATGCCGAAAGGAGCGGCGCGCTGGGCGTCGCCGTCGATCTCTACCATGTCTGGTGGGACCCGAAGCTGGCCGCGCAGATTGTCCGCGCCGGGGCGCAGCGTTTGCTCGCCTACCATGTCAGCGACTGGCTGCTGCCGACCCGCGACCTCCTGAACGATCGCGGCATGATGGGCGACGGCGTGATCGAGCTGAAGAAATGCCGCGGCTGGGTCGAGGCGGCGGGTTTTGCCGGCTACTCGGAAGTCGAGATATTTTCCGAGACCTGGTGGGGCAAGCCCGGCGCGGAAGTCCTCGACACCTGCATCGCGAGGCACCGCAGCGTCGTCTGAATATTTCTCTATTGGCGGCGCTCCAGAACTTCCCGCACCGGCCGCTCGCCGCCGGCCTTGCCGCTGATCGGCGGTTTGGGCAGACGGTTGTCGCCGGCCTCGATGACGAAGTGAAAATCCAGCGAGTACCAGTCGCCGCTGACATCGGGAGCCGGCGCCGCTTCATTGCTGTGCAGCACGTACTGGCCGATCAATGCGCGGGTGACGGCGAACTGCGCGTCGCTTTCCAGGAACGGGTCGTCGCTGGAATAGACCTGGGAAAACTGCGTCTTGTAGCCCGGCTTGTTGATCATGAAATGGATGTGCGCCGGCCGCATGTTGTGCCGGCCCTGGGCGCGCAGCAGGGCGCCGACCGGACCGTCGAGCGGGATCGGATAGCCGGCCGGCTTGACGCTGCGAAAAGCGATATGTCCCCGGGCATCGGTAGTGAGCTTGCCGCGCAGGTTCATCTCCGCCTGGGCCGGGTCCTGATTTTCGTAGAAGCCTTCGCCTGAGGTGTGCCAGACATCGACCTCGGCGCCCTCGACCGGACGGCCCTCGGCATCGCGTACCCAGGCATTGACGAAGATCGGCAGACCCGGCACCGGCGAGCGCACGATGCTGCCGCCAGGCTCGACGCGCGGCGCATCCTGGCGCCAGAACGGGCCCATCAGGTTGGCGGTGGTCTCGGTCTGGCCTTGGTCGCCATTGTTGAGCAGGCAGATCAAGGACGACAGGCCGAGCGAGCCAGCGGCCAGCACGACTTCGTTGTGCGATTCGGTGGTCAGTCGGCCCAGTTGCGCCACGATGGCGCAGGCCTGGTGAAACTCCGCTTCGGTCAATCGGGCATCGCGGGCAAAGTCATGGAGATGGACCACGGCCGCGCGCATGATTTCCTTGAAGCGCGGGTTCGTTGCGCGCTCGAGTTCCGCAAGCACGGCCGCGGTGACATCCTGCTGGCTTGCTATGATCATCCGTTTCTCCTTGGCAAAATGTTCAAGCTGAAGTTCGCAGCAGCGCCATACTATCCGAATCATGCCGCGCCGTTTCTGCCTGTCGTGGGCATGGCCGGTCTGGAAATTGACGAGCCAGTGCCAGGCGAGTAGATTCGCCCGGCCGTTGCCCGCAGCATCCAACCATTCGCTTCGGCCCTCGTTCGTTGTTAAACCTTGCCCAAGGAGAATCAGCAATGGAACTTGCAAAAATTTCGACAGGCGCTGCGATCGTCACCTTGATTGCGGCAGTTGGCATGCCCGGCGCGGTGTCTGCGCAGCAGGCGGAGATGTCGTTTTTCGTGACCAGCGTCGGCAGCGGCAAGGGCGCCGATCTGGGTGGCCTGGCCGGCGCCGACGCGCATTGCCAGTCGCTCGCCCAGGCCGCCGGCGCTAAGCTGACCAACTGGCGGGCCTATTTGAGCACCACCGCGCCGGGGGGCACTGCGGGCGTCAATGCCCGCGAGCGCATCGGCCAGGGACCGTGGCGCAACGCCAAGGGCGTGGTCATCGCGACGAATGTCGACGAACTGCATTCGGAGGCAAACAAGATCAGCAAGCAGACCGCCCTGAGCGAAAAGGGCGAGGTCATTCCGGGCCGCGGCGATGCGGTGAATATTCACGACATGCTCACCGGTTCTGACCCGGCCGGCAATTATTCGACGGCGGGCGGCGATACCACCTGCGCCAACTGGACCAGCAGCGCTGAAGGTTCGGCCATCGTCGGCCACCACGACCGGATCGGCCTCAAGGACACGCGGCACATGAAGTCGTGGAATTCCTCGCACGGTTCGGCGGGCTGCAGCCAGGACAAGCTCAAGAGCACCGGCGGCGCAGGCCTGTTCTACTGCTTCGCGGCCAACTGAAGCAATGACTGATCGACCCGTCTGATCACGGCGCGGCGGCCACCGGGATACTGATCCGGGCGAGCAGTCCGCCGCCCTCGCGCGGCAGCAGCTCGAGTTTGCCGCCGTGGCCGTGGGCGATGCGTTCGACGATGGCCAGGCCGAGCCCGGCGCCGCTGCTGTTGCTGCGTGCGGCGTCCTTGCGGGTGAACGGCAGCTTGAGGCGTTCCGCCTCGGCCTGGGGAATGCCCGGGCCGCGGTCGGCGACATCGATCTGGATTTCGTTCTTCACCTGGCGCAGGCTGAGCGATAGGCCCGCCTGTTTGCCGGCATAGTGGAGCGCATTGTCGATCAGGTTGGCGACGGCGCGGCGCAGCGCCTTCGGCCTTAATGGCAACGGCGGCAACGGTGGCCGGCAGGCCAGGTCGGAGGCGATGGTGACGCCGCGGCGCTCGTATTGCGCAACGATCTCCGCCAGCAACTGGCCAGTGTCGGTTTCCTCCAGCGCTTCGCCGGAAGAGGCGCGGGCGAAATCGAGAAACTGGCCGATGGTCTGGTCCATTTCCTCGACGTCGGCGACCATGCCGTCCTGCATCATCGGGTCCGCTCCCGAGAGTTCGATGCCCATGCGCAGCCGCGCCAGCGGCGTGCGCAAGTCGTGCGAGATGCCGGCCAGGATCAGCGCTCGGTCACTGTCTAAGCGCGCCAGGTCGGTCGACATCTGGTTGAAGGCATGCGCCAGCATGCTGATTTCGCCCGGTCCGCTTTCTTCCACCGGCCGCGGCATGCCGCCCCGGCCGATTTCGGTGGCGGCGGCCGACAGCGCCTTGAGCGGCCGGGTGACCCGGAACATGATCAGATAGGCGCCGGCAAGCGACAACAGCAGGGCGGCCACTCCCCAGCCTATCCATTGCCAGGGTATGGAGCGTTCGAGCCGCTCGCTGGGCAGCGCCACCCAGTATTCGTCGTCGTCGATGCGGAAGCTGACGAACACCGCTCGCTCGCCGTGACGCTCCAGGGTCATGCGCGTTTCCGGCCCCAGGACTGTTTTCAATTCCTCGAGGACGCTGGCGAGCAGAGGTTTGTCGGGCAGGGGTGCGACGCTTTCGTCGTCTTCGGCGAGATAGACGTGGATGCCCTCGCGGTCGGAGAGTTCGCGCAGCAGTTCCTGGCGTTTTTCCGGATGGGCATTGATCAGCGCGCTGCGCGTGAGGTTGGCCACGCTGGCCATCAGTTGCGTCAGCTGGCGCGCACGCGGTTCATTCTCGTAGGCCCGGTAGATGGCGAACCAGGCCAGCACCGACAACAACATCAACACGGCGACCAGGAGGAAGGTGCGCCACAGCAGAGTACTCGGACCTATTCTCAATTCCGCGTGCCGTCCGGCACGAAGACATAGCCGAAGCCCCACACCGTCTGCAAGTAGCGCGGGTGCGAAGGATCATCCTCGAGCAGTTTGCGCAGGCGCGAGATCTGCACGTCGATGGCGCGATCGAAAACGTCGTACTCGCGGCCGCGCGCAAGTTCCATCAGTTTGTCCCGGGACAGCGGCTGACGCGGATGCTGCACCAGCACCTTGAGGACCGCGAACTCCCCGGTAGTCAGTTGGGTGACGACCTCGTCGCGCACGATCTCGCGGGTGGCGAGATTGAGGCGGATACTGCCGAAAGAGACGATCTCCTCCGCGCCCGTTGGTGCTCCGGGCGGTAGCGGGGCGGCGCGTCGGCGCAGCACGGCATGTATCCGCGCGACCAATTCGCGCGGATTGAAGGGTTTGGGGAGATAGTCGTCGGCGCCCATCTCCAGGCCGACGATGCGGTCGATGTCGTCGCCCTTGGCCGTGAGCATGATGATCGCCAGTTCGTTTCTGGAGCCGCGCAGGCGGCGGCAGATCGACAGGCCGTCCTCGCCCGGCAGCATCAGGTCGAGTACCATCAGGTCGAAGCGTTCATGTTCCAGCGCCTTGTCCATCCCCGGCCCGTTTTCGACCGCCTTGACCGTGAAGCCCTGCTCGCTCAGGTAGCGGTTGAGCAATTGGCGCAGGCGCAAATCGTCATCGACGACGAGGATCTTATTTGTCGTATCGTTCATGGCGTGATCGTAACCGCATCCGCCAAACTGCGCCAGACCAGGCGTGGCTTTTACTATTCGTTACAGTTGCCGTTGTCAGGCCGCGCCTATAATGGCTGCGCGGAGTTATGCAGGGATCGTAGGAATCCGTTGTGGAATCCGTTGTTGATGGTCCTGCATCAAGCTCGACATGCGCGGAGGAAACCCTGATGAAATCAGTTGCCTGGCTCGCCGGATCCTTGCTGATTCTGGCAATGGCCCAGACGGCGCTGGCGCAACAGGGAGCGCAGTCGCCGCAGTATTATCCCCCGCCGCCGCCGAACCAGCCGCCGCCGACACTGCTGCCGATGCAGTTGCAGCCGATATTTCTGCCGCGCCAGGCGGCAAGCGTCGATTCGCAGGCCCAGCATGACAATACGCGAGTGATCAGGCGCGAGCGCCTTTCTCCGGAAGAGCGGCAGAGATTGCGCCAGGACATCAACGAAGCCGGGCGCGATCTGTATCGGCACGAGCGGCGCTGAGTCGACTCCGCTGCGTCCATAGTTTCTGCGTCCATAGTGTCTGCGGGCCGGGCAGGCGGATCGGGTAAAATCCGCCGATGAAATTGATCGCCCTCGAATCCTCCACCCGTCATCTGTCCGTCGCGCTCTGGCGGGACGGCGTTGTCAGCGAGCGGGCCGCAGATGTTCCCAACGGCGGCTCGGACCGGCTTCTGCCATGGCTCTCCGAACTCCTGGCGGAGGCCGGCGTGGTTTTCTCCGATCTCGATGGCATCGCCTTCGGCGCCGGGCCCGGCGGTTTCACCGGATTGCGCCTGTCCTGCGGCCTGGCCCAGGGGCTGGCCGTAGGCCTCGACCTGCCGGTGCTCGCGGTGTCCTCCCTGGAAGCGCTGGCGCTTCTCGCCGGTGTCGAGAAGGTCTGCGCCTGCCTCGATGCGCGGATGAACGAAGTCTATTACGCCGCTTATCTCGTTCGCGGCGATGTTCTGGAAACCGTGCTGGCGCCGGTCTGTGCCGCGCCGGCGCTGCTCGCGGCGCCGGCCGGGTCCGGCTGGCTGGGCTGCGGCGACGGTTTTGCCGCATATCCCGAACTGCTTGCCAGCGCGCTGAGTGGTGCACTCTGCGGCGTTCGCGCCGACCTCCGGCCGACTGCCGCAGCCGTGGCGCGCCTGGCTGCGCCGCGTCTCGCGGCCGGTGCCGGCGTCGACGCCGCGCTGGCCATGCCGTTCTATGTGCGCAACAAGGTGGCGCTGACTACCGCCGAACGATTGGCCCGCGGCGGTGCGAAGTGAGCGCGGCGCTGCCATCCGGTGTTTCGGCGATGGGCGCCGCCGATCTTGATGCGGTGATGGCGCTGGAGAACCGCGTCTATCCCTTCCCCTGGACGCGCGGCAATTTCAGCGATTCCCTGGCATCGGGCTACAGCGCGTGGCTGATCAAGGTGAGCGGGAGCCTGGTCGGCTATGCGGTGATGATGCAGGCGCACGACGAGGCGCAACTGCTCAATCTCAGCATCGCGCCGGAGCGCCGCCGCAGCGGTTTCGGCAGCGCGCTGCTCGCCCATCTGCTGGCGCAGGCAAGAAGCTGCGGGGCGACGCGGATGCTGCTCGAAGTGCGCCGCTCGAATGATCCTGCGCTGGCTTTGTACCAGCATCACGGCTTCGCCCAGATCGGCGAGCGGCGCGACTATTATCCAGCGCAGCAGGGCCGTGAGGACGCGCTGGTGCTGGAACTGAAATTATGACTCCGAAGGGCCGCCCCGAGGAGTCAACAAGACAATACATGGAAGCCGCGCCAGCGGCTGAACGGGCGTCACCCCCTTCCATGGGGCGAGATCAGGAATTCGGCGAGCACTGCTCGCCGCTGGCGAGCGACGCAGCAAAGCGGAGGCTCCGGGGTTTGGGGGGAAGGCAATGATGACTCAGCGACGCGACGGGGTGCTGCGCGAACTAGGTCTGGCGCCGTTGTGGAAGCTGCGCGTGCCGCCCGCGGCGGCGGCGCCGGCGGGCGCTGCGGAGTTGTCCCCGGCAGCGGCCACGGCAGCGACAGATGCGGCGCCGGCGGATGCCGGGCGCGCTGCGGCCATTGCCGTGCTGGACTGGGACGAACTGCGCCGCAGCGTCGCGGAATGCCGCGCCTGCGAGCTTTGCCGGACGCGCCGGCAGGCGGTGCTCGGGGTTGGGGACGCGCAGGCGGATTGGCTCTTCGTCGGCGAAGGACCGGGCGCGGAAGAGGACGAGAAGGGCGAGCCCTTCGTCGGCCAGGCCGGCCGGCTGCTCGACGCGATGCTCGCGGCGATCGATCTTCAGCGCGGTAAGGGGGTCTATATCGCCAATGCGGTGAAGTGCCGGCCGCCTGACAACCGCACGCCGCTGCCGGAAGAAATCAGCGCCTGCCGGCCTTACCTCGAGCGTCAGATCGAACTGCTGGCGCCCCGGCTGATCGTCGCGCTGGGCCGGCCCGCAGCCCAGGCGCTGCTTGCGCGGGAAGTGAAGATCGCCGCCTTGCGCGGCAGCCTGCAGGATTACCGCGGCGTGCCGCTCGTCGTCAGCTATCACCCGGCCTATCTGCTGCGCACGCCGAGCGACAAGGCGAAAGCCTGGGAGGATCTCTGTTTCGCCCGGGCCACGTTTCGCCAAAGCGACCAGCCCGCGGCTCCGTAAGCGCTATAGTCGCCGGTCGTGCCCCAAGGGCACTGCCTCCGGGGCGTCCCACAGGACTTGCTACGCTGCCTGGTAGGTTTTGGCCGGGTCTAAATGTGCCGGTCGTCGAGCGAGGCGACGTCGTCGAACTGGCGCTGATTGGACTCGTGGCGACGCTTGATCAGCAGCATCAGGCCGGCGACGCACAGGCCGAAGAGCACGACGATGGCGTAGATCGACAGCTGCGCCCTGATCATCACCGAATAGATGCCGGTCATGACGATGATCGACAGGTTCTCGTTGAAATTCTGCACCGCGATCGAGTGGCCGGCGCCCATCAGGATGTGGCCGCGATGCTGCAGCAGGGCATTCATCGGCACCACGAAAAAGCCGGAGAGGATGCCGATCAGGATCAGCAGGGGCATGGCGATGGCCATGTCGCGGATGAAGACCATGGCGATCACGACGAGGCCCATGGCGATGCCCAGCGGTATCACCTTGACCGACTTCTTCAGGGTGATCATCTTGGCCGCCAGGGCGGCGCCGATCGCGACGCCGACCGCCACAACCCCCTGCATCATGCTCGCCTTGGAAAGCGAGAGCCCCATCGCCACCCTGGCCCACTCGATGACGATGAACTGCAGCGTCGCGCCGGCACCCCAGAACAGCGTCGTCACCGCCAGCGATATCTGGCCGAGCTTGTCGCGCCAGAGCAGCTTCAGGCTGTGGTTGAAGTCGTGCAGCAGATATAGTGGATTTTTTTTCAGCACCTTGTGATCGACGCCGGTGTCCGGGATGTACAGATTGAACAGCGCAGCGATCAGGTAGATGGCGCCGATCACCGTCAGGTTCATTTCGGCGATGGTATCGATGCCGGTGTCGATGTAGGGGAAGTCGAAGGCGAGCAGGGAGTGGGCAATATCCGGTCTGACCAGCATGCCGCCCAGTACCGTGCCGAGGATGATGGCGATCACCGTCAGGCCCTCGATCCAGCCGTTGGCGACGACCAGCAGCCGATGCGGCAGGTATTCGGTGAGGATGCCGTATTTGGCCGGCGAATAGGCGGCGGCGCCCAGGCCGACGACGGCGTAAGCGATCAGCGGATGGATATCGAAGAACATCAGGGCGCAGCCGAGGATCTTGATGCCGTTGCTGATGAACATTACCCGCCACTTCGGCATCGAGTCGGCGAAGGCGCCGACGAAGGCCGCCAGGGCCACGTAGGATACCGTGAAGAAGGTCTTCAGCAGCGGCTCGTAGCTCGACGGCGCATGCATGTCGCGGAGAATGGCGATAGCGGCGATGAGCAAGGCATTATCGGCGAGCGCGGAGAAGAACTGCGCTGCCATGATGACGTAGAAGCCGAAATTCATCCGGTCGGAGGCGTGAGTCGTAATCGGAATTTTCCGGGTAATGGTGGTTTGCCTGGGCAAGGCTGACGGTTTATACCACGAACGGCGACCGCTTGTCTGGCCATGGCCTGTTGCACAGTTGCCGGCGCCCCAGAGCACCCCGGGGCGCCCGCGGCAGCATCCGACAGGCTATCTTATGAACCTCAATTGTGTTTGAATATCAGGTCTTGCAACGAGAGGGGAGATGGTAAATGGCGGACCGTAGGCTGCAGGTTTTTCATGCGCTGGCCAAGCGGCTTTCAGTCACCAAGACCGCCGATGTCCTGTTCATGACCCGGCCCGCCGTCACTTGCCAGATCAAGCAACTCGAGGAACATTTTAACACCCGTCTGTTCGCTCGCGGCCAAGGCAAGATCGCGCTGACGCCGAAGCTGATCCGCACGCTGTCGCTGCTCGATGCGAAGGAAAAGCTCTGTTCCCGGTTGCTGGTCGCCTACGTTGCCTTTGCCGGGGCAAAGCTCAAACAGCTCTCGCTGAATTGAGTCGCCGGGCATGACCCGCCCGATCAAGGCCACCATCGACCTCGCCGCGCTGCGCCACAACCACGGCGTGGCGCGCCGCCATGCCGGCGCCCGGCGCATCTGGAGCGTGATCAAGGCCAATGCCTACGGCCACGGTCTGCTCCGCGTCGCGCAAGGCCTGGCCGGCTCGGCCGACGGCTTCGCGCTGATCGAACTGGAGGGCGCCATCGCCCTGCGCCAGGCAGGTTTCAGGCAGCCCATCCTACTCCTCGAAGGCTGCTACGCCGCCGACGAGTTGCCACTGTTCGCGGAACATCTGCTGACCCCGACCATCCATTCGCTGGAGCAGGTATTGATGCTCCAGGCGGCGACCCTGTCGCGGCCGCTGCCGATCTATCTCAAGCTCAACAGCGGCATGAACCGGCTCGGCCTGAATGCCGACCAGGTGCAACCCGCCCTGAGCGCGCTGGCCGCGTCGAAGCAGGTGGCCGGCGTGACCCTGATGACGCACTACGCCGATGCCGACAGCGAGCGCGGCATCGCGGCGCAACTGGCGAGTTTCGAGGCGATGCGGGCCGGGCTGGCCGAACGCCATCCGGCGAGTCCCGCCAACTCCGCCGCGCTCCTGGCTTTTCCCGAGCATGGCGGCGACTGGGTGCGCCCCGGCATCATGCTCTATGGCGCCTCGCCGTTTCCGGAAATGCACAGTGCGGCGGCGCTCGGCCTCAAGCCGGTGATGACCCTGGAGAGCGAGCTGATCGCGGTGCGCGAGATTGCCCCGGGCGAACGCGTCGGCTATGGCGGGATGTTCGTTGCCGGCCGGGCCATGAGGATAGGCGTGGTCGCCTGCGGCTATGCCGACGGCTACCCGCGGGCCGCCCCTACCGGCACGCCGGTGCAGGTCTGCGGCCGGCCCACGCGCACCCTGGGCCGGGTCTCGATGGACAAGCTGTGCGTCGATCTCACCGGCATTGCCGAGGCCGGGGTTGGCGCCAAGGTGCTGCTCTGGGGCGGCGATGGGCAGACCGGCCTGTCCGCAGACTTGGTGGCCGGCGCCGCGGGCACGGTGAGCTACGAACTGTTTTGCGCCCTGGCATCCAGGGTGCCGGTGACGGAGCGCTGATGGCCAAGGCAAAAAGCATTTATTCGTGCACCGAATGCGGCGCCGTCTCGCCCAAATGGCAGGGACAATGCCCCGGTTGCGCTCTCTGGAATACCCTGGTCGAGACCGTCGCCGAGGCTTCCGCCGCCACCAGCCGTTACGCCGGGTCCGGCGCCGCTAGCCGGCCGCAGCAACTCTCGGAGATCCGTCCGCGCGAGGAGCCGCGCCTGCCTTCCGGGCTGGAGGAATTCGACCGGGTGCTCGGCGGCGGCCTGGTCGCCGGCGGGGTGGTGCTGATCGGCGGCGATCCGGGCATCGGCAAATCGACGCTGCTGCTCCAGGCCTTGGCCAAGATGGCGGCGGCGAAGCAGGTGGTGCTCTATGTCTCCGGCGAGGAGTCCGCCGAGCAGGTGGCGCTGCGCGCCAGACGCCTGCAGGTGCCCACCGAGGGCCTGGCGCTCCTGGCCGAAATCAGCCTGGAAAGAGTGCTCGCTACCCTGGCCGGGCAGAAGCCGGCGGTGGCGGTGGCGGTGATCGATTCCATTCAGACGATGTACTCCGAGGCGCTGCAATCGGCGCCGGGTTCGGTGGCCCAGGTCAGGGAGTGCGCGGCGCAGCTGACGCGCTACGCCAAGCAGACCGGCACCGCGATCATCCTGGTCGGCCATGTCACCAAGGAGGGTGCGCTGGCCGGTCCGCGCGTGCTCGAGCATATCGTCGACACCGTGCTCTACTTCGAGGGCGATGCGCATTCCTCGTTCCGCCTGGTGCGCGCGGTCAAGAACCGTTTCGGCGCGGTCAATGAACTGGGCGTGTTTGCCATGACCGAACGAGGTCTGCGCGGCGTTTCCAATCCTTCCGCGCTGTTCCTGTCGCAACACCCTCAACCGGTCTCAGGTAGCTGCGTCATGGTCACCCAGGAGGGCACCAGACCGCTCCTGGTTGAGATCCAGGCGCTGGTCGATACCAGCCATAGCCCGAGCCCGAGAAGACTCACTGTAGGCCTGGAACAGAACCGCCTGGCGATGCTCCTGGCGGTGCTGCACCGTCATGCCGGCCTGGTCTGCTTCGACCAGGATGTCTTCGTCAATGCCGTGGGCGGCGTGCGCATCGCCGAGCCGGCGGCCGACCTGGCGGTGCTGGCGGCGATAGTATCGTCTCTGCAAAACAAGCCGCTGCATTCTAAACTTATCGCATTTGGGGAAGTCGGTCTGGCCGGCGAAATCCGCCCGGCCCCGCGCGGCCAGGAGCGCCTCAAGGAAGCCGCCAAGCTGGGCTTCACGCATGCCCTGATCCCCAAGGCCAACGCGCCGAAACAGGCCATCGCCGGACTCACCGTGGTCGCCGTCGAGCGCGTCGGCGCGGCCATCACCAAACTGTTCGAGTTTTGACCGTGGCCACCCTGCGCCTGATGCTACGCATGTTCTGGCGCGATGCCCGCGCCGGCGAACTGACGGTGCTCGGCCTGGCGCTGCTGGTGGCAGTGGCCAGCCTGACCAGCGTCAGCTTTCTCTCCGACCGCGTCGGCCAGGCCCTGATCCGGGAGTCGCATCAACTCCTCGGCGGCGATCTGCTGCTCAGCGCCGACCATCCCTGGGGTCCGGATAGTCGCCGGGAGGCCGCGCGTCTCGGCCTGGCGCTGGTCGATAGCGTCACTTTCGCCAGCATGGTGAGTCGCGACGGCGCCAGCGAGTTGGCGGAAATCAAGGCGGTGGCGCCGGGCTATCCGCTGCGCGGCGCGCTGCGCCTGGCGCCCGGGCCTAATGTCGAGGATGCCGAGACCCGCGAGATCCCGGCGGCGGGAACGGTCTGGCTCGACGAGCGCCTCACCGCGGCCCTGGATGCCAACCCCGGCGAGTTCCTGACGCTGGGCAAAGGCCGCTACAAGGTCGGCGGGGTGCTGACCCTGGAGCCGGATCGCGGTGTGAATCTATGGGCCATCGCGCCGCGCCTGCTGATGAATTTCGCCGATCTCGCCGCCACCGGCCTGATCCAGCCCGGCAGCCGGGTGACCTATCGCCTGCATTTGGCCGGCCTGCCCGGACCGGTGGCGGCCTTCCGGAACTGGCAGTCGGCGCGACTGCAACGCGGCGAGCATCTCGAAGACCTTGCCAATGCTCGGCCGGAGATCCGCAACATGCTCGACCGCGCCCAGCGCTTCCTCAGCCTGGCCTCGCTGCTCGCCGTGGTGCTGGCGGCGGTGGCGGTGGGCTTTGCCGCGGACCGCTACATGCGTCGCCATCTCGACGGCTGCGCCGTGATGCGCTGTCTCGGCGCCAGCCAGGCGCAGGTGCTCTCAGTGCATGGCGGCGAATTCCTGCTCTTCGGCCTGGCCGCCACGCTGGCCGGCTGCGGCCTGGGTTACTGCGCGCAATGGCTGCTCCAGGGACTGCTTTCCGGACTGCTCGTGGTGAGCTTGCCGGCGCCCGGCTGGCTGCCCTGGGGGCAAGGTCTGCTGGTCGGGTTCACCCTGGTCGCCGGTTTCATCCTGCCGCCCCTGCTGCGTTTGCGCCGGGTGTCGACGCTGCGCGTGCTGCGCCGCGAATGGGCGCCGGGCGAGTCCTTGTCCTGGCTGGCCTATGTCTTCGGCTGCTCGGCGCTGGCCCTGCTGATGCTCTGGATCGCCGGCGACCTGCGCCTGGGCGGCATCGTGCTCGGCGGTTTCTCCGCAGCCTTGCTCGTCTATGCGCTGGCGGCGCGGTTGCTGCTCATGGCCGTCGGCCGTCTGGGCGCGGGGGCGGGCGCCGGCTGGCGCATCGGTCTGGCCAATCTGCGCCGCCACGGTACCGCCAGCGTGCTCCAGGCCACGGCACTGGCGCTGGGTCTGACCGCCTTGTTGCTGCTCACCGTGGCGCGCCAGGATCTGCTCGAGAGCTGGCGCCAGAAGATCCCGCCGGACGCCGCCAACCGCTTCGTGATCAATATTCAGCCGGCGCAGTTGCAGCCGCTGGCCGCCTATTTCGCGGCGCAGGGTCTGGCCCGGCCGAAGCTCGAACCGATGGTGCGCGGCCGTCTGGTCATGGTCAATGGCCAGACGATAAGCCGTGCAAGCTTTGCCGACGAGCGCGCCCAGCGCCTGGTCGAGCGCGAGTTCAATCTCTCCTGGAGCGCGGCCCTGCCCGATGGCAACAGCATCGCGGCCGGACGTTGGCACGGCGCGGGTTCGCTGGCGCAGCAGGCCGGGCGGGGCGAGTTCTCTGTGGAGCAGGGCCTGGCCGAGAGCCTGCATCTGGCGTTGGGCGACACGCTGGTCTACGAGATCGCCGGGGTGAAGCTGGCCGGCACGATCACGTCGCTGCGCCGCCTCGACTGGGATTCGATGCGCGTCAATTTTTTCGTCATCACGCCGCCCGGCATGCTCGAGAATTATCCGGCGAGCTACATCACCAGCTTCCACCTGGCGCCGAACCAGGCGGGCTTCATCACCGGCCTGGTGCGGGCGTTTCCCAACCTCACGGTGATCGATGTCGCCACCCTGGTGCGTCAGTTGCAGGCGACCCTGGACCAGCTTGCCAAGGCCGTCCAGGTGGTCTTCGGCTTCGCGCTCCTGGCCGGTCTGATGGTGCTCTACGCGGCGCTCCAGGCGAGCCATGATCAGCGCAGCGTCGAGTCGGCGTTGTTGCGTGCCCTGGGCGCCAGGAGCCGGCAGATCGGGGGCGCCCTGCTCGCCGAATTCCTGGCTCTGGGCGCGGTCGCCGGCCTGCTCGCCGGACTTGGCGCCGGTGCCATCAGTTGGGCGCTGGCGCACTTCGTCTTTCATCTCGACTACCGCCCCGCGCCGGCCTTGCTGCTCTTCGGCCTGATCGCCGGCAGCCTGGTCGTGGCCCTGGCCGGCTGGGCGGGCACGGCGCGAGTTCTGAAGCGTCCGGCGCTCCAGGCCTTGCGCGGCGATTAGCACCTGCTTCGCTGGCACGGATTTCCTGCGTAGAATCGCGGCAAATCGCAACATGTCGTTCAAAGCGAAAACCATGCGCACATTTTCGATACGAACCCATCTGCTGCTGCTCGTCCTGGCGATGTCCGTGCCGCTCGTGGTGGGTGTCGGGCTGAGCATCTATTCCGACATGGCGCAGACCATCGCCCATACCAAGACTTCGTTGCGCATGCTCGCCTATTCCATGGTCAGCAATACCGGTGGCAGGATCGACTATGCCCGCCAGACTATGCAGCGACTGGCGGCCCGGCCTCTGGTCAGGTTGGTCGATCCCGAACATTGCGATCCGGCCTTGGGAGAACTGCATAGCCTGACGCCGGGTTACACCAACGTCGTTTATACCAGTGTCGACGGTCTTGTGGTTTGCTCGGCCTTGCCGCAGCCCGGCGGCAAGCTGGCCTATGTCGGGGGGCGGCTGTCGTTCCAGAAGCTCATCAAGGAGCGGCGTTTCAACGTCGGCGAGCCGATCTTCGGCAAGATCACCGGCAAGTGGATCACCGTGCTCAGCGAACCGATCTGGAACGAGCGCCAGGAAATGGTCGGCGCGCTGCAACTGCCGATCGATCTGAAAGCGCTCGACCCGAATATTCCCGAGCATCTGCTGCCCCCCGGCAGCCACTACGGTTTCGTCAGCAGCGACGGCGTGGTGATCTGGCGCAATCATGACACCGAGGGGGTAATCGGTACCCGTCCCGCGTCGTCCTCGGCGAAGAAAGTGGTCGAGGTGCGCGACGGGGAGTTCGAGGGTCGCTCGACGGACGGCGTGAATCGTTACTTTGCCGTGGTGCCCATGGCGGAGATGGGCTGGATCGCTTACGTCGGGGTGCCGGTCGCGGAGGTGTATGCGGCGGCGCAGCAGCGCGCCATCAACGCCGCAACGATTGCGCTGGCGGCGATCGCCTTGCTGCTGGTCCTGGCCACGGCCATCGCCCGGCGCATCGCCAGACCGGTGGTCGAACTGGCCAGCGTGGCGCGCGCGGTGCACGGCGGCGACCTCGGGGTTCGGGCCGTGCTTGGAGGGCCTCGCGAGATCGCGGCAGTGGCGGCCGAATTCAATGCCATGATCGCCGCCCAGCATCGCGACATGACCGCGCGCAAACTGGCGGAGGACGAGATCCGCCATCTGGCCTTCGAAGACCCGCTGACTCATTTGCCCAACCGTCGCCTGCTGCTCGACCGGCTGCAGCAGGCGCTGGCCTCCAGCGCCCGCAGCAATCGTCTCGGCGCGCTGCTGCTGATCGACCTGGACAACTTCAAGACCCTGAACGACACGCTAGGCCACGACAAGGGCGACCTGCTGCTGCAGCAGGTCGGTCAGCGGCTGGCCTGCTGCAGCCGCGAGGGCGATACCGTGGCCCGCCTGGGCGGCGACGAGTTCGTCGTGCTGCTCGAAGACCTGAGCGAGACTGCCGAGGAAGCGGCCACCCAAAGCGAAGCCGCGGGCGAGAAGATACTCGCCGCGCTGCGCCTGCCCTATCTGCTCGCCGGTTACGAGAATCGCAGCACGCCGAGCATCGGCGTCACCCTGTTTTCCGGCCATCAGAACTCCATCGAAGACCTGCTCAAGCAGGCAGATCTGGCGATGTACCAGGCCAAGACGGCAGGCCGCAACATGCTGCGCTTTTTCGATCCGGAGATGCGGGCCATCGTCGCCGAGCGTGCCGCTCTGGAGGTCGACCTGCGCGAGGCGGTGCGGCAGCAGCAGTTCATCGTTTACTACCAGCCGCAGGTGGACGGCAAAGGCGGCCTGAACGGTGCCGAGGCCCTGGTGCGCTGGCAACATCCGCGGCGCGGTCTGGTGCCTCCGCTGGAATTCATCGCCCTGGCTGAAGAAACCGGGCTGATCCTGCCCCTGGGCCACTGGGTACTGGAAACCGCGTGCCGCCAACTGGCGCTATGGGCGCCTCAGCCGGCCATGGCGGAGCTCTCGCTGGCGGTGAATATCAGCGCCAGGCAGTTGCAGCAGCCGGACTTCGTGGCTCAGGTGCAAGCCGTCCTCGCCAGCACCGGCGCCAGGCCACAACGGCTCAAACTGGAGCTGACCGAGAGCCTGCTGGTGCATGATGTGGAAGGCGTCGTCGCCAAGATGAGCGCCCTGAAGGAGCATGGCGTGGGCTTCTCTCTCGATGACTTCGGCACCGGCTACTCGTCGCTCTCCGCCTTGAAGCGGCTGCCCCTGGAACAGCTGAAGATCGACCAGAGTTTCGTCCGGGATATCCTCGTCGATGCCAACGATGCCGCCATCGCCAGAATGGTCATCGTCCTGGCCGAGAGCATGGGCCTGGCGGTTCTCGCCGAAGGGGTGGAAACAGCTGCGCAGCAGGACTTTCTCGCCAGTCAGGGTTGCCATGCCTATCAGGGCTATCTGTTCAGCCGTCCGCTGCCGATTGAAGAATTCGAGGAATTCGTGATCCGGGTTTGAGCGCTGCCGCGTTCAAGGCTCAAGGCTCAAGGCTCAAGGTTCACTTCGCGCTTCCAGTCTGCGCAGTTCTTCGAGGGTGTTGATGTTGGCGAAAGCGGCCTCGTCGGCGAAGGGCACCTCGATCACGTTCAGCTCGGCGTACCAGGTTTCGACCTTGTGCCCGCCGCCATCGAGGAAACTGCTCAGGCTGTCCTGCAACTCGCGCCGAATCAGCGCGATCACCAGTTGCGCCCGATCGCCGCTTCGCGCTACCGCCAGTTGCGCGCCGGAGACTATCAGTTGTGCACGGAGTCGGCTGGCCAGATCGAGCGGCAGGAAAGGCGAGTCGCAGGGCGCGCTGAGCAGGAGCGGCGTGCTGCAGATGGCCAGCCCCGCGTGCACGCCGGCGAGCGGGCCGGCGAAGCCGCCCAGGGTATCGGCGACCACCGGATAGCCGAACGCTTCATAGGCCGGTCGATTCTGGTTGGCGTTGATGATCAGCTTATCGACCTGCGGCGCCAGGCGCTCCAGTGCATGCGCCACCAGCGCCTTGCCGCGAAACGGCTGCAAGCCCTTGTCGCCGCCGCCCATGCGCCGGGCCAGGCCGCCGGCGAGTATCAGGCCGGTGATCTTGAGGTCATTGCGCAAGCGCATTTAGCGTGAAATACGTTGCCAAGCGCGCTGTGTCAGGTTCGAGCGTAGCGAGCCGGTTGGTAGCCTCCCCGTGAGGGGAGGATGGGAGGGGCGGGTCCTGTTGGCCCCTTGCCAGCTTGAGGTATTACGATGGCCTGCCATTTCATTACACGGAGTGGTTCATCGGAGCCATGGGCGCTAGTTCGTCATGGCAACCGGCATGATTGGGATCACCCTGGGCTTGAGTTCGGGCACCTTGACGGCGATCTTGCGCTGGCCGGGAAAGGCCAGGGCCTCGGTGAGCAGGTAGGCGGCCTGGGCATAGGAAGTGGGGCAGAGCTGGAAGCATTCCTGGCAGCCCCAGCAC
>CAILCO010000006.1 GCA_903832735.1 uncultured Sterolibacterium sp.
ACGGCTACCGCGCCGCGGTTGTAGTCCAGGTTCTCCGGTTTCGCCAGCCATTTATCCTGGCTGGCTTTCTTGCTCGCTGCCTTGCACGGCGCTGCTCCACAGTATTTCTGGTGTCGGGCATTGCGCCTGTCAGGTGTATACCCTGCCGAGCACACGGTTTGCGTGGAAGAATTATTGGACATCGAGACCTGGCTGGCCCAAGTGCTCACCGGCGATTGAGATGAAGATCGAGAAATAGTTCACCGCATACCCCGAAGAGGTGACAGAGCGGATACGGCAAAACGACAAGACGCTTCATCAGTTTGCAACTGGAGTGAGCCGGACGACCTGCAATCGATTCGACCTGCGCCTGTACTTGTCGCAATGATAGTTGCATCACGAGTAGGCTATTGACCAAGGAGATAACCAGAATGGGCATCGTGACCCACGTAATCGCCGCTGAAGAGGATGAGATCGAAGCGATCGGCGAATCTCTGCATCCGGTCGATGAATGGAGCGGCTTCGAGTTGCGCGATCTGGACACTGCCAAGATCACGATGCTGCATTGCTTGCTGACGGGTGATCTGTTCGACGATGCGTTGGCCCATTATGAACCGGTCTATGTCTCCGACGCAGAAGGGGCGGTGGTGTTGCGCTTAGCCGACGAGGTGATGGCGCGCCTGGCTGAACTGGACGAAGAACCGATTGAACAGATCGCCGTCGAACTGGCGGCAACGGAGGAATTCGAATCTGAAGCCTGGGAGGAGGGCGTGCTCGCGGCACTACTTGCCGAACTGGCCGACCTTGCTCGGCTGGCCGAATCCCAGGGGCAGGCGCTGTTCGTCTGGATCCACCCCCTGCGCATTTGAACTGAAGCGCTTTCACTGCCCATGGATTCCGTCCTCAGCTAGGGGGTGCTGGCATCCGTGCACAAAGTTGCGGTAGCTCCACCGAATGAAATCAATAGGATACGTGCGCCATTGACTGTAGGTCATTGATTTATAGCGAAGTCCTGTTATTCGCAAAAAACCAAAAATCTTTATTACCCCGATAACTGAGTGGAGTACTATACTATGACCATGGTAAATGACCATGGGCGAAAATGATGGAAACGACAATTGGTGCAGGTGATTTCAAGGCAAAGTGCCTGCGGCTGCTTGATGCCGTGGCAGAGCAGCGTGAGTCGCTGGTCATCACCAAGCGCGGGAAGCCCATCGCGCGACTGGTTCCGATGCCGGCGGAAACGAAACTGTTCGGCGCCCTGGCGGGAAGTGTTCGCTTTGAGTGCGACATCGTTGCACCAATTGATGTCGAATGGGACGCGGCCAAGTGAGTCTGGTACTGCTGGACACCCATGCGTGGATATGGCTCATGAACGGCAGCGACCGCCTTGGTCCCAAGGCACGCAAGGCTATCGAGCGTTCTATCTCTAACGATGCGGTGTTGGTCTCCGCCATCTCCCCTTGGGAGGTCGCGATGCTGGTCAGCAAGGGGCGCCTCGTGCTTGATCGGGACGTGGGCGAATGGGTGCAGGCCGCGCTTTCCCAGGCAGGAATCCGCCTGGAGACTCTGTCGCCAGAAGTCGCGGTAGCCAGTACACGCCTGCCTGGAAATTTGCACGGGGACCCAGCCGACCGCATCATTGCCGCCACCGTTCGTCATAGCGGGGCCATATTGCTGACGGACGACCAGTTGCTGCTCGACTATGGCAAGGCGGGTCACCTAAAGACAGTCAAGGCCGGGCAGTAGACTTTCAAACAGACTGTTGGCGCGATACTCCATCCCTTGCCCAAGGAGGAGACAGGCATGACCAACTGGAGAAATCGTTTCCTCGGCATCGACACCATCCCCGGATGGCTCAGCGATTTCGAGATCGAACAATTTTTTCGCTGACGCCGGGCGAACTGGCCACCGCCAAAACGCGACGGACCCCTGAACTTCAGCTGGGACTTGCACTGCATATCGGCTTCCTGCGCATGAGCGGTCGGGTGCTCAACAGCACCGATGCCATCGCGCGCCGGATTCTCGGCTATCTCGGTACACAACTGGAAATTCGCCCGCCGCGTGTCACCTCACTTCGTGCGCTCTACCCCCGGAAACAAACGCTGCACGAACACCAACACATGGCTGTCGCGCAGCTTCGCTTCGGCCCGTTCATCGAACGTGCCGAACGGCACCTTGTTGCCTACCTCAGACAAATCCGTGGTGCCGCCACCCGTCCAGACGAACTTCTGGACAGTGGACGCCAATGGGTGCATGAGCACCGCTACCTTATGCCCAGCACACGTCAGTTGCTGGACTGCGCGCGCGCCGTGCTCGCCGACGAAGAGGCGCAACTTGCTCGCGCATTACGGCCACCCGCCGCAAGGCATGGACGAACGAACTTGCGCAGGCACATCCGGCCATCTGTGGCGTCAGTCGACTGGATTGGCTCAAGCAGTCGCCCCGCTCCCGGCGAGGACAGGGACTGTCGATCGCATTCGAGCGCATCCATTTTCTGCAGAAGCTCGGGGCCGACGAGATCGAGCTGCCAGCGATACCCCTGGCCCTGGTCAAGTCCTACGCCGCCCGGGTCACACGACTGAAACTGACACGCTTCAACCGCCTGCGGCCCGTAACACGCTACATCGGGCTTGCCTGTTTCCTGCAGCTCACGCTGTGGCGCATTTGTGACGAGGCCATCGAAGCGTGGCTAATGCGCGTCGCCGAAATCCGGCGCCTAGCCCTCGCGCGTTCTGCCACCACCGATACCCAATGGCAGCAGCGGCACCTCACCTTTCTGGCGCGAGCACAAACGATCGTTGATGCGGGCGAGGCGACAGCCCACCAAAGTCTGGCCGCTTTGATGGCCGAAGAGCGGGAATCCATAGCACGGCCGCGGGCCGAACGCGCCCGATTGGCGCTGCTGGAAATGCATGTGCAAGTACGAAGCCTAGTGCGTTTGTTCAGCCGACTGTCGATCAAGTTTCGCGAAACCGACGACTGGCTCGCCACGGCAGTGCCCTTGTTGCGTGACGCCTACGCGCGACAACGCACGTCGCTGCCAGACACCGTGTCGTTGGAGTTTCTGCCTCGCTTCTGGCGCCGTTCGCTGTCGTCTGCCGATGAAAAGCGGCGTTTTCATGTACTCGAAACCGCTACTCTGATTCAGTTGCAGCGCGCACTGCGCAACGGCGCAGTCTTTGTGCCGACGAGCCTGCTCTTTCGCGAACGCGAGACGTTGATGATTCCTCGGGCAACTTGGGAGTCGCGCCGGGACACTCACCTACGTGAGCTCAACCCTGGCCACGCCCTGACTGATGGCCATGCTGCGCGAGTGCAAGCTCTATGTCCCGTCCAAACTCTACGTTCCCAAGGCGCTGCGTCCGGTGACAGTGGAAATCTCGGTGCGTACCCTGCGTGCGCAATGGAACGAACTCCTGAGGCTGGCGGCATCCATCCGAGAAGGCTGGTGTTCGGCAACGCAGGCACTGGGACGGCTGGGCAGCGAGGCCCAAGGCGATCCGCTGTATCAGGCAGCGGTAACTTTCGGCCGACTAGTGCGAACGCAGTACCTATGCCGCTACTTCTGCGACAAGGAGTTCAGAGGGGCCATACGCCGTGTGCTGAATCATGGTGAATCGGTGCATCAGTTGCAGCGGACGATCCATCCGTTTGCCATTGGCCCCAAGCGTGGCAGGAGTCGCGACGAGCAGAGGGCGATTTCCGGGTCGCTGGCCCTGTTATCTAATTTGGTGATGGCGTGGAATACCCACAAGCTTCAGACGCTGGCTGACTTGCCCTCTTGGCGCAAGTCCTCGATCTCGCAGGCCGATATCGCCGCCGTCGGGCCGGTGGGGACTTCACATATCAACTTCCGAGGGGTACTGCACTTCCCGGACGACAAGTACAGTGAGCCTATCCTACGGCCACCTGCGCGCCTTCGAATCGCATGAATACTGGCGGGAGGTTACCGCAACTTTGTGCACAAATGGGCCAGCCCCCCCAATTCCGGTCGCAAGAATACCCCTTGGGGGTCAGAAGGACCTGTGGCCTATAAGCGTGGAATAATGACTTACGGACCAGTGGGTTACCGAAACCACATGCAGGACAATTGATGAATCGCCCTGGTCCTGGAATAAAATCGGCTAAGGAAAGCATTGCAACAGGGCCACCACATACCTGACAAGAGAACGTAGTGCTATCGTTCATTGCTCCTATTTGGGTCTCCCCTTGCGTAATGTCAATAGACTACTTCTGCAATGGTCATATGACAATTGTAGTAAGGTTACCTTTAGCAGGAGAAAGCACATTTAAACGGTATTTTTCTTACGCAGAAGCAGCGTCAGGGATGCCAAGGTAGTCAATGCAACAATCGGTAGCGCAACATGGTTGAGGGATGCCCAGCCCGTTCCGGTAATCAGGGCACCCGAGCCCAGGGACGTCATCGCCTGGACGCTTAGGACGCAGAAATCGTTGCTGCCCTGGACCTTGGCTCTCTCTTCGGGGCGGTAGGTTTCGGTGAGCAGAGTGGTGCCGCCGATGAACAGAAAGTTCCAGCCCACGCCGAGCAGCACAAGCGCCCACCAGAAGTGCATCAGCGTGACCCCCGAGAGCGCGATGGCTATGCAACCGAACATCAGCGATGAGCCGACCAGCAGGATGTTCGCTATGCCAAAGCGCTTGATCAACTGGCCGGTAAAGAAGGACGGCGCGAACATGCCGATGACGTGCCACTGCAGGATGAAGGCGGTGTCGGCAAACGCCATACCGCACATGTCCATGGCAATCGGCGTTGCGGTCATCAATAGATTCATCACACCG
>CAILCO010000007.1 GCA_903832735.1 uncultured Sterolibacterium sp.
CGGCTGCTTCATCCTGCTCTCCCTGGCGCTCGGCATCCCGGCCAGCCCGATCTTCGTCAGCCAGTGGTGGCTGGCCTTCACCGCCTTCGTCGGCGCCAACCTGCTGCAAAGCGGCTTCACCCGCTGGTGCCTGATGGAATCTATTTTCCGCAAACTCGGGGTGCCCGCAGGCAACTAATATTTGCCAGGCAAACCTTGCATGCGGCCTGAATCGCGAATAGATTAGCGGCTGCTTCGAGGCACAACGGCCCTGGGTTGTCTTGCAGACAACGACGGGCACAAGCGACCTTGCCGCCGCTGCGGGCTTGCCACAAGACCGGCGGGCTGTTTGCCATCAATCGTTCAGGGAGAGCATACGTGCGAGTCGCCATCATCGGCGCCGGTCCTGCAGGCTTCTATGCTGCCGAAGCCCTGCTGAAGCGCGTCGACACGGTGGTCCATGTCGACGTCTTCGACCGGCTTGCGACGCCGTATGGGCTGGTCCGGGCAGGCGTCGCGCCCGATCACCAGAACATCAAGGCGGTCACCCGGATTTTCGCCAAGACGGCGGAACGACCGAACTTCAGGTTCCTCGGCAATGTCCGTCTCGGCCGCGATCTGACGGTCGAGGATCTGCGCCGGCACTATCACCAGATCCTCTATGCCGTCGGCAACGAAGCGGATCGTCGCCTCGGCATTCCCGGCGAAGGCATCGCCGGATGCACGCCGGCGAGCGTTTTCGTCGGCTGGTACAACGGCCATCCCGACTATCAGGACGCGCAGATCGATCTGTCGATGACCCGCGTGGCGATCGTGGGCAATGGTAACGTCGCCGTGGACGCGGCGCGCATCCTGTTGCACACGCCGGCCGAACTCGAGCAGACCGACATCGCCTCATACGCACTGGCGACGCTGCGCGAGAGCCGGGTGCGCGAGGTCTTCCTGCTCGGCCGGCGAGGACCGGCGCAGGCGGCATTTACCCATGTCGAAATCAAGGAACTCGGCGAACTGGAGGCGACGGAGCCGCTCATCGATCCTCGCGAACTGGCTGACTGCGGCAACCCGGAAACCCTCGGCCAGACGCCGTCAGACAAGAACCTGCTGATCCTCCACGCCTTCGCGGCGCAGCCCCCGGCCGGACGCGGGAAAAAACTGCACCTGCGCTTTCTCGTTTCGCCGACCGAAGTGCTCGCCGATGCCGCAGGACGGGTCAGTGGCCTGATGCTCGAGAAGAACCGACTGGAGACGAGGCAGGACGGCACGATCGTCGCCCGGGGCACGGGCGAGATGGAACTGCTCAAGGTCGGGATGGTGTTGCCGGCGGTCGGTTTCGCCGCGGAGCGGATCGCGGGAGTGCCCTACGACGAACGGACAAAAGTCATCGCCAACGAAAACGGGCGGGTGGTGGATCCCGCGAGCCGCGCCGTGATCGCCAACGAATACGTCGTCGGCTGGGCGCGCAGCGGGCCGCAGGGACTCATCGGCAAGCACAAGGGCGCATCCGCCCTGGTGGTGGACCTGATGACCGCCGACGGCGCCGGCCTGGAGACGCGGTCGCTGCCGGAGCCCGAGGCCATCGTCTCCTTGCTGCGCGACCGCGGCGTGCGCGTGGTTTCCTTCGATGACTGGAAGCAGCTCGACGAAGTCGAGGTGGCCCGCGGTGCGCGGCGCGGCGCGCCGCGCGACAAGGTGGTCGCGCTCGACGCCATGCTCGAGGTGCTCGGCCAGCACTGACCCCGTTGCATGCCCTCAACCAGCTTAAGCGTCGGCACTCGGCCGGCGCAGCAGATCGACGCGCATCGGCTGGCGGAAGCGGGCGCCCTGCGGGCCGAGATGGGCCATGAACTTGCGCCGCACGGTCTCATAGAGTTCGCTGGACAAGCGGTGATCGCTATGCGTGACCTGGAGCACGCGCTGGTCGAAATGCTCGAAACTCTCGAAGCGGTTCTCGCTGGCGAAAAACTTCTCGGCGACGAGCTCGAAAACGCCTCCGGCAACGGCTCTCGCTATGCTGGCAAACGCGGCCTCGCGGACCGCCTCCTCGTCGTGGAAGAGGCGCATGATTTCGTTGTATTCCCCGGCAAACACCGGTTCGGAGAAATACGCCAGGCCGCCCGGCTTCAACACCCGGCGGATTTCCGCCAGCGCCTGATCCATCTTGTCGACCGGCACATGGTGCAAGGACTTGAACATCATCACGATGTCGAAGGTCCGGTCCGGAGCGGGAATGGCTTCCGCGCCGCCCAGCGCGAAGGTCACCTTGGGCAGGTCGGTGATGCGCAGATTCTCTGCGAGCTGGATGCGGTCCACCTCGACCGCGGTGATCGCCGCGACTTTTCCGGCATTGGCGATCGCCCGGGTTTTTTCCGCCCGGCCGCAACCCAATTCCAGCACGACGGCACCTTCGAACGGCAGCAGCGCATCGAATATCTCGCGCTCGTCGCAGAGCAGATCCGCCGAGGGATCGCGGATTTTCATTGGCTGAATAGATGCTGCGCTCATCGACTATATCCTTGGCGACGGAAAGTGCGAGTAAAACACAACTCCTGGAGGAAACTCAAGGCCGCGACCGGACTCACGCCCATGCATGTTGCTGCCGAGATGCCGGAGCGGCCTGACCTAGATCAACGTGAGGCAAGGGAGAGGAAGATGAAAACGATCTCGCAGAGATTCGGTGCACGCTTCGGCGTGGTCGTCTCGCTATGCCCGACCGAGTCGGTCCATTACGCGCTTCAGCCGATGGCGGAGGACGCGGCGGGCGCGCTGCTGGTCATTGCAAATGGCGCGATCAACACCATCATGCATGATCCATCAGCGCCATGAGGCTCGCCGAAATCCTGTCCGCCTGGCTGGCTTATTTCGCGCTGCATTCGCTGCTCGCCGCGTCACCGATCAAGGCGATTGCCGCCCGCCGCTGGCCGCAATTGATGCCCGGCTACCGGGTCTTCTACAACGCCGTTGCCACGCTCGCGCTGCTGCCTATCCTCTGGCTGGTCTACAGCACGGAGAGCGCCTGGCTCTGGCAATGGCGGGGAGCCTGGGCCTGGCTGTCCCGGGCGGTAGCGCTGGCGGCGATCCTGTGCTTCATCTTCTCGGCGCGCAGCTACAACCTGGGCGAGTTTATCGGGCTGCGCCAACTGCAGGCGCGGAACAACGATGTCGCGGAAAGTTTCCGCATTTCCTTTTTTCACCGTTTCGTCCGGCACCCGTGGTACTGCTTCGCCCTTGCCCTGATCTGGACCCGGGACATCAACGCCCCGCTGCTGGTCTCGGCTCTGGCGATCACGATCTACTTCGTCGTCGGCTCGATGCTCGAGGAGCAAAAGCTCATCGCCAGCTACGGCGACAGCTACCGCAGGTACAAGGCGGCGGTGCCGGGATTGATCCCCCTGCCCTGGAAAACGCTCAGCGCCGATGAGGCGAGAGAACTCACGAATCGCCCGGGGCGTCCCGGATAGTGTTCGACCAGGCGCCCCGCGCAATTGCTATCAGCCGTGCCTCATGCCGCGTGCCATATGGTGGCCGTTGATGCTGCCGAAGTGCTGGTCGGCAATCGCCTTCTGTTCCGGGCTCAGCTGCGCATAAAGATCCTTGAGCGCAGCGGCCATGTTCTCCATGCCGGCCAGTCCCGCTC
>CAILCO010000008.1 GCA_903832735.1 uncultured Sterolibacterium sp.
AGCCTAACCTGGGTCAGCAACAGCATGCCGCCCGGCGGAACATGTCCTATCCCTGGACCCATTCCCGTGCCCATTCGGCGACCCGGCGGAAATTCCCGATATCCTGAGGATGGCGCGTTCCTCATCAGTACATGTATCGGTCGCTGGTCATCGAGGGCGGCGCGCAGCACCGCGGAGAACATCGCCACATGCGGGTTTGCGGCAGCATCGGGAGCGTCGGCAAGGGGCGGGCGATCGAGCGAGACGAGTTGCGGCGGAACATTCAGGATGGCGACGATACGGCCTCTTTCACTGGGGGAGAGCGAGTCGAGCAGGTGCACGATGTCGGCGATGCGCTGTGCCGGCTGCATGCCGCTTGCCCGGTTGAGTAGTCGGTCGCGCTCGGCGAAGTTGATCGCGGCGGAGAGCAGCTGGGCGACGATCAGCCCGCCGCAAAGGACCAGCATCAGACGCCAGAACAGGGACCGGGGCAAGAGGCGCATCAGTTCTCGCCCGCGACCGGCACGGCCAGGACATAGCCCTCGCCGCGCACCGTCTTGACCAGGAGTGGATCGCGCGGGTCGTCGCCGAGCCGGTGGCGCAGGCGGCTGACCTGGACGTCGATACTGCGGTCGAGCGGGTCGGCCTCCCGGCCCTGGGTGAGGTCGACCAGCTGGTCGCGATTCAGGACGCGGTTCGGATGGCTCAGGAAGATCCGCAGCAGACGATATTCCGCGCCGGAGAGCGGCGTCACCACGCCGGCCGCCGAAACCAGGTGGCGCTGCGCCGTATCGAGCGTCCACTGGGCGAAGTGGATGTGTCTTGCCGCCTCGGGGCGAAGATTGTCGGGCAGGCTGCGCGTGCGCCGCAGGATCACCTTGATGCGCGCCAGCAGTTCGCGGGGGGAAAAAGGCTTGGGCAGATAATCGTCGGCGCCCATTTCCAGACCGACGATGCGGTCGGTCTCCTCGCCGCGCGCGGTGAGCATGATCACCGGCAAGTCGGATTTCGCGCGCAGTTTGCGGCACAGCGTCAGGCCGTCGTCGCCGGGCAGCATCAGATCGAGCACGACGAGATCGACGCGACCGCCATCGAGCGCCTGCCAAAGACCCTTGCCGTCGGCGACGGCGCTCGCCTTCAGGCCGTTCTTGGCGAGATAGGTGATGAGCAGGCTGCGGATCTCGGCATCGTCATCGACGATCAGGATATGGTCGGGCGTTTCCATGACTGATTTATAACGGTTAGCGAGCGGCCTTGGGAAGAATAATGTAACCCACTGTGTCAACCCGGCGTCCCGTCGCAGTGCGCTACAAAAATCAGCGGCGTTGACATCCGGCGCTTACATGCACCTGAAAAAATGGCAACCGTTGCGAAGAGACTTTCTTTCCTCGAACAAATTACTTACACGGAGAACGATGATGAAACGCATGCACAAGATAGTCACCGGCGTTGTTGCCACCCTGGCTTTGGGGATCGCCGCTGCGGCCTATGCTCATCCTGAAGGCGGACCTGGCTTCGGACCCTGCGGCGGCGATCACCCGGGCATGGGGCAAGGCCCCAGAAGCGGGCCTTGGGGCGGTCGCGATCCGGTCGCTTTTGCTGAGAACCGCCTTGCCCATCTGAAAGTTGATTTGAAGATCAGCGCACAACAGGAGGGTGCCTGGCAGGCATTTACCGTCAAGGCGAAGAAGCAGGCTGAGGACATGCGGGCAGTTCGCAGCAAGTTACCGCAAGCCGCAGCCACCGCCCCTGAGCGCATGGCACAGCACGCGGAAGCGATGAGAGCGGGACTGGCCGGCATGGAGAACATGGCCGCTGCGCTCAAGGATCTTTATGCGCAGCTGAGCCCGGAACAGAAGGCGATTGCCGACCAGCACTTCGGCAGCATCAACGGCCACCATATGGCACGCGGCATGAGGCACG
>CAILCO010000009.1 GCA_903832735.1 uncultured Sterolibacterium sp.
CCTGGCGGTGCAGGCGGCCAACGCCTCGAACAGCGCCTCGGACCGCGCCACGATCCAGAACCAGGCTTCACAGCTGCTGGCGTCGATCAACAGCATCGCTTCCAGCACCAGTTTCAACGGCGTGAATCTGCTCGACGGCACGTTCACCAACCAGACCTTCCAGGTCGGCGCCAACGGCAGCAGCAGCAACCAGATCACCATCGGCTCCATCGCCAGCGCCCAAACCAGCCAGATGGGCAGCGCCGGACTGACCACTTCCGCCAACCTGACCAGCGGCGTGACGACTGCCGCCCTGAATGCCGGCGACGTGACCCTGAACGGCCAGCAGGTCGGCGCCTCCCTGGCCGGCACCGGCCCGGGGCAAACCGCTTCCAGCGCCTATGCCATCGCCCAGGCGATCAACGCCGTGGCCGCCAACTCCGGCGTCACCGCCACGGCCAACACCACGACCGTAGCCGGCACCGCAGCATCCGCCTTCACAGCAATCGCCGCCAACACCTTCAGCCTCAACGGCATCAACATCGGCGCCGTCGCCGCCGGCGTCAATGCCGCCGGCCAGGGCGCGAACCTCGCCGCCGCGATCAACACCCAGGCCACCCTGACCGGCGTATCCGCTTCTGCCGATGCCACCACAGGTGCGGTCACCCTGACCGCTGCCAACGGGACCGATATCAAAATAAGTCAAAATGTTGTTTCCGGTGCCACTGCCGCTTCGGCTCAACGGACAACTCTCCTCGCCCAGACTGGCTTTGCGGCGGCGAATGTCGGGGAGGCAGGGACGACTACCGTTGCGTCGGGCGCCTTCACATCTGCCTCATCGGCCACTGCCACCGACATCTACAAGGTGACTGTCGATGGCATCTCCGTGACCAGTCGGACTGGGGCGACGGCTGCTACGGCAGCGCAGCTCGACACGGATTTTCAGGCGTTTGTAGCGGCGAATTCCGGCTATACACTCACAGGCACTTTCGCAGCAGGCACGGCGCAACTCACCAAGGCAGACGGAACGGCTGTTGCGGTTAAGACATCGTATACCGACTCTACCGGTCTCGCCGATGCAGCTGGCGCAGTGCTCGGCGGCGCCTTGTTCGGTGGTGCAGTACCATCAACTGCTGTTGGTGTAACAACGACTACGACTGCCGGTAACTTTGGTGCAACTGCGGGTTCCAATGCGCTTTCCAACCACGGTACGGTCAGCCTGACCAGCAACAACTCCGCGGGCATCGTCGTCGGCGGCGCCCATGATGCCTATGCCGGCCTGACCGCGGGCACCACCAACGCCACCACCGTGTCCTCGGTCAATGCCGTCGGCTCGATCAATCTGTCATCTGCTTCCGGCGCCACCAGCGCCCTGGCGGTGATCGATGCCGCGATCAACAGCATCAACGTCAGTTCCGCCGCGCTGGGCGCCCTGCAGAATCGCTTCACCTCGACGGTGAGCAACCTGCAGGCAACCAGCCAGAACCTCACGGCGGCCCGCAGCCAGATCCAGGACACGGACTTCGCGGCGACCACCGCGGCGATGACCCGCGGCCAGATCCTGCAGCAGGCCGGTACGGCGATGCTGGCGCAAGCCAACTCGCTGCCGCAGTCGGTGCTCTCGTTGCTGAAGTAAAGGTCTAGAATAGTTGTCTGGAAATAGGGCGGGTCACCGGATAACGGTGCCTGCCCTATCGCGTTGCCAAGGAGAATGATCATGGCTATCGATTCGTTGAGCGCCGCAGGCGGCGGTATTGCCAATGCGGCCAATGCGGCCCCGCCACAGAACCCGCAACCGGCACGCGGCGCCGACGCCGCAGCGGCGCCGGGGCAGCCGCCAGCGGCTGCATCCATGACCGCGACAGGTGCCGAGCCCAGCCTGGCCGCGTTAAAGCAAGCCGTCAGTTCGGTGCAGCAGGCCGTCGAGGCGAAGTCTTCCAACCTGTCATTCGTTTACGCCAAGGATGCCGGCACGACCGTGCTGCAGCTCACCGACAAGCAGTCGGGCGACGTCATCCTGCAGATCCCCTCCAAGGCGGTGATCGCGGTCGCCGACCAGATCGACAAGCCGGGCGGGTTGTTCATCCAGCAGAAGGCTTGAGCGTGCAACGCCCTTGAAACCGCCGCCGGCACAAGCCGGACGGCGGTTTTTTTCTTGTCCGTTCGGAAGGACGGTTTGATCCAGACCTGTCGCCCTGTGCCTTGCAGGCGTGATGCCATGTGGGCGAATTCGGCGCGATGCTCGTCGCTGCCGTCGGCCTCATCAGCGCAGTCCTGCGCATCCCGCACTGAAGACCAGTTTCCCCGCCGGCGCTATCAATCGTTAGGAGTTGGCATCCAGGTTTCTGAAAGAGCCTCTTTCTGAATCGACCAGGGGCAAGTATCCGGGAAACAATCCAGATTGGTTTCATTAACGGCCTGTGCTACCGCTCTGGCCCATACCATGTCTAACCAGCGAGGCTCATTGAGTTTAGGAACGAGACTTGGCGATTCTTCGAGCGCGTAATTAATTTCTTTGCGCTGAGCTATTATGGTTTTATCCCAACTGGCTCCACGACGCTCTGGTTGATATTGCCACTTCAGCAAATGGGCTAGCAACACGGCCATGCGGCTAGCAAGTTCGCGCTGCTCGCTTTTACCCACGTCTTCGATCTCCTCGGCAATATGCTCAATGTCCAGCAGAGAAAACTGACCGGCACGCAATAAGCCTGCTTGCTCATTCGCCCAGGCATTGAGATCTTTCTCATACACTTGCATGTTCGCTCTCCTCTGCCTGTTCAGTGCGTTCAGGGTATCGAACGTCACGGTAGCCATGGAAATAATCTTAACCTATTTGGCGGCAGGCCGCCGTAAGGTGCTAGCGAGCACAGGGACAGTGCCTGCCCAGCATCAGACGATGCCCAGAAAAACCGCCAGAGCGCGACCGACGGCCAACATGTCCTCGCTGGCCAGGAGTCCAAACACCTCGCCGATCTTTTCGCGAGGGACGGTCTGGGCTTGCCATAGGCGCCTTGCAGGACAATCGTGACGAGATCGCCCCGCCTCATTTCCAGCCCTCGGCATCGGCTGCGGCTGCCAGCCAGCTCAGCGTTTCCGCTTCATGCGGATCATCGCGGAGTGCCAGCGACTGACGCCGGCATTCTGCGGCAAAGCCGCTACGACGCGTATCAGGCACCCAGATCTGCACCGGTCGAAGTCCCGCCGCCCGCAATCCGCTGCGGTGCTTGCGTACCCGGGCGACAATAGTTGTACTCATGATTTGCCCTTGAAAGGTGACTGCAATATCGTAGGCGATTGTTACATGTAACCCAAGAGGTGTCTTCGCGAGCGCAGCGCGGCAATCCAGATCTTGGTCTTTGCCCCTTCAGTTTTCCGCGATTTCGCCGATAATGGGAGAGTCTCCCTAAAGGGATAGGAGTTCGATCATGGCTACTAGCACCGGCACGCTTTCTTCCGCAGGCATAGGTTCCGGCCTCAACGTGACCAGCCTGGTCTCGCAGCTGATGGCGACCCAGCAGCAGCCGCTGCTCAATCTGCAGACCCAGCAGGCCACCTATCAGGCGGAGATCTCGGCCTACGGTTCGCTGGCGGGCACGCTGTCCACCCTGCAGACCGACGCCAGCAACCTGAGCTCCACTAATCTCTACTCCGCCTACACCGCCACCGCTTCGACCAGCGGCTTTTTCACCAGCAGCGCCAATGCCACCGCCAGCGCAGGCAGCTACGGCCTCGCCATCACCAATCTGGCCCAGGCCAACAAGCTGGCCAGCAACACGCACTATGCCAGCACCAGCACGACGGTCGGCAGCGGCACTGTCACCTTCCAGTTCGGCACCACCACCGCCGGTTCCCCCCCCACTTTCAGCCCCAGTGCGACTCAGGGGGCCCAGACGCTGACCATCGACAGCGCGCACAACTCGCTGGCCGGCATCAGCGCGGCGATCAATTCCGCCAATGTCGGCGTGACGGCGAGCATCGCCAACGATGGCAGCGGCTATCGCCTGGTGCTCACCTCCAACAACAGCGGCGCCGCCAATTCCCTGAAGGTATCCACCACCGGTAGCCTGTCGGCGCTGAGCTACGACCCGACTGCGGGGAGCAACAGCATGACCCAGACCGTGGCGGGAAAAGATGCTGCGTTCACCCTCGACGGCATGGCCATGACCAGTGCCTCCAACACCGTCACCAACGCGATCCAGGGCGTCAGCCTGACCCTGACCCAGCCGACCACCACGCCGCTGACCCTGACCGTGGCGGCCAATACCGCGCTGATCCAGTCGGCGGTACAATCCTTCGTCACCGACTACAATGCCGCCCAGGCCAGCATCAAGTCGCTCACCGCCTACAACGCCACGACCAAGACGGCCGCGATATTGACCGGCGACTCGACGGTCATGAGCGTCCAGACCCAGTTGCGCGCCATCCTCAACACGCCGCTCAGCACGGCCGGCGGCGGCCTGAACAACCTCGCCGATGTCGGCATCACCTTTAACAAGGACGGCACCCTGGCCCTGAACACTGCCACGCTCGGCAGCGTGCTGGCCGACCCGAGCAAGAACATCGCGACGCTGTTCGCCTCGGTCGGCGTACCGAGCGATCCCCTGGTCAAATTCGGCACCGCGACCGCCGCCGCCAAGGGCGGCAACTACGCGCTGAACATCAGCCAGATGGCCACCCAGGGCACGCTCACCGGGTCGGCGGCGCCAGCGACAACAACCATCGCCAGCGGCAGCAATGATCAGTTCAACATCAACGTCAACGGCATCGCAGCGGCGATCACGATCCCGGCTGGAAGCTACTCTTCGACAACGCTGGCGGCCCAGGTGCAGTCGCAGATCAACGGCGTGGCGGCATTCTCCGCCGCCGGCATCACCGTCTCGATCGGCTACGACGGCAGCGGCAATATGCTCATCACCTCGAACCAGTACGGCTCGGCGTCGACCGTCACGGCCAGCGCCGCAGGCAGCAACGGCGGCTTTGCCAACCTGTTCGGAGCGCCGGTCAGCGCGGCCGGCCTGGACGTCGCCGGGACCATCGGCGGCGCAAGCGCGCACGGCATCGGCCAGACGCTCACCGCAACGACCGGCAATCCGGCCGGGCTGACCCTGAACATTACCGGCGGCGCCACCGGCTCTCGCGGCACGGTGGCCTACGCCGCGGGAATAGGCTCGCAACTGGCCAGCTTGCTCGGCAACATGACTTCCATCAGCGGCATGATCGCCAATCGCACCAGCAACCTGCAGACCCGCATCAGCAACATCGGCACCAAGACCACCCAGGAAAACGCCCGCCTGGCGGCCATCCAGGCCCAGTACCAGAAGCAATTCTCCTCGCTCGACAAGGTCATGGCGAGCATGAGCCAGACCAGCACTTTCCTGACGCAGCAGATCACTTCGCTGCAAAACAATCCCATCGTCATCAAATAAGCGGAGATAAAACTATGTACGCCAGTCAAGGCAATCGCGCCACGGCCTACGCCAAGGTCGGCATGGAAACCGGAGTCATGGCCGCCGACGCGCACAAGCTCACCCTGATGCTCTACGAAGGCGCGCTGCTGGCCATTGCCCGGGCCAGGCTGCACCTGCAGCAGAAGCAGATCGCCGAGAAGGGCCGTGCCGTCTCCCATGCCATCAATATCATCGGCAACGGCCTCAAGGCCAGCCTCGACGTGAAGGCGGGCGGCGATCTCGCCGAGAAGCTCGCCGCGCTCTACGACTACATGTGCCAACAGCTGTTCATCGCCAACGTCAACAACGATGATGCGGCGCTCGCCGAAGTGGCTCGCCTGCTCGCCGACATCAAGAGCGCCTGGGAAGAAATAGCCGGGAATCCCGCCGTTCATTCCGCGAACCGGGCCGCCGCCTGAGCGCTACCATGCTGCTCATGCCTACCCAGATTTCGATGTACCAAGAGATGAGCGCGCTGTCCGCCCAGATGGTCGATGCGGCGCGCGCCAACGACTGGGATAGGCTGGTGACGCTGGAGCACTCGGTGGCAATACTGCGTGAGGCTCTGCAGCGGGATGATGACAACGGCAGCCTCTCGGAAACCGAGCGGGATATCAAGACGCGCCTGATCCAGCGCATCCTCGAAGACGATGCCGAGGTGCGCCGCCACACCGAGCCCCGAATGGAACAGGTGCGCCAGTTCCTCGGCAACGCCGCCAGGAAAAGTCGGGTCGAGCGCGCCTACGGCGCCACGTAGCCCGATCCCTCGTCGTTGTCGGGCTTAAGCCCGACCTACCGAACCCGCCACGATCATGGCCCTGATTCCTTCCGACGCCGGCCTGCGCCTGCGCCAGCCAGGCGACAACACGCTGCTGCCGCTGGCCCGGGTGTCGGAGATTCCCGCCGACCTGCCCGGGCTGCGCCAGGGCCAGAGCTTCACCGCGAGCATCCAGGAAGTCCTGCCCGACAACACCTACCGCGCGCTGGTCGCCGGTCAAAGCATCACGCTCTCCCTGCCCGAGGCGGCCAAGGCCGGCGACACGCTGGAACTGGTCGTCCTGGATCGCACGCCCAAGACCATCCTCGCACAACTCGCCGAACAGGGCGGTGGTGCCGCGACTGAAACTTCCCAGGGCGTCACCCTGAGCCGCGCCGCGCAAATGATCGGCACCCTGCTCACCGCCGATCTGCCCGACTTGCGCCTGGGCCAGAAATTCACCGCCAGGATCACCGAAGTCCTGCAGAACAACACCTACAAGGCGCAAGTCGGCGGCGACAGCGTCACGCTGTCGCTGCCGCAATCTGGCTCGGTGCAGGTCGGCGACACGCTCAACCTGGTGGTCATCGACCGCTCGCCCACGACCACCGTCGTCCGGCTGGCCGGCGAGCCCGGCGGCGAAACCTTGGCCGCGGCGGCGGAACCCTACCCTTACGCCACGGTCAGTAGCGCCGGTCAGATGATCGCCGGTCTGGTCACACCCGAGGGAAAATCGCCGCCGGCCGCGCCCCTGAACGGCGGCGCACCGCTCCTCGCAGAAGCGCCGCAAAACGGCGCGGAACTGGCGCCGGCCCTGGCCCGTGCCGCGACGCAAAGCGGCCTGTTCTATGAAGCGCACCAGGCGCAATGGGTGGCCGGCAAACTGCCGCTGGCCGCGCTTCTGGACGAACCGCAGGGACAGCACTCGCTGCCGGCGACCATCGCCGCCGCGCACGCTGGCGAGGTCCCGGCGGCGAACCTCTCAGAGGCCAGTACCAAGGCGGCCACGGTGGCCACTGCGGCGGCTACGGCGACCCAGGCCATGCCCGAGGAACTGCGGCCGCTGGTGCAGCAGCAGCTCGACGCCGCCGCGACCCAGCGCCTGCTCTGGCACGGCGAGGTCTGGCCGGGCCAGACCATGGAGTGGCAGGTCGAGCACGATCAGTCGGGCAGCAGTGCCGGCGCGGAGAGCCAGGGTCGCTGGCAAACCACGCTGCGCCTGTTGACCCCGCGCCTGGGCGAAGTCTCCGCGGCGATCCAGCTCTCCGGCGGCGGCGTCAGGATCGCGCTGGCCACGCCCGTCGATGCCAGCGCCAGCGACCTGCGCGCAGCGACCCCGGCACTGGAGCAGGCCCTGGCATCGGCCGGCGTACCCCTGCTCGGCATCTCGGTGAAACATGAAGAAGAGTGACGAGGAGCGCTCGCTCGCCATCGCCCTGGCCTATTCGCCGGGCACCGCCGCGCCGCGCGTGGTGGCCAAGGGGCGCGGCCTGATCGCCGAGGAGATCATCCGCCGCGCCCACGAGCACGGCGTCTTCGTGCATGAATCGCCGGAGCTGGTGACACTGCTGATGCAGGTCGATCTGGACGCCAACATCCCGCCGCAGCTGTATGTCGCCGTGGCCGAATTGCTGGTCTGGCTGTATCGCGTCGAGGGCAAAACCCTGCCCTCCGAGAAGCGATGATTTGTCTCGGCAGCGACATCGATTAAACTGGCGGTCCGATCCGGAGAACAAGCAGGCATGGAAGAAAACGCGGCAAGCCAGCAGAGCCCGATCCTCGAGGGCGATGACTACTACGGCAAATATCAGGTGCACTCGCGGACCGAGATCATCGCCATACTGCGCGGCCTGCAGGAGCAAGGCGCGGTCATCACTTTCTATTTCAACAAGGGCTACGAATTTCTCCTGACCCGGCTGGTCGATATTGCGCCCGGCGGCGAAACACTGGTCTTCGATTACGGCAGCGACCTGGCGATAAGCCGGCGCATGCTGGCAGCGCGGCACATGGACTGCGTCTCGAGCAAGGAAAAGGTCAGGATCCAGTTCGCCCTGGATGGCGTCGAGACGATCCGCTTCGAAGGCCGCGACGCCTTCGCCGCCAGGCTGCCCGCCACCCTGGTGCGACTGCAGCGGCGCGAGGACTTCCGCCTGGAGATGCCGATGGCCAATCCCATCCTCTGCGAGATCCCGATTGCCGGAGGCGATGGCGGGCACAAGAGCATCACCGCCACGCTGGTGGACATCAGCGGCGGCGGTATCGGCCTGATGAATGTGCCGCCCGATGAGAGCGCCCTCGTCGTCGACGCCGAGTTCCCCGATGTGCATTTCAACCTGCCCAAGATCGGCGTGGTCGTCGCGACCATGCGCATCCTCTACACCTACACCGTGAGTCTGCCCAGCGGCAAACTGCAGCAGCGCGCCGGCTGCCAGTTCATCAAGTTGCCCGGACCGATGATCAAGATGATCCGGCGTTACATCATCCAGATGGAGCGCGAACGCAAGTCCCGCGAACTGCCGGTTCGGGCGCTCGGCTAGAAATTTTTTTGCTGCGTCATTGCGAGCGAAGCGCGGCAATCCAGTTCTTCGGCTTTGCCACCATGGATCGCCACGGCCTGCGGCCTCGCGATGACGACCACCCCCTAGGGTCTTTGCGAGGAGCGCAGCGACGACCGAAGGAAGTCCCTGTGGGACGGACTTGTTCAGAGATCTTCTGGTTTAACCTACGGCAACTTCGTGCGGATGATCAGGGCCGCCTTGTCCAGGGTGGCCATCGCCCGCGCGATCACCGTGGCGGCATCGCCGCCGGCGCAGGCTTCGACGACCAGCCGCGCGCTGGCGCAAAGGCGCAGTGCCGACACCGGGATGTCGTCACCAATGCCACCGCGGGTGCCACCGCGGGTACCACAATTGACCGGCTTGCCGAGTTGGCAACGCAGGCTGGCAAGCTCCCCGTTGTCAGCGGATGCCGACAGGTCATCTTGCAGCAAACGGTGCACCTCCGCCGTTTCGGCGACGCTCAAGGGCCGCTTCCCTGCGGCGGTTTGCGGATGGTAGAGGACGAAGGGGAAAATCGTCTGAACGATGTCCCAGCCTGCCGAGGCAATCAGCGGACGACGATCCAGCGCCGGTACCGGCAACGGCTCGAAGCACGGATCCGAACTCAGGCGAGCGGCAACTGCCCGGGCAAAAGCCCGCAGGAACACGTCGACCTGCTCTTCAGGCACTACGCGAAATCCGCGCAGTTCGGCGAGCGCCGCTTCCCAGCGCAAGAGCAGCCCGAAATTGGCGACCTCGTCGAGTGACGCCGCCGCCGCGCAGCCCGGAGGCCAGTCGGCGCGGCTGGAGTAGGGAGTCAAGGCGCCCGGCAGCGGCCGCCCCAGGAGTATCGACGCGAGCCCCGAGGGGATCAGCAGCGCGCCGGAGAAACTCGGCCCGGTGAGAAACTTCGAACCGGTCAAGGCCACCATGAAACCTTGCGCCAGATAGGCGGCGAGGGTCGCTGGCGCGATCCGGAACTGGCAGGCATCGACCAGGACATCGACGCGGTCCGACTCTGCCAACTGCGCAACGCAGCCGGCGCTGGGCGCGATCAAGCCGGTCTTCGACTGATCGATCAGGGTCAGGAGCACGCGCCTGCCGGTCTTCGTCGCTTGCGTCACCCGCTCGCTGAACTCCGCGTCCAGCGCCGAAGGCTCGCGCAGGCTGCCATCGTTCAGGCGCAAGGACACGGTAACGACTTCGAGCGCACCGCTGCCAGCTATCGCCCGCCCTTTCGCGACGCGCCTGCCCAGCGCCGCCAGGGTGCTGAAGTGGCGCCCGGCCAGAGCCTCCGGCACGCCGCTGCCGGTTTCCGCCGGGTCGACCATGACCGCGAGCGTCGGCGAACCTTCCGCCCCGCCGGCCAGTTGGGCGGCGATAAGGTGCAGATCGGTGCCCGATGGGGCAAACACGATCTCGACGCCGGCGCTCTCCGGAATCGCGCACAAGGCCAATAATTCGCGCCTCATGCGCTCGAGTTCCCGGGCATAGATGAGCGGCTGCGGCACGCCTGCCGCGCTCTCCGCGGCGATACTGTCGCGCAGCCGATCGGCGGCGGCAAAACCGGCCCCGGAGATCACCGACGCGGTCGACGAGCCGAAGGCCGCCAACTGCGCATCGGGGCTGCAGGTGCCGGGGCTGGCGCCGGCGTCGGGCGCGATGCGGGCATCGCCGCCAGCCAGCAGCAGCTGCCCGGTAGGAGGCAGCGGAAACAGCGCGGGATAGTCTGCGCCGCGACGCATCGCCGCGGCGAGCATCTCGCGGAACGCGGCAAACACTTTCCGCGTCTGGGCCTGCTTGTAGGGAAAAAGCTCGGTCGGGTCCATGGCGTGGACCACGGCGCCGGTATCGACCTCGAAGATCAACAGCCGCCCATCATTCGTTTCGGCGCAATCGATGACCAGGTAGTCGAGCCCGAGACGCTCATTGACCGCCGCGAATGCCGCGCTATGGCGCAGCGCAAAGTCCTCGTCGAAGCGGCTCATGAAACGCTCTTCCTCGGCGCGCTTCACGGCGCTCTCGGTCATGCCGGCGTTGAGGTAATGGATCATCCAGTGTTCCGAGATGCCCATGTGCACGGCGAACGGGCGCGCGCCGATCAGGACCACCCGATACTTGCGGAACTGTCCGTCCGGCCCGCGATAATCGATGAAGCGGGAGACATAGAACTCGCTCTCGGGGCGGCCCTCCAGGTAGCCGGCCAGCGCCGCCGGATCATCGAGCTTCGCGAGGCCCCGGCCGGCATGAGAGTCGGTCGGCCGGGCGATGATAGGGAAACGACCGAGATCAGGCAGGGCGGCTATAGCCAGCTCCGCGCCAGCCAGTTGTTCCAGGGTCCGCCTGGCGATTCTCAGCGAGGCCGGCATCGCCACCCCGGGCGCTTCCGCGAGCCGGCTCGAGGCGCCCTCGCGCGAAGTCCAGAGCGTTCTTTCGGGGCGGTTGACCACCGGGCGCGGCCAGGTCCTGACGGCATCCTCGATCTGCGCGAGCAAGGGACGCGTGCGATCGGATTCGCCGATGGCGACAAACAGCACGTCATGCTCGGGCAACTCCGGCGGCAGGGCCAACTCCGGCGAGACATAGAGCATGTCGAGCGCGACATCGGTACCCGGCAGGAGAAAGTCGAGCGGCGTGTTGGTCATCAGATCGCCCGGCGCCATCAACGCCAGCAGCCTGATGCCGGCCTGGCCACTCTGGCCACGCTCGCCACCCTCGGCCGGCAGGCGATAAAGCGTCTGGATGGCCAGCGCCTGGGCCTGCATCGCCAGGGAGACTTCGACCTTGCCGAAGAGTTGCAGGATCGTGGACAGGTCCATCAGGGCATTCGCATCGTTCGGATTGGCCGCCGCCCTATCCATCAGGAGGGCCCACAACGGCTTCAGATCGACGTTTTCAAACGCCATGGTCATGAGCCTTGCCTGACCGATCAGCGCGTCGCCTGAGCCCGTTTTATCGCCTTCTGGAACGAAATTCATCGTGGGGAATACCTGGAATCCCCGAATTTTACCGTCGCCGCCAGCAAGGCATCGATGTCGCCGGTCCGGGTGCGGTGATTGACGATCGCGGCGCGGATTGCCAGATGGCCGCCAACGGTGGTCGTGGACGGCGCGGCGATGCCCGACTCCTGCAAGGCGATGACGATCTCGGCATTCGCCCGGTCGGCGCCGGCGGCATCGAGGCCGGGGGTGCGGTAGCGAAAGCAGACGATGTTGAGCGAAACCGGCGCCAGGAGTTCCAGCTCGGCCATGACCTCGATCTGCCGGCTCATGTAGCGGGCCAGTTCGCAGGTCCTGCTGATGCTCCGGCCGAGTTGTTCGGCGCCATAGACCTTGATCGTGAACCAGGTCTTGAGCGCCCGGAAGCCGCGCGACAGATCGGGTCCGAGATCGCAGGGCCAGGGCGAGCCGGCCGCCATGCCGCGGCTCTCCCGCTTCAGGTAGGCGGTGTCGGCGGCGAAGGCGTCTTCCAGGAGACGGCCGTCCCTGGCCAGAATGAAGCCCGCATCGTAGGGCACCTGAGCCCACTTGTGGAAATCGAAGGCGATGGAATCGGCCAGGCCTAAACCCTCCAGACGCGGTGCCAGTTCCGGCGCCAGCATGGCCAGCGCCCCGTAGGCGCCATCGACATGAAACCACAGCTGTTGTTCCCGGGCGAGGCGGCCGATGGCGGCGAGATCGTCGATGGCCCCGACGTCTACCGAACCGGCCGTGGCGGCAATCAGGAACGGGCTGAAGCCGGCTTTCTTATCCGCCAGGATCGCGGCTGCCAGCGCGGCGACATCCATCTCGTAGCGCTCGTTCATCGGTACCAGACGGAGCAGGTCGGCGCCGATGCCGGCCATATCCATGGCCTTGGCCAGGCAGCCATGGGCGCCGGCGGAAGCATAGGCGACGAGCTGCCGGTGCGCCGCCAGCAGGCCCTGATGGCGCACCTCCCGGCCCAGGGCCGCGGTCCTGGCGGCGAGCACGCCGACCAGATTGGCCATCGAGGTACCGGTGACGAACAGCCCGTTGGCCGAATCGGGAAAGCCGAACAGATCGCGGACCCACTCGACCACCTGCCGTTCCACCGCGATCGGGATCTGGTCGCGCCCGCCGAGATTGGCATTGAGGCCGGCGGCGAGCATTTCCGCGAGCATCCCGACCGGCGTCCCGCCGCCATGGACCCAGGCCATGAATCCCGGATGGGCGTTGCCCACGGCATAGGGCAGGATGTCCTTCATGAACTGGTCATGCACCGTCGCCAGATCGCTCGGCCCCTGCGGCAGGGGTTCGTGGAAAGCCTCGCGAACTTGTTCCGGAATCGGCTGCCAGACCGGCCGCTCGCGCAGATGTTCGAGGTAATCGAAGATGTCGTCGAGCATGACATGGCCCTGAGCCCGGAGTTCCTGCCATTGGGCTGGACTCTCGGGATCGAGCGTTTCCTGATCGGTCATCTCGCCGCCCCGAACAATCAGCGCTTCACCTGCAGCACGATCTTGCCGATATGCCGGCTGCTCTCCATCAGGCGGTGCGCTTCGGCCGCCTCGCCAAAGGGGAAAGTGGCGAACAGATGGTTCTTCAGTTTGCCGCTGGAAAACGCAGGCCAGACATTGCGCGCCAGCGAATCGCGGATCGCGGTCTTCTCCGCGACGCTGCGCGGCCGCATGGTCGAACCGGTGATGGTCAGGCGCTTGATCATCACCGGCAGGAAATCGAAAGCGCACTTGCTGCCTTCGAGAAAGGCGATCAGCACCAGGCGGCCATCGCGACGCAGCAACCTGACGTCCTTCTGCAGATAGTCGCCGCCGACCATGTCGAGCACGACATCGACGCCCTCGCCGCGGGTGAGCTCCTTGACCTTCTCGGCAAAATCGCCGTCCTTGTAGTTGATCGCGTGATCCGCGCCGAATTCCCGGCAGAACTTGGCCTTTTCTTCGCTGCCGACGGTGACTATTACCTCGGCGCCGACATGGCGCGCCAGTTGGATCGCGGTCAAGCCAATGCCGGAGGATCCGCCATGGACCAGGAGCCGCTCGCCGGCCTTCAGGCGGCCGATGTCGATCAGATTGGCCCAGACGGTAAACCAGGTCTCCGGCAGACAGGCCGCGTCGGCCAGGCTCATGCCTGCGGGCACGGGCAGGGCATGGCCCGAGGGCACCAGGCAATACTCGGCATAGCCGCCGCCCGGCGCCAGCGCCGCGACCGGATCGCCGATCTGCCATTCGGCCACCCCCTCACCCAACGCCGCCACGCGGCCGGCCACTTCCAGGCCGAGAATGGGCGAGGCGCCAGGCGGCGGCGGATAGCGGCCCGAGCGCTGCGCCACGTCGGGGCGATTGACGCCGGCATAGTGCACTTCGATCAGGATTTCCCCGGGGCCGGCCACGGGTGCTGCGCACTCCGCCAGGCTCATCGATTCGGGCGTGCCTTCGTTACCGTAACTGACATATTGCATCTGACATCCTTTCGAGGGGCACCGCACGATGCGCATTATAATTGCCTTTGACGACCGGAACCTCTGCGCATGAACCCAACTTATATCGAGAACCTCACCTACGACGAGATCAAGGTCGGTGACAAAGCCACCCTGGTCCGCACCCTGCAGCCCTCGGACATCCAGCTCTTTGCCATCATGTCCGGAGACGTCAATCCCGCCCATGTCGATCACGAATACGCCCAGTCATCGCTGTTCCGCGAAGTGATCGCCCATGGCATGTGGGGCGGCGCGCTGATTTCGACCGTGCTCGGCACCCAGTTCCCGGGCCCGGGAACTCTTTACGTCGATCAGTCGCTGCACTTCTCGCGCCCGGTGACGCTGGGCGACACCATCACCGTCACCCTGACCTGCCGGAAAAAATTCGAGCACAACCACCATATCGTCTTCGACTGTCAGTGCACCAACCAGGACGGGCTCAAGGTGATCACCGGCAGCGCCGAAGTGCTGGCGCCGACCGAGAAGATCCGGAGGGCGCGCATGACCCTGCCCGAGTTTAGGCTCAGCGACCGGCAGGCCCGCTACGACCACCTGCTGGCCAGGACCCGGGGCCTGGCCCGGATCTCGATGGCCGTGGTTCATCCCTGCGACGGCGAGTCGCTCAAGGGCGCCCTGATGGCGCGCGATGCCGGCCTGATCAGCCCGACCCTGGTCGGCCCGGAGGGCCGGTTGCGTCAGCTCGCCGACGAGATCGGCGCTTCGCTTCACGACTGCGCGATCATCGACGTGCCGCACAGCCACGCCGCGGCCGAGGTCGCGGTGAAGATGGCGCGCAATTTCGAGGTCGAGGCGCTGATGAAGGGCTCCTTGCACACCGACGAACTGATGGAAGCGGTCATCGACAAAGAAGCCGGCTTGCGCACCCACCGGCGCATCAGCCACGTGTTTCTGATGGATGTGCCGACCTACCCGAGACCGCTGCTGATCACCGATGCCGCGGTGAATGTCGAGCCGACGCTGGAGGAAAAGGTCGATATCGTGCAAAACGCCATCGATCTGGCCCGGATGATCGGCATCAATGAACCCAAGGTGGCGATCCTGGCGGCGGTGGAGATGGTCAACCCCAAGATGCGCGCCACCCTGGACGCCGCCGCGCTGTGCAAGATGGCAGATCGCGGCCAGATCACCGGGGGCCTGCTCGACGGTCCGCTCGCCTTCGATAACGCAGTGTCGATCGTGGCCGCCAAGACCAAGGGCATCCGCTCGGCGGTGGCAGGGCAGGCCGATATTCTGGTGGTGCCCGACATCGAATCGGGCAACATGCTGGCAAAGCAGCTGGAGTATCTCGCCGACGCCTTGTCCGCAGGCATCGTCCTCGGCGCCCGGGTGCCGATCGTGCTCACCAGCCGCGCCGATTCGGCCGAGTCGCGCACCGCCTCGACCGCCCTGGCGGTGATCATGGCGCACGCAAAACGAAAGTAACGATTTATTCACCACCAAGAACACCAAGTGCACCAAGAACTGCAAGGTCAAAACCTTGAAGTATTCATTCGTGGATTTTGTTTTTCTTGGTGTCCTTGGTGGTGAAAATGATTTTCCAGGATGTCTCAATGACCCAAGCCCTGCTCACCCTCAACGCCGGTTCGTCGTCGATCAAGTTCGCGCTGTTCCCGCTGGCAGCGAGCATCGCGCGGCGCCCTGCCCTGTCTGGCCAGATCGAAAGCCTGGGCGCCGGCAACGGCGCCCGGATGAGTGCCGTCGATGACGCCGGAACCAGTCTGATCGACCGGCCCCTGCCAGGGGGCACCGACCACCATCAGGCGCTCGAGTTCCTGCTGCGCTGGCTCTCCAGCCACAGCGCTTTGAAGCTGGCTGCGGTCGGTCACCGCGTGGTCCATGGCGGCGAGCATTACCGCGAGCCGGTCCTGCTCGATGAAACGAATCTGGCAGAACTCACCAAGCTGATTCCGCTCGCGCCCCTGCACCAGCCGCACAACCTCGACGCCATCCGCGCGCTCCAACGGCTGGAGCCGGGATTGCCGCAAGTGGCCTGCTTCGACACCGCCTTCCATCGCAGCCAGCCGGAACTGGCGCAACTGTTCGCGCTGCCGCGTCAGCTCACGGAACAGGGGATACGCCGCTACGGCTTCCACGGACTGTCCTACGAATACATCGCAGAGGTCCTGCCCGAACATCTGGGCAAGGCCGCCGACGGCCGGGTGATCGTCCTCCATCTGGGCAACGGCGCCAGCATGTGCGCCATGCGGGAGCGCCGGAGCATCGCCACGAGCATGGGCTTCACCGCCCTCGACGGCCTGATGATGGGCACGCGCTGCGGCAATCTGGATCCGGGCGTGCTGCTCTACCTGATCGAGCAGCAGGGCATGGACAGTCATGCACTGACCCGCCTGCTCTACCAGGAGTCCGGCCTGCTCGGCGTCTCCGGGATCTCCTCGGACATGCGCGAACTCTTGGCGTCCGACCGACCTGAAGCAAAACAGGCGGTCGATCTGTTCTGCTACCGCATCGGGCGCGAACTCGGTTCGCTCGCCGCCGCCCTGGGCGGGGTCGACGCCATGATTTTCACCGGCGGCATCGGCGAGCATGCCGCCGCGGTGCGCGCCGAGGTCTGCCGGGCGGCGCGCTGGCTCGGCGTGGAACTGGACGCTGTGGCCAACTTGGCGACAAACTCGGCGACCAACTCGGCGACAAGCACCGCCTCGGTCGCGCGCATTTCCGCCGCCGCCAGCGCCGTCGCCGCGCTGGTGGTGCCGACCAACGAGGAATGGATGATCGCGCGGCACACCGCGCGGCTGCTCCAATAGCCTGAATTTTCGTAGCTTTTCCTCGCGCCGGACCCACTATATGTAGTGGCATGCCGCTTGCTAAGCCACTAGTGAAATTTATAAGTCATTGTTTTTTAATATACAGAAATATTTCACTTCCAAAGCTCCGAACGTGAAGGTATGCTCCTTCCGCCACGTCAATTCTTCTCCGGAAAAAAACCATGACAACGAATATGTTCCCTCCCGGTGAAACTGTCTCCCAACCCTCCACAACAGCCATCGCGCTGCCGCCGCCGCAGGAAATTTCCGGCGAGGTACTGATCGAAAAATATGCCAAGGGCAACGAGCAGAATGTCGCCGAGGTCCGCCTGCGCGTCGCGCGCGCCCTGGCCGCAGTCGAACCCGAGGACAAACGCGCCCACTGGGAGCGTCAATTCTATGAGGCGCAGGAGCAGGGCTTCGTACCGGCCGGGCGGATCAACTCCGCCGCCGGCACCGACCTTTGCGCCACGCTGATCAACTGTTTCGTGCAGCCGGTCGGCGACTCCATCTCGGAAATCGTCGACGGCCGTCCGGGCATCTACACCGCCCTGCAACAGGCCGCCGAAACCATGCGCCGCGGCGGCGGCGTCGGTTACGACTTCTCCTCGATCCGCCCGATCGGCGCCCATGTCAAAGGCACGCAGTCGCGCGCCTCCGGTCCGGTCTCCTACATGCGCGTCTTCGACCGCTCCTGCGAGACCGTGGAATCCGCCGGCAGCCGGCGCGGCGCGCAGATGGGCGTGCTGCGCTGCGACCATCCCGACATCGAGGAATTCATCCACGCCAAGGATAGCGGCGATCTCTCCAATTTCAACATCTCGGTCGGCGTCACCGACCAGTTCATGCTCGCCGTGGAAGCCGACGGCGAGGTGGAACTGACGCACAAGGCCGTGCCCTCGGCCGACTTCAAGGCCGCCGGCGCCTACCAGCGCGAGGATGGCCAGTGGGTGTATCGCAAGGTGCGGGCGCACGAGTTGTGGGACCAGATCATGCGCTCGACCTACGATCACGCGGAGCCGGGCATCCTTTTCCTCGACCGCATGAACCGCGACAACAACCTCAACTACTGCGAGACCATCGAGGCCACCAATCCCTGCGCCGAACAGCCGCTGCCGCCCTACGGCTGCTGCTGCCTGGGCTCGATCAACCTGACCCGGTTCGTCACCGCGCCGTTCACGGAGCAGGCCGCATTCGACTACGCCGCTTTCGGCCGCGTCATCGACACCTCGGTGCGCATGTTGGACGACGTTCTCGACGCCACGCACTGGCCGCTCGAACAGCAGCAAGCCGAGGCCGCCGCCAAGCGCCGTGTCGGCCTCGGTTTCACCGGCCTGGGCGATGCCCTGATCATGCTCCGGCAACGCTACGACACGGTACCGGCGCGCGACATCGCGACGAAGATTTCCGAGTTCATGCGCGACCGCTCCTATCTCGCCTCGGTCGAACTGGCCAAGGAGCGCGGCGCCTTCCCGCTGTTCAATGCCGACATGTATCTGTCCGGCGGCAACTTCGCCTCGCGCCTGCCGCCGGAGGTCAAGGAGCAGATCCGGCGCCACGGCATCCGCAACTCGCATCTGCTCTCGATCGCACCGACCGGCACGATCTCGCTGGCCTTCGCCGACAATGCCAGCAACGGCATCGAGCCGCCGTTCTCCTGGGTCTATACGCGCAAGAAGCGCATGGCCGACGGCACCTTCAAGGAATACGCGGTCGAGGATTACGCCTGGCGCTACTATAAGTTCCTGGGCGGCGACACGGCGAAGCTGCCCGATTACTTCGTCACCGCCCTGGAGATCTCGGCGCAGGCGCACAAGGACATGGTCGCCGCAGTCGCGCCCTATGTCGACACCTCGATCTCGAAGACCGTGAACGTGCCCGAAGACTACCCCTACGCCGACTTCGAGGATCTCTACATGGCCGCCTGGAAGGCCGGCCTGAAGGGACTGGCGACCTATCGGCCGAACGCCGTCCTGGGCTCGGTCCTTTCGGTCGAATCGACCGAGAAGAAGAAGCCGCAGGACGTCGTCATCTCCGACGCCAATCGCCGCCTCTCGATCGGTTCCCTGCCCGCGCCGGTGCTGGCCAGTCTGCGCTGGCCCGGCCGGCCGCGGATGACCGAAGGCAACGCCGCCTGGACCTACATGATCGAGACGCCGCACGGCGAGTTCGCTTTGTTCGTCGGCCACATCGCCAACGGCAAGGCGGTGCCCTTCGAGGTCTGGGTCAATGGCTCGGAGCAGCCGCGCGGCCTGGGCGCCGTGGCCAAGACGCTGTCGATGGACATGCGCGCCAACGATCGCGGCTGGCTCAAGCTGAAGCTCGACATGCTGGCCAGGACCGTCGATGACGAACCCTTCGACATGGCCTTCCCGCCGCACGGCGAACACAAGCTGATGCCCGGCATCGTCTCCGCCGTGGCCCAGGTGATCCGCTACCGCTGCGAGCAATTGGGCGCCTTCGAGGGCGACGGCCCGACGCCGGTGCTCGATACCATGTTCAGCCGGGACGAGCCGAAGACCGGCACCGACGGCACGCTGTCATGGACGGTGGACATCGTGAACCCGGCGGCCGGCGAGGAATTCGTGCTCGGCCTGAAGGAGATCACGCTGCCCGAGATGGCCGGCGTGCCGAGCGTGACGCGGCCCTATTCGATGTGGCTGTCGGGCAACTATCCGCGCGCCCTGGATGGCCTCGCGCGCATCCTCTCGCTCGACATGCGCGTGATGGATCCGGCCTGGATCGGCATGAAACTCAGGAAGCTGCTCAACTATCCCGAGCCCCTCGGCGATTTCATGGCCTTCGTCCCCGGCACGCGGCGCCAGCAGAACTGGCCATCGACCGTGGCCTATCTGGCGCGGCTGATCATTCATCGCTACGCCATGCTCGGCATCCTCGACGAGAACGGTTACCCGACGCGCGAGATGGGCATCCTCGAGACGCCGCGCGAGGCCGGCGCGCCCAAGGTGATGCGCGGTGCGCTGTGCAGCGAATGCGGCAATTTCACGGTGATCCGCAAGGACGGTTGCGATTTCTGCAGCGCCTGCGGCGCCGTGGGCAGCTGCGGCTAATCCGAACGCCTGGTGCCGCCGCGCAGGCGACGGCACCAGGCGGCTAAGCGCTGACTCGCCTCCCCGGGGCCCCACGCCATCGCGCAAAACCTGGTCTTCTGGCTGGCGTTGAAGCTGCTGCTGACGGCCGGGCTGGTGGTCACCGCCTCGATCGTCGCGGAACGCGCCGGACCGCTGATCGGCGCCCTGGTGATGACGCTGCCGGTGACGGTCTGGCCGGCCTATCTATTTCTCTCCCTCGACCACGACGCCGCCTATCTCGTCGCCAGTGCCGGGGCCGGCCTCGCGGTCAACGCCGTGAGCGGCGTGTTCATGCTGCTCTACCTGGTATTGGCGCAAAAGCGCGGCCTGCTGTTGAGTCTTTCCGCCGCCGTCCTCTGCTGGGTCGTCCTGGCATCCCTGGTCCGTTCGACTGCATGGACGCTGACCGGCGCAAGCCTGCTCAACCTGCTCGTCTATCCGCTGTGCATCGTGCTCTCGCGTCCCTATCGGGATGTCCGGGCGCCGCCTATCGCCCGCCTGTGGTACGAACTGCCGCTGCGCACGGCGCTGGTCTGCGTGCTGATGGCGGCAGTGCTGCTGTTGAGCCATTGGGGCGGGCCGGGAACCACCGGGATGCTCGCGGTGTATCCGATCTCGACGACCTCGACCATGCTCATCCTGCATTCGCGCCTGGGCGGGCGAGCCAGCGCGGCGGTGATCAGTAATGCCCTGTGGGGCCTGCTCGGACTCGCCTTCGCCCTGCTCGCGCTGGCCTTGAGCATAGGACCCTGGGGAGTAGCGACGGCGCTGGCGCTGCTGCTCGCCGTACCGGTCACATGGAACCTGTCGGTGTGGTTGATCCGCAGCAGGCAGTCGGCCTGAACGCCGGCCTACTGGGGCTTGCCCTGCAGCGCCGCCTGCAAGGCCTGAAACGGCAGCAGCACGCAGCCGTGACGGCTGGGGTAAGCGGCGACCGGTGCGAATACCGCTAGCGCCTGCCATTCAGGCGACAGGACCGCGGCGGAATTCAGCATCGCTTCCAGCGCCGCTGTCGCAGCGCGCATCTCACTTGGGCTGCGGCCGGGTGCGGTGAGGCCGAGCAGCGAAGCGGCGGCGCGACAGAGCAGACAGGCGCGCGTCTCATGCGCCACGGCCGCGATCACCTCGCCGGCGAGACTCACCGTCAGATCCACCCGGTCGCCGCAGAGCGGGTTGTCGAGCCGGGCTGCGCCGTCCGGATGATCCAGCCGGCCGCTGCCGTGTGCGGCTTGCGCCAGTTCCTTGATCGCCTGCTGATAGACGCTCGAGGTCACGACAGAACCTTCAGCGCATCTTCGAGCCCGGCCAGCAAGGCATCGACATCGGCCGCATCGTTGTAGAGCGCGAGGCTCGCCCGCGTCGCCCCCGCCGAGTTAAGCGCGGCGAACAGCGGCTGGGCGCAGTGGTTGCCGCCGCGCAGCGCGACCTGCCGCTCGCCCAGCACCTGGCAGACATCGTGGGGATGGATGCCGCGAACCTCGAAGGAGACGATGGGCAAACGCCGGGCGAGATCCGCGGGACCGATCAGCCGCACCGCCGGGAATGTCGCCAGGCCTGCCAGCAGGCGCGCGAGCAGCGCCGACTCGGCTTGATGGATCTCGGCCCAGGGCAGCGTCATCAGCCAATCCACTGCCGCGCCCAGGCCGATCGCCTGGGCCACCGGCGGCGTGCCGGCCTCGAAACGCGCCGGCGGCGCGGCGAAGCTCAGGCTCTCCAGCGACACCTCGCCGACCATGCCGCCGCCGGTCATGAACGGCGGCAGGCGCTCGAGCACGGCCTGCCTGCCCCAAAGCACGCCGACGCCGGTCGGGCCGAAACACTTGTGGCTGGAGAAGGCATAGAAATCCGCCCCGAGCATCTGCACATCGACCGGCCCGTGCTGCACCTGTTGCGCCCCGTCGAGGAGAACCAGGGCGCCCACCTTGCGGGCAGCAGCAACCACGGCGGCGACATCGGTGACCGCACCGGTGACGTTGGAGCAATGGGTGATCGCGATCAGGCGACAGCGCTCGGTAACCAGTTCCGCCAGGGACGCGGTCGCGATGCGGCCGTCGGGCAACAGCGGCAGGACGCGCAGGCGGATGCCGCTGCGCTCGCGCAGGCGCAGCCAGGGCACGAAATTGCTATGATGCTCGGCGGCGGAGATCAGCACTTCGTCGCCCGCCTGCAGCGTCTCGCCGACACTGTAGGCGACCAGGTTCAGCGCGGCCGTAGCACCGGAGGTGAACACCACCTCGTCGTTGGCTGCGGCATTGAGAAAACGCGCGACCCTTGCCCGCGCCTCGCCGTAGGCATGCGTGGAGGCCTCGGCCAGGCGGTAAGGACTGCGATGCACATTCGCCCGGCTGGCTTCCTGCCCGGCCATGGCGGCTAGCGCCTGCTGATGGATCTGGCTGGTCGCGGCGTTGTCCAGGTAGTGGCAGGGGTTTGCTGCGGCGTAAAACGGAAACTGCGCGCGCAGTTGTTCGATGAGGCTCACTTGCCCTCCATCTGGCGTAGCGCCTCGGGGGTGTCGACATCGGCGAAGATGGCATCGCTGGAGATGACCACCGTTTTCACTTCGTCGGCATGGCGGATGAGCAGTTCGCGCGCGCCGACATCGCCCTTCAAGGCACAGATCTCGGCGAAATAGCGGCGCGGCCAGAGGACCGGATTGCCGCGCCGGCCATGGCGTTCCGGCACGACAATGGCCAGGCAGTCGGGCGCGAAAACCTCAAGCAGGGTATCGATGTCCTCGGCGCTGATCTGCGGCATGTCGCCCAACAGCACCAGCACGGCATCGAGGTCCTGGGACATGGCGCGCAGACCGCAGGCGAGAGAGCTCGCCATGCCCTGCTCGAAGGCCGGGTTGTAGGTGAAGGAAACGCGGCGGCCGGCCAGCGCTGCTTCCACCTGCGCCGCTTCGTGTCCGGTGACGACCATGACCTGGGCGCATTGCGAGGCACAGGCGGCATCGACCGCCCGCGCGACCAGGGGCACGCCGGCCAAGGGGCAAAGCAGCTTGTTCGCTTCGCCCATGCGCGTGGAACGCCCGGCGGCCAGGACCAGGGCGCCGACCCGGGGCCGGGCGGCCTCCGTCGCGCCTTCGTCGTGAGCGCTGCGAATCAGGCCGCCCACGCCCATGTTCATGATCTCGGCGCCAGCCACCGGGAGTTGCGCCAGCAGGCGCTGGAGCAGCCAGTCGAAACCGTTGCTGCGCCGGGAACGCGCGCAGCCCGGCAGGTTGATCACCGGCACCGCGGCAATGCGGGCGAGCAGGAGCATGTTGCCGGGTTCGACCGGCATGCCGAAATGCGTGATCTCGCCGCCCCGCCCAACAATCGCGGCCGGCACCACATCGCCCCGGTCCTTGGTGACCGCCGCACCGGAGACCAGGATCAGCTCGCAGCCCGCCGCCAGCGCCTGATCGAGGGCGGCGCCGATGGCGTCAGAATCGTGCCGGCAGCGCAGCGTCAGACAAAGCCGGCTGCCCAGTGCCTCGATGCGGCTTTTGGTGACGGCCAGCGTCTTGTCGAGGATGCTCGTCGTAGTCGCCGACGACTCGCTCATGATCAGCGCCACACGCTGCGCCACGAGGGGTGCCAGGCGCAACGGCGGGCAAGCGTCGATCAGCTCCCGGCAGGCCGCGATCCGGCTTTGCCGGACGGCGAAGGGAATGATCTTGACGGTCGCCACCACCTGCCCCTTGCGCACCGGCGTGTAGGGCGACAGCGTGGCGATGGTGATGGCTTCGTCGACATGATTCAGGCGGTCGATGACGGCGCCGTCGACCACAAGAATTCCCGCCTGCTCCGCATGCAGATTGCAACGGCCGGCGTGGGCCCTGCGGGCGACCAGAGGGCCGCTCGCGAGGATAGTTGCGACAGCCTCGGCCGCCTGGTCTTCGTCGAGTTCATCGGGCGCTAGGCGGGCCCCGGAAACCGTCGCGACGCCGGCCTCGAGCAGCAGTTCGAGATCGCCTGCGGAGAGACGGCGGCCTTTCTTGAAAGTAAGGGCGGGCAGCTTCAGCGTATGCGCCAGCATCACCCCTTCCGCCTCCTCGCGGAGGAAATTCCTAAAGATCATGGCGGTGCCTGACCTGGATGATTTGCGCCAGTGCCGCCACCGCGATCTCGGCCGGCGAGCGGCCGCCCAGATCGAGTCCGACCGGGGCATGGATGCGCGCGATCTGCCCAGGATCCACGCCTTGTTCGATCAGGCGTTCGACGCGCTTGGCATGAGTGCGGCGACTGCCCAGGGCGCCGATGTAGAAAGCCGGACTGGCCAGCGCCGCGACCAGGGCAGGATCGTCCAGCTTGGGGTCGTGGGTGAGCGTCACGACGGCGGTCTGCCCATCGGGGACGAGCCTGGCCATGGCCTCATCGGGCCACTCGTCGCAGAGCGCGACATCGGGAAAGCGTTCGGTATTGGCGAAGGCGCGGCGCGGGTCGATGACCGTCACGGCGTAGCCCGCCATGGCCGCCATCGGCGCGAGACACTGGCTGATATGCACGGCGCCGACCACCAGCAGCCGGGCCGGCTGGGCGTAGACGCGCACGAAGAGGCCGTCGTCCGACGCTAGCGGCCCGCTGCTCTCGGCCAGCAGGCGGGCGGCAATCTCCTCGAGTTGCGCCGGCGCGAGAACCAACTCGCCAGTGACATTGCCGGCCACGACCAGGGCCTGGACACCGTCGGCGATGCGCGTCACCAGGGCGCAGGACGACCTCGCCCGGCGGGCCGCCTGCAAACGATGGAAGATATCGGCCTTCATTCGACGCGCTCGACATAGACTTCCACTCTGCCGCCGCAAGCCAGACCCACTTCCCAGGCCTGTTCATCGCTGACGCCGAACTCCAGGCGCCGCGGCCGGCCATCGGCGATGGCCGCTTTTGCCTCGGCGATCACCGCGCCCTCGATGCAACCGCCGGACACGGATCCGCAGAATGCGCCGGTTTCATCGACGGCCAGATGGCTGCCGGCCGGTCGCGGCGAAGAGCCCCAGGTGCGCATCACCGTGGCCAGCGCCACGCCCTTGCCGGCGTTCTGCCATTGTTCGATGCGGTCGAAAATTTCGTCAGTTTCTGCTGCCATGAAACTCCTCCGAATGCAGTTATACGATTGTGGCTTTACCAGTCGTGAGATGCGGCACGAATGAGCCTTTAATGGACACCTAAGCCCATAGCCTGACGGAATCTGGCCCGGCAGCGCCCGAAGCAATCGAGCATTTCCGGGCTGCCCCAGGTAATCCCCAGGGCCAGGACTGCAGGGGCATTAAGCTTGGTGAGCCGGTTTTTTGAAGACGACGGAATATCCAATGCCCGGGTCAGACTCTCGGCGAGATTGACCACTGCTTGTAGATTGCTGGTGACGACATCATGGTCATGATGCGTTCGTATGGTTGAAACAAAATCCTCCGGAAGTTTCCAGTGTTCCGCCAGTTGGCCGCCGATCTGGGCGTGATCCACGCCAAAGGTCGACACTTCACGCTCGATGAGCCGGTCATCGATCGCCGATTGGTTGTACACATCCTGGAAAACGACAGGATCCATGATGTGAAAGCACAGTTGCCCGACATCGTGCAGGATTCCTGCAACATAGGCTTTTTCCGGTGATAGGCCGCAAATCATCGCCAATTCCTGAGCGACGATGGCGACAGCTAGCGAATGATTGAATAAAAACTCCGACCCTTTTTCCTCAGCCGCAAACTTGTTCATCGCGGCGGCCACGACGATGGAACGCAATTTATTGTAAAGTGGACCCCGAAGTCAAGACAGAATCCTGCCGAGTTTAGGCTGCACACGTGACTGCATCTACAGCTGGTCGGCGCTGCCCCGGTTTTGCTTTTGACTTGGTTGTTGCTGTTGCTTCTGCGGGGGAGGAAACACC
>CAILCO010000010.1 GCA_903832735.1 uncultured Sterolibacterium sp.
CTCCCTGCCCGAACTGGGTTATACCCTGGGCCCGCGTGTGGCGGAACTCGACTACAGGATGCGCAGCCAGGACCCGCTGATCGTCGCCAGCATCCCGGTCATGAGCGAACTGGCGCGCACCGTGCCAGGCGTGGCCTTGCTCTGCCGGCGCTATCGCGACAAGGTGCTGTGCGTCCATCAGGAGGGCTCCAGCGAAGCCTTCAGCAGCGGCTACGAACGGGGCAGGGATCGGCCCCTGCTGCAGGGAGCGGCGTCGCGGATCATCCTCGCGCATATGCCAGCCCGGGCTATTTCCCGGCTCTACGGCGAGCGCCAGGAGGAATTTGTCCAGGCGGGTTTGGGCGATACGCTGGAAAAGGTCAGGGCGGCGCTCGCCCAGATTCGCCAAGCCGGCTGGGTCGCGAGCGAAGGGCAGGTCACCGCGGGAGTAACCGGCATTGCCGCCCCGGTGTTCGACAACCGGGGCGCGGTCGTCGGCAGCCTGAGCATCACGGTAGGCAAGGTCGCAATGAGGAATGAGGAAATTGCACCGCTGGCCGAGCGCGTGAAATTTTGCGCGGCCATCGTCTCCAACGCGATTTCACGGGCTCCGGCCATGCAGGTCGCGAGTGACTGATTCGCCCCTGCTCGCGGCGTTTCGGCTTTATCCTCAATTATCCCAATTTGCAAGATTTGAGAAATATGAGGATTTTTCCGTTTTCAATTGAAATCGCCACTTGACATGAATGCAACAATCCCACATCATGGGATATCAGTTTATGTGTGCTGACGTCAAGTTTGTGGCGGATTCGATTCATCAATTCGGAGGTGTTGAGCATGGCGACAAAGAAGAGTGGTGGTAAGACGTCCAAGAGCGCTGCGAGTGAACCTATTCAGGATCTGCGCGAGTGGCTCTCCCGGGTCGACGACATGGGCGAACTGGTGCGGGTGAAGCAGGCAGTAGACCGGGACGAGGAAATGAGCGGAATCGGCTATCTGCTGGCGAAGCAGGATCCGTCACCGGCGGTGCTGTTCGATCGCATCGCCGGCTTCGAAAAGAGCCCGATCGGCGCAAGATCTCTGTGGAACATCCTCGGACCCAGCATCAAGCGCATTGCGCTGACACTGGAGGAACCGGTCGATACGCCGACGGTGGAATTGATCCGCAGGGCCAAGGACAAGCTGAAATCGCGCATCCCACCGAAGGAAGTATCGCGGAAGGCGGCACCCGTCTATGAGAATACCCTGACCGGCGACCAGATCGATCTCGATCTGCTGCCTATCCCCCGGCACTGGCCCCTGGATGGCGGACGCTACGCCGGCACGGCCGACGCGGTGATCACCCGCGATCCGGACTCGGGCTACCTGAACATCGGTACCTATCGGATGATGCAGCAGGGGAAGAAAGAAGTGGGCTTATACCTGTCGCCGGGCAAGGATGCCCGTCTGCACATCACCCGCGCCTGGCAGAAGGGCGAGTCCATCCAGGTGGCGGCGGCCTGGGGCATCGATCCCCTGTTCATGATGGTCGGCTCGCAGACGTTTCCCAAGAACGTTTCGGAATATGAATTCGCCGGCGGCATCAAGGGACAAGCTATTCCCGTGGTGCGCGGCACGACCACCGACTTGTTGCTGCCGGCGAATGCCGAACTGGTGATCGAAGGCGTCATCCGGCCGGGATCGGTCAAAGCCGAAGGCCCGTTCGGCGAGTTCCCCGGCTACTACGGCCGGCCCGAAGCCGGCTGCCCGCTGGTCGAGGTGACCGCTGTCCATTACCGCTCCAATCCCATCCTGACCAACGCCCTGATGGCCGATTATCCTTCGTGCGAGCAGAGCGGTTTCTTCTCGGTCATCCGCTCGGCGAAAATCTGGGATGACCTGGACAAACTGGGCATTCCCGGGATCCACGGCGTCTATGCCCACCCTGCGGCGGCCGGCGGCTTCGGCATGACGGTGATCAGTCTGGAACAGCGCTACGCCGGCCACGCCGCCCAGGTCCTGGCCCTGGCGGCTCAGTGTCCGGGCGGGGCGTATTACACCAAGTTGATCATCGCCGTCGATGAAGACATCGATCCCACCGACACCGACCAGGTGATCTGGGCCATGGCCAGTCGCTGCAACCCGATCGACGACATCGACATCCTGCGCAATACCTGGAGCACCTGGCTCGACCCAACACAGAACCCGCCGGAGAACCGCCCCTACGGCTCCAAGGCGTTGATCAACGCCTGCAAGGAACACCGTCACCTGCCGGTGTTTTCCAAGCGGACGGCCCTTTCCAAGGGCAACTACGATAAGATTGCCGCTCGCTGGAAAAAACTGGGCTTGCCTGGAGAAATTCCGACGGTCCGCGCCTTCGAGGAGGAGAACAAGGTCCTCTACCACGAAGTCGGCGGGTTCGAGCCTGGCAAGCAGCCCGGCGAAGCGGACTGAGCAGAATTGCCCCGTTAATGATGGAGAAGATCCTTATGAAAAGTTCATCGCCGGCTGCGCTACGTAGATCCGTCGTTTCCTCACTCTTCTGCATTTTCGGGGCGCTCTCGCTTTCAGGTTTGGCCAGCGCCGAAGTCGTCAAGGTCGGGATGATACTGACCTACTCCGGACCCGAAGCGTCGCTGGGCGAGGCTATCGATCGCGGCGCCAGTCTCTACGTCAAGCTGCACGGCAAGGAGTTGCCGGCCGGAACCAGCGTCGAAATTATCAAACGGGACGACACCGGGGTAAATCCCGAGGTGGCGAAACGCCTGGCGCAGGAACTGATCGTGCGCGATCAGGTCAGTTTTCTCACCGGCGGCCAGTGGACACCCAACACCCTGGCGATCAGCGCATTGACCAAACAGGCGAAGGTCCCCTATGTCGTGATGGGGGCCGGCGGCAGCAACGTCACCTGGCAGCAGCCCTATGTCATCCGGGTGCAACACTCGGTGTGGCAATCGGATTATCCCCTCGGGCAATGGGCGGCAAGACAGGGCTACAAGACGGCGTTCACGCTGGTGACCGACTTCGCTCCGGGACATGACGGAGAGGCGGCCTTTATCAAGGGATTTACTGCGGGTGGCGGCAAGGTGCTGAGCTCGGTGCGGGTTCCGATGAAAACCACCGACTATCTTCCCTATATGCTCAAGGCCAAGGAAGCCGCTCCGGACCTGCTCTATGTCTTCAATCCGGGCGGCCCGACGGCGACCGCGTTCATGAAGGCCATGGCCGATATCGGCATCACCAAGTCGAAAACCAAGATCATCGGCTCGGGCGCCATCACCACCGATGAAGAGCTGCCGAACATGGGACGCGCGCCGCTGGGCGTGATCACCGTTCATCATTATTCCGCGGCGGCAACCCGGAAGGCGAACCTGGACTTTGTTGCAGCATGGAAGCGCGAGTACGGCGCCAACACGACGCCGAATTATTTTGCCGTCGGCGGCTGGGATGGCATGAAGGCAATCTACGATGCCATCCGTGCGCAAAAGGGCAAGGTGGCGCCGGAAGCGACGATGGCCTATCTCAGGAAGTGGAGCAATCCGGACAGTCCGCGCGGCCCTATCCACATCGAGACGGAAACGGGTGAGATCATTCAGCATCAATACGTGCGGCGCGTCGAGGAACGCGACGGCCACTTGGCCAACGTCGAGATCGAGACGCTACCGCAGACCGGCGATCCCGAGAAGCAGTTCAGAACGAAGTGATCGCCAGGAGATTCGCGTGACTGATAGCAAACGTAGCCGGGAGATCCCGGGCACGACCTTGTTTGACAGCGTTCAGGCGCGCAAGGGCTATGCGCTGAACAAGATGTGCTTTTCCTTCAATTCCGCCGACAACCGTGCAGAGTTCCTGCGCGACGAGGATGCCTACTGCGCCCGGTACGGACTGAACGAAACGCAGAGCGCGGCGATTCGCAAGCGCAACGTCCTCGACCTGCTCGCGGCTGGCGGCAACGTCTATTACCTGGCGAAATTCGCCGGCATCTTCGGACTCGACGTCCAGGACATCGGCGCGCAACAGACCGGCATGAGCAAGGACGCATTCAAGGCCAGGCTCGTGGCTGCGGGGAACTGAGACATGGCCAAGATCGTCGGTTCCATCACCTCCACCCATGTGCCTGCCCTGGGTCGTGCCATTGCCCAGAACCTGCAGGAGGATCCCTACTGGAAGCCGTTTTTCGACGGCTTCCCGCCGGTCCGCGAGTGGCTGCGCGAGGTCAAGCCGGACGTGGCGGTAGTTTTCTACAACGACCATGGCCTGAACTTCTTCCTCGACAAACTGCCGACCTTCGCGCTCGGGGCGGCGGAACAATACGTCAATGCCGATGAGGGCTGGGGCATCCCGACCCTGCCGCCGTTTCGGGGCGACCCGGCGCTATCCTGGCACCTGATCAACGCCCTGATCGAAAAAGAGTTCGACCTGACGACCTGCCAGGAGATGCTGGTCGATCACGCCTTCACCCTGCCTTTGAAACTGCTCTGGCCGGATGACCAGATCTGCCCGGTGCGCACCGTGCCGGTGTGCATCAATACCGTGCAATTCCCGCTACCCTCGGCCGCACGCTGCTTCAAGCTCGGCGAGGCCGTCGGTAAAGCTATCGAGTCCTGGGACGAAGACCAGCGCGTCGTCATCATCGGCACCGGCGGACTGTCGCACCAACTCGACGGCACGCGGGCCGGGTTCACCAACAAGGCATTCGACCTGAAATTCATGGAGAGTCTGGTCAGCGATCCGAAGTGGGCGACGCAATACTCGATAGAAGATCTGGTCGAACTGACCGGCACCCAGGGCGTCGAACTCCTGATGTGGCTGGCTGCCCGCGCGGCGCTGCCGGGCAAGGTGCGCAAGGTGCATGCGAATTACCATATCCCGATTTCAAATACCGCCGCTGGCCTGATGGTGCTGGAGAATCTCTAGCGGCAGAGGGAGATGCTGGTGAATTTTCGCATCGGCCTGCTCCTGCCCGCAGTACTGGCGCTGCTGGCATTGCCGGCCGTAACGGCGCAGGCGAGCGAGCGCTACATCGTGGCCTACGCTGATGTACGCATCGAGGTCGTCGCCGAGGGCGCGGGGCCGCTGGTCATGTTGCTGCCCTCGCGCGGCCGCGATTCCGAAGATTTCGATATTCTTGCCGCGGGCATCGCACGCTCCGGATTCCGCGTGCTGCGTCCGCAGCCGCGCGGAGCGGGCCGCAGCGTCGGCCCGATGAAAGGACTGAGCCTGCATGATTTCGCGCGGGACGTTGCCGCGGTGATCCGCCACGAGGGCGGCGGTCCCGCGGTTATCGCCGGGCACGCATTCGGCAATTGGGTCGCGCGCATGAGCGCCGTCGATACGCCAGACCTGGTGCGCGGGGTGATCATCATTGCGGCTGCGGCCAAGGCCTATCCGAACGGATTCGCCGGTGCCAGGGAGCTGTCCGATGCGGTCAGGAAAAGCGGCGACCCGGAGCTTGGCGACGCGGAGAGGTTGAAATATCTGCGCCTGGCCTTCTTTGCGCCGGGCAACGACGCCAGCGCTTGGTTGAAGGGCTGGCATCCCGAGGTAGATGAATCCCAGTTCGCGGCCGGACGCGCGACCCGGCAGTCCGAGTGGTGGTCGGGCGGACGGGCGCCGATGCTCGATCTTCAGGCGGCGCAGGATCCGTTCAAGCCGCGCGAGATGATGAACGAGATGACTGTCGAGTTCGGCGACCGTGTCTCCATCGTCGTCATCCCGAATGCCAGCCACGCGCTAATACCCGAGCAGCCGGCCGCGGTGGTAGACGCGATCGTCAATTGGATACGCCAGCGCAATTAAAGCGGGTTCATTCTCCGGTGATGCCCAGCTTGTGAATCAACGGCGTCCATTTGTCCATTTCGCTGCGGACGAAACTGTCGAGCTCCTCCGGCGTGGAACTCACCAGTTCGATCGCCGCCAGACGGTCGCCCAGGCCTGGCAGCGCTACAATGCGGCGGATTTCGGCGTTGAGCTTGGCAACGATCGCCGGTCGATCTGAATCACATAGCCCACGGGATTGCCGGCGTGTATCGCCGCGAGTTGTCCCGGCGCTGCCACAGGAATCGTCGGCGGCGTCATCTCCGAGCCGTGCACCGCATTGACGAAACTCACCTAGGCTCCGGCCTTGGGCAGGTTGATGGTACCGCCGATGTTGCCGGCGGTGGCGAATGGGGCCTGGGCCTCCGGATAGCCCAACACCGACTTCATGTTGAAATGCAGGCCGTAGGGCGCGATCAGCACGGCCCCGGTCTTCTTGGCGATTTCGACGGCATTGCCGATGTGATCCTGGTGCCCGTGGGTGACCAGAATGTAGTCCACCCGACCCAGTTCGGCGATCGAGTTCTTGTCCGGGTTGCTCGGCACGGTCAACCAGGGATCGATCAGGATGACGCCGCCGCTGGGGGTTTCGATCCTGAAGGCCGGGTGGCCATACCAATGGACTTTCGTCGTACCCTCCGCCAGCAGCGTTCCAGAGCAGAGCAGCAGGCCGGCCAGCAGCCCGGCTCTTGCCAGGCCTTGAATTATCCGCAGCATTGTTTCCTCCTCCCAGATGAAATTTCGCCCTGGTCCGCCCATCCGGATTGGCAGGCGATCCATCGAGCGTGAGGAGAATACACAGCCGCCCCGCAGTTGGACAGGGTTCGTTGCTTCCGCCCAACTCGAACTGCTACACTCCGTTCATTTTTCGCCACCGGATCGTCTACTCGCCGTCGCCTGACTCGCGATTATCGGCCCGCCCTTGCCTCGGAAAGATTTCGGCATTCATGAACCAAGCCCAGCCCAGCTACCACGCCTCGCCGCGCAGACCCCGGCTTGCGCTGCCGCCGCGTGCCTGCGACAGCCACTGTCATGTCTTCGGACCGGCGCGGGTATTTCCCTTCGCCGAAAACAGTCCCTTCAAGCCTGCCGATGCGCCCAAGGAGAAACTCTTCGCGCTCCATGCCCTGCTCGGGATCGAGCGCTGCGTCATCGTCCAGTCGACCTGCCATGGCTACGACAATGCTGTCGTGGCCGACGCCCTCGCCGCGAAGAACGGCACCTATCTGGGCATCGCCCTGGTCCCGACCGACGTCCCCGATGCCGAACTGCGGCGGCTGCACGCGCAGGGCTTTCGCGGCGCACGCTTCAATTTCATGAAGCATCTGGGGCGCGGCGCAAAGATCGCCGACGTGGTGGCGTTCGGCGATCGGCTCGCGGACTTTGGCTGGCATCTGCAGGTGCATTTCGAAAGTTCCTTGATCGCGGAACTGGCTCCCGTATTGCGCCGCTCGGCGGTTGCGGTGGTGATCGACCACATGGGTCGGGTCGATGCCGCGCTCGGCACCGACCAGCCGGATTTTCAGTTGCTGCGCAAACTGCTGGAGGACGATCGATTCTGGGTCAAGGTGAGCGGATCGGAGCGCAGTTCGCACCAACCGGCACCCTACCTGGATGCCACCCCATTCGCACGGATGCTGGTCGCCGAATTCCCGGATCGCACGTTGTGGGGCACGGACTGGCCGCATCCGAACCTTGCCTGCGCCATTCCCGACGACGGCGACCTGGTCGATCTGCTGGCCGAGATCGCGCCGACGGAGTCACAACGCCGGGCGCTGCTGGTGGATAACCCGCAACGCCTGTACCGGTTCCAGGAGCAAGCGGGGGCAAACGTTTGAGCCGGCGCATGCAGGACAAGGTGGCGTTCATTACCGGGGCGGGCTGTGTCGGCCCGGGCTGGGGCAACGGCCGCGCGGCGGCGGTACGCTTCGCGGAGGAGGGCGCGCGCATCTTCGCCGTGGACCGCGATCCGGAACGCATGGAGGAGACGGCAGCGCGAGTGCGTGAGGCGGGCGGCGAGATTATCACCAGGCAATGCGACGTCACCGATTCGAAGTCGGTACTGGCCGCGATCGAGGCTTGCCTCCAGGCCTGGGGGAGAATCGACGCGTTGATCAACAACGTCGGCGGTTCGGCGCCCGGCGGGCCGGTGGAGATGTCCGAGGAAGTCTGGGACGCGCAGGTCGACTTCAACCTGAAAAGTGTTTTCCTCACCTGCAAGCATGTCCTGCCGGCGATGGAGCAACAGGGCCGCGGGGCGATCGTCAATGTCGCCTCGACCTCGGGGCTGCGCTGGACCGGCGCGGCGCAGGTCGCTTACGCCTCGACCAAGGCCGGCATCATTCAGTTCTCGCGCGTCGTCGCGGTACAGTACGCGCCCAAGGGGATACGGGTGAACACCGTGATTCCCGGACAATTGCACACGCCCATGGTCGAAGCGCGACTGGCCAAGCAGCGCGCCGGGGGCGATGTCGAAGCGTTGCTGCGCCAGCGGCTGGCGCGCATCCCGCTGGGCTTCATGGGCGATGGGCGGGACACCGCGAACGCCGCGCTGTTCCTCGCTTCAGACGAGGCGCGCTTCATCACCGGCAGCGAAATCGTCGTAGACGGCGGCATGACCGCGCGCTGCGACTGAGAACTACACCTTTGTCCCCAGGAGAAGCCCCATGCAGCAATTGATTCTCGCGCTGTTCATCGCAGCGGCATCGCTGGTCGCCGGACCGGCTGCCGCCGAGTCCGGAAAACCCGTGCATATCATCGTCGCGTTCTCGCCGGGCGGGCCGGTGGACTTCGTCGCCCGCGTACTCTCCGAACAGCTGGGCAAGGAGTTGGGCCAAACCGTGATCGTCGAAAACAAACCCGGCGCCAACGGCGCGATCGGCGCCGAAATGGTCGCCAAATCCACCCCGGACGGCACGACGCTGTGGCTCACCAGCGTCGGCGCGGTTGCGATCAATCCTGCGCTCTACGAGAAGCTCTCCTACGATCCGCTGCGCGACTTTGCCCCGGTGTCGCTGGTGGTCAATAACGTCGAGGTGCTGGTGGTCAACGCCGCCAATCCCGCAAAGAACGCCGCCGAGTTCATCGCCGCGACGAAGTTGAACAAGAAGCCCACTTCGATGGCCTCCTCGGGCATCGGCAGCATCCCGCACCTCGCCCTGGAGCAAATGGCCGACGCCAGCGGCGCGAACGTCATGCACATTCCCTACAAGGGGGCGGCGCCCGCGATCACCGATGTCATCGGCGGCCACGTCACGGCCTTTTTCGGCGATGTGCCGGGACTGATGGCGCATATCAAGGGCGGCAAGCTGAAGCCGATCGGCATTGCCGCAAGCAAGCGCCATCCGCTTCTGCCCGAGGTCAAGACCTTCGCCGAGATGGGCATCGCCGGCGTCGATACGGACAACTGGTACGCCCTGTTTGCCGCGGCGAAGACCCCGCGTGCCGAAATCGACAGGCTCAATCATGCGATCCGTCGCGTCCTCACCAGCACCGCCGCGCGCGACAAGCTGATCGCCTCGGGCGCCGATCCCGCACCGTCCACCCCGGAAGAACTCACCGCCCTGCTGGTGAAAGACACCGCGAAATGGGCGCGTATGATCCGCGACAAGAAGATCCAGCCCGAATGACTTCGGTCACGCGCGTAGCGCCGGTCGTGCCCGGCACGCGACCCGAACTGGCCGAGATCGAACAGGGCATACTCGCCGAGCGTGGCCGGATATCCAGCCTCTACCGCGTGCTGCTGAACAGCGCGCCGATCGCCGAGGGTTGGGAGAAAATGCTGACCGCGGTGCGCAATCGCAGTTCGCTGCCGGCCGGGCTGCGCGAAATCGCCATACTCCGCGTCGCGGTGCTCAACGGTGCCGTCTTCGAGTTCGAGGCGCATGTGCCCCACGCGACACGCGCCGGGGTGTCGGCGGAAAAAATTGCCGCAAGCCGCGAAGCGAACCTCGGGCCCGCATTCTCGCCGCAGGAGCAACTCGTTGTGCAGCTGGCCGATGCCATGACCCGCGATGTGACGGTTGCCGATGAACTGTTCGAGCGCCTGCGCGAGCATTTCGACGACCGCGGCCTGGTCGATCTCGTCGCCACCATCGCCGCCTACAACATGGTCTCGCGCTTTCTGGTCGCACTGAAGATCGAGCACTGAGTCATGACCAGGACGCACGCGATTCTGCTGAAATTCGCCGGAACATTGGCCGACGAGGCGACCCTTGCGGCGGCGCTTGCCACAGTGGCCAGACAGAGCGGCCTGGCAGTCTCAAGCCTGCATGCGCACGCGAAAGTGGGGGAGGGCGACGACGAGTTGTATGCCTACCTTGAATTGTCCGAGGCGCAACAGTTGAGCGCTGCAGACGCGGCGCGCGTCGCCGGGATCGCACGCGGCTTGCCGCCGCTTTCCGGCCTGGCGGTAGAAGCCGTGCGTCTCACGCGGATGTTCGAGGCACAGGGTGCATCGAGCGGCGAACGCGCCCCGTATCACTATATCGTCGAGACCGATTTCGCCGAAGGCTGGATGGACGAGATCGTCTGCTGGTATGACAGCGAACACATGCCGGGCCTGGCCGCCGTCCCTGGCGCGGTGCGTGCGCAACGCTACATCAATCACGACGGCGCGCCGCGATCGCTGGCTTGCTACGACCTCGTCAGCACCGACACGCTCGGTTGTCCGCCCTGGCTGGCGATACGGTACACCGAGTGGAGCGACCGGGTCCGGCCGAACTTCCGCAAAACCAAGCGCACGATGTTTCGCACGCTGTTCTTAATCTGATCGTTATTCAGGAGTTGCTGGCCATGGCACATATCGTCGGCGGCATCGCCGTATCCCACACGCCGACCATCGGCTTTGCCTACGACACAAACAAGCAGTCCGATCCTGCCTGGGCGCCGATCTTCGAAAGTTTCGAGCCGATTCGCCGCTGGTTCAAGGAGCAGAAACCCGATGCTCTGGTCTATATCTTCAATGACCATGTGACCTCGTTTTTCTTTGACCATTACTCCGCCTTTGCCCTCGGGATCGACAGCGAATACGCCGTCGCCGACGAGGGGGGCGGCGTGCGCAAGCTGCCTCCGATTCAAGGCAATCCGAAGCTGGCGCAGCATATCGCCACCAGTCTGATGACCGACGAGTTCGATATGTCCTTCTTCCAGGATAAGCCACTCGATCATGGCTTCTTCTCCCCCATGTCGGTGCTGCTCGAGCGCAACGGGTCGGACTGGCCGACCACCATCGTGCCGCTCCAGGTCGGGGTCCTGCAGTTCCCGATCCCGACGGCCAGGCGTTGCTACAAGCTTGGTCAGGCGCTACGCCGGGCCATCGAAAGCTATCCGGAGGAAATACGGGTGGCCGTTGTGGCCACTGGCGGTCTCTCCCACCAGGTTCATGGCGAACGCGCGGGCTTCAACAACGTAGATTGGGACAAGCAGTTCCTCGAACTGATCACTCGGGATCCGGCACGCCTGGCCGAGATGACCCACGCCGAATACGCCACGCTGGGGGGCATGGAGGGTGCCGAGATCATCATGTGGCTGATCATGCGGGGTGCGCTGTCGGCCAATGTCAAAAAAGTGCATAGCTCCTACTACCTGCCCTCGATGACCGGAATCGGTACTTTGGTGCTTGAGAACGAATCGGCCGAGGTTCCGGGGGCTGTCAATGAGCGCCATCGCCAACGGATGAGCGAACAGTTGCAGGGCGCTGAAGGTCTTGCCGGGACCTACCCATTTACCCATGCCACCAGCCTCAAGGCTTATCGCCTGAACAAGTTCCTGCACCGCATGATTGTTCCTGCCCATCGCGAACATTTCCTCAAGGACGAGGAAGCGACGTACCTGGAGGCAGGCCTGAGCGACGAGGAAAAAGACCTGGTGCGCCGTCGTGACTGGCGGGGAATGATCCATTACGGCGTGATCTTCTTCATGCTTGAAAAGCTGGGCGCCACCATAGGAACCTCGAACCTGCATATCTATGCCGCGATGAGCGGCCAATCGTTCGAGGATTTCATGAAGACACGCAATACCAAGGTGCTCTATTCGGTCACGGGCAACGATGGCAGCGAACCCCAGGAATGGGATAGCTAGGCAGTCGGTGCTGTGACCTTTCGTAATGACTAACCATCGGCTGGAACTCCTGGCGCCCGCCCGAGATGCCGCTATCGGCATCGAGGCCGTCCGGCATGGTGCCGATGCCGTCTATATCGGCGGCCCGGCTTTCGGCGCCCGCGCCGGCGCGGGAAATGCTGTGGTGGACATCGCCAGGCTTGCGACCTGCGCGCATCGCTTTCACGCCAAGGTCTTCGTTGCCTACAACACGATACTCGAAGACAGGGAAATCGAGCCTGCGCGCAAGCTGGCCTGGCAACTGTACGATGCCGGCGTCGACGCGCTCATCTTGCAGGACATGGGTCTGCTCGAAGTCGACCTGCCGCCCATGCAGTTGCATGCGAGCACGCAGACCGACATACGAACGCCAGCGAAGGCCCGATTTCTACAGGATGCCGGATTCTCGAAACTGATCCTGGCGCGGGAATTGAGCCTTGACGAAATAAAGCAGGTGCGCGCGGCAACGGATCCCGAGCGCTGCACGCTCGAATTCTTCGTCCATGGCGCCTTGTGCGTGGCGTTCTCCGGCCAGTGCTTTATCAGCCATGCGCACACCGGGCGCAGCGCCAATCGCGGCGAATGTTCCCAGGCTTGCCGGCTGCCCTACACCCTGGAGGACCATCGCGGGCGCATCGTCGCCTACGACAAGCATTTGCTGTCGATGAAGGACAATGACCAGAGTGGCAATCTGCCTGCCTTGATCGATGCCGGCGTTCGCTCGTTCAAGATCGAGGGCCGCTACAAGGACCTGGCCTATGTCAAGAACGCCACCGCGCACTACCGTCAACGGCTCGATGCCTTCATCTCCGCGCATCCGGAATACGTTCCTGCGTCTTCGGGTCGCAGCAGCCATCATTTCATTCCGCAGCCGGAAAAGACTTTCAACCGCAGCGCCACCGACTACTTCGTCAATGGACGCAAGTCCGACATCGGCGCCTTCGATACGCCAAAATTTTCGGGAGAAATGGTCGGCGCCGTCACGGCGGTCGGCGGGAATTGGTTCGAACTCGATGGCGAAGCGGCACTCCACAACGGCGACGGGCTGAGCTATCAGCCCTTGACCAACAAGGGAAGCGACAAGCTGGAGGGCATGCGCATTAACGTCGTGGAAGGTAGGCGCGTTTTTCCCAACGAGATGCCCAGGAGCTTGGCCACTGGCACGACCTTGTACCGCAACCGGGATCAGGCCTTCGAACGGATACTGGAAAGAGACTCGTCCGATCGGCGCATCGGCGTTAGCCTGGTGCTTACCGCCAGCAACGATGGACTGCTGCTTAGCCTTACCGACACGGACGGGATTTCCGTAGCGGTGCGGCACGAGATGTCGCTTGAGCCTGCCCACGATGGCGAAAAAGCGCTGGCCTCTATGAGGAGCAGCCTTGCCAAGTTCGGCAGCAGCGATTTCGCGGTCATTCAATGCGCCATTGCGGCGCCGTACTTCGTCCCGGTCTCCGCGCTCAACGCACTCAGGCGCCAGGGTATTGCCGCGCTCGAAGCGGCGCGTGAAGCAATGCGTCCGCGACTGCCACGCGCCACTCCGGTCATGCCGCCAGTCCCTTATCCGGAAAGGGAGTTGTCCTACCTGGGCAATGTCCTCAACGGCCACGCCCGGAACTTCTACAAGAAGCACGGCGTGGAATTGATTGCCGACGCCTATGAAACCAACAAGGTGTCCGGCGAAGTATCGCTGATGATTACCAAGCATTGCCTGCGCTACAGCTTTCATCTCTGCCCCAAGGAATCGAAAGAGTGGCAACTCAAAGGCATCACGGCCGACCCGATGACCCTGGTCAACGGCTCGGAGCGCCTGAGCTTGCGCTTCGATTGCAAGGCCTGCGAAATGCACGTCATCGGCAAGCTGAAGAAGAAACCCCTGGCCCCATAGGAAATCGTTATGCTGTGCGAATATCCGTTGCAATGGATAGCGTTGTTTCAGCATTTGTATTTCAGGCAGACTGTCCGATAGGGGAAAAGGAATGGAATTCGTCGTTGTCAATTATCCTACCAAGAGGTCCGTATACGTCGATGGCGAGCCCTCTGGCGACACCAATGAAGTCCTGCGGATGGACGCGGGTACGCATAGATTCGATCTCGGGGTTCCGGCCAACTATCGACCCGCGTCTCAGGACGTTGTCGTGACGGGAACTACGGTGCTCGTTCCCATGAGCGTTGTCTTTACGTGAACAAGGGGAGGGTGACCATGGACCGGCGAATTACTTTGCGTAGCGCCCTCGTCATTTGCGCTTTGTTGTTGTCTGCGTGCGGCTCGTTCCCGGTAAATCCGCCGCTTGCCAAGTACGATCCGTCCGCTGGTTACCGTTTCGAAAAACTGGAGCCAGGAAGCAACAGCGATGAGTTGTTTGTCATTGTGGTTTTCTCGGGCGGAGGAACCCGAGCGGCCGCCTTGTCCTATGGCCTGCTCGAGGCCCTGCGTGACACCAAGATCCATTGGCAAAACAAGGAAATAGCGCTTCTGGACGAAGTCGATGTGATCTCATCGATATCCGGCGGCAGCTTTCCCGCAGCCTACTACGCACTGCGTGGATCGCGGATTTTTGACGAATTCCCGAATCGTTTCCTCTATCGGCCTGTCCAGACCGACCTGCTCAAGCTGGCCTTGACGCCGGTCAGCCTACTGAAGCTCGCCGGACCGAGCTTCGGGCGCAGCGATCTGGCTGCCGAGTTTTACGACCGCGAAGTGTTCGGCGCAGGAACCTATGCCGACGTTGTTGCACAACAACACCGGCCATTCGTGATCTTGAACGCCACCGACATGACGACCGGAGCGCAATTTCCTTTTATTCAAGACCAATTCGATCTCCTCTGCGCGGACCTGTCCGGGATTACCTTGGGACGAGCCGCAGCCGCATCGTCGGCATTTCCGGGAGGGCTCACGCCGCTGACCTTCCAGAACTACGCTGGCCAGTGCGACTACCGTCAGCCGCCTTGGGTAGATCTCGCTCTTAAGGACCATCAGTCGCGCGTCAATGTACGCCGCACAGCGCGCGCGGAGGATAGGCTGTCTTATACGAGTGCCGAGCCCACGCCGCGCAGTTACATCCACCTGACCGATGGTGGCGTAGCAGACAATATCGGGTTGCGCGAGCCCCTCACGGCCATTACCAGCTTGAACAATTCCTGGAGCGTGCTCCGTCTTATCAATCTCAAGAAGGTGGACAAGTTGGTGGTGATCGTCGTGAATGCCGCCACAAATCCTGCGACCGATCGCGATAAGACGCCCAACGTTCCAGGGCTCATCGAGACCATAACGGCGGCGGCTGATGTTCCACTGGACAACTATTCGTTCGATACTCTGGAAATCCTGCGCAAGACCGTGAACGAGTTCAACGAATCGGCGCGCCTGATTTCAGGCTGCAAGGCGCTGGCGACGGCCAGGGGCGCTCAATGTGCGGTGGACATTCCGGCACCTCACCAGATCGAATTTTTTCCTATCGAGGTGGCATTCGAATACATCGAAGCAGCCGACGAGCGAAATTGGTTCAAGAACCTTCCGACCAGCTTGGAACTGCCCAGAGAAACCGTCGATAAGCTTCGGGCGATCGGGCGACAAATACTCAGTGAAGATCCCGAGTTCAAAAGGCTAATGCAGACGCTGCACGGGTGCCTCGCGATTACCGGTCAGAATTGCTGACCGGCGGCCTTCGCATGGCTATCGTTTTGATAGATTGCTTGGAAGGGTGCCTGTGTGTCGGAGAGCGGAACATCAAGGGCGTAGGACAGCTATTGCTGAAATCTCAGCAATCCTTTACTTCGCATAATGTGCATTATGTCAACCGAAAAATGTAAACTTGCAGATAGCGCTGCCAGATATGACTTCCATGCGCACATGAACAGAACATAGACGGTTTAGAAGAAAACAAGATCCCCTGATCGTCCGGCAAACGCATCAGAAGCGCCGCCAGCGCGCTTTTAGGGATCGGGCGACGTAACACCTTGGGAACCTTCCGCGAAGCCAGCCACGCCTTGATACGCTCGGATGGACGGATAGGGAGATTTGACATGTAACGGCCCTCGATATGCCAAGGAGAGTGGCAAGAGAAAAGCGCGCTTTTTATCGTCCACCGGGAAAGCCTGCTTCGACTAACCCGATGTCGGAAATTCTTACGGAAATAAGGAACAATAGCGTCCTCCGGACATGGTAAATAATTTTTTTGTGTTTATTGTCCGTTAATTGTAACGCTTACTGAATGTTTAGCATTAACTGTAGAGTTGTCGAACTGCTTTACACATGAGGGCAAAGACCGCCGAAGTTGCTCTTTATGTGGTTGTTCCTAAACGAGGCGCATGAATGGCTTGCTTCTTGCAGCTGCTTGCTCCTGCCGGGAGTGCTCTTGGATGCCCCCCCGCAACAAGGACAATTGGCAAGGTTTTCCATTGCTCACCTCGCCTTCAGCGATCGTCCAGTCGTAGTAAGGTTCAGGACGACTTGCGCGACCAGGGTGTTGAGCGGCGTAGTCCGCATTGCAAAGGATATGATCATGGGCAAGGACGATATGATTAATTGCCTCCTGCTCGATATCGAGTTGGATCGATTTCGCGTCGCCGACCCGGATCAGGATGACAATGCGAGTTTGAGCCAGCGCATCGAATCGGAGTGGTCGCGCCTCAACGCGCTTAGCTACGGCGAGATTGAGGCCCGCTACTTGAAGTCCGAGGAACTCTACACGATGTCTGCTTGAGATCGATCCCGCTGCACCTTCTGCTGCGCAAACAGCGTATCGAGTTCCTGCTCGAATGCGTGATGGTTGATCCGATCGTAGCGTTCCAGCCGCTTCTAAAGATGATGGCTGCGCCGGCTTCGACCTACCCGTTCGACCAGAGGGTATCGTAGAATTGGCGCAGCAAAATGCGGCAAGGCACCTTCCAACTGGGAACATTCCGGGAGCTATTCATGGCTTATGGCACCAAGGGCAGGATACTGCGCATCGATCTGACGCAGGAATCCATCACCATAGAGTCCTTCGACGAGAAGTTCTATCGTCTCTACCCCGGTGGCAAGGCGCTGGCCGGCTATCTGCTGTTGCGCGAGTTGCCGCCGGGGACGGATGCCCTGGCGCCGGAGAACCTGCTGGTCTTCGCCAACGGTCTGCTCACCGGCGCGCCTATTTCCGCTTCGACTCGTTTTACCGTGGCCGCCCGTTCGCCACTGACCGGCGCCTACGGCGAGTCGGAGGCTGGCGGATTCTGGGGTCCGGAACTGAAGATGGCGGGATACGAGGCGATCGTCGTGCGCGGGCGGGCGAAGCAACCGGTCTATATTTCCATCCATGACGACAAGGTCGAATTGCGCGACGCTCGCGAGTTGTGGGGGCGAGAGCCGGAAGAGGTGCAGGACTCGATTCGCCACGAACTCGGCGACAAGCGGGTCCGGATCTTGCAGATCGGCATCGGCGGCGAGAACCTCGTCCGCTATGCGGCGCTGACCAACGAGTTGCGGCATTTCAATGGCCGCTGCGGCATGGGCGCGGTGATGGGCTCGAAGAACCTGAAGGCGATCGCCGTGCGCGGCACCGGTCGCTATCTCGACTCCGCGCACGATGCCCAGCCGATCGCCGATCTTGGCCGTACCCTGGGCAAGCGCGTCAAGGAGCATCCGCAGTCCTGGGACCTGCAAGTCAAGGGTACCCCGGCCCTGGTCGGCGCATTCAATGCGGCGGGTTTTCTGCCCACGCGCAATTTCCGCCAGGGCGTTTTCGAGGGTGCGGACAATCTCAAATGGGAATCCTACGAAACGGAATTGCTGACGGCGCGGGGCACCTGTTACGCCTGCGCCGTTCGCTGCAAGCGCGAGGTCAGGGTTGACGACCGCTATCAGGTCAGCGACGCCTACGGCGGGCCGGAATATGAAACGGTCGAAGGCTTCGGCGGCTACTGCGGCGTCGACGATCTGCAGGCGGTCGCCAAGGCGAACGAGCTTTGCAACCGCTACACGCTCGACACCATCTCGACCAGCGTCACGATCGCCTTCGCCATGGAATGTTTCGAGCACGGGCTGATCGGGCTGAAGGAAACCGGCGGCCTGGACCTGCGTTTCGGCAACGCCGCGGCGATGCTGGCGGCCGTCGAACTGATCGCCAGACGCGAAGGCATCGGCAATCTGCTGGCGGAAGGCAGCAAGCGTGCGGCGCAGGCGATCGGTGGCGATGCCCACCTGTTCGCGATGCAGGTCAAGGGACAGGAATTGCCGATGCACGATCCGCGCGGCAAGGTCGGCGTGGGCTTGGGCTATGCGATCGGCGAGCACGGCGCGGATCATCTTTACTCGATCCACGACACCCTGCTCGCCAATCCCGATTCGATCGGCTTCAAAGGTGCTTCGCCTCTGGGGGTGGAGGCGCTGCCGGCGCAGCAACTGGGTAGCGCCAAGGCGCGCAACTATGCGATTCTGGAGAACTGGTGCAGCTTCGGCCAGGTCGTCGGACTTTGCTATTTCGGCCCGGCGCCGCGCTCCTTCACCCAGATCGAGGAAGTGCTGACGGCGGTCCGCGCGGCGACGGGCTGGGACTTGTCGCTCGAGGATCTGCTGCAGATCGGCGAGCGCGCCACCAATCTGGCGCGCGCCTTCAACATCCTCAATGGCTTTTCGCGCAAGGAGGATAGCTTGCCGGAACGCCTGTTCCAGCCGCTGGAAAATGGCCCGATGGCCGGGACCTTGATTTCCAAGCCGGAGTTCGAGCGGACGATGGACGAGTTATATCGGCTGAAAGGCTGGGACCCGCAGACCACTGTTCCGACTCGCGCCCGTCTGCGCGCCCTGGACATCGAGTGGGTCGCGGAATTGCTAGAGCCCGTAGTTGCCCAGAGGGCAACCCAGGGCACTTGTGCCAGCGCAGCAGGTGCCAGAGCGGCATAAACGGAACTGCGGTGGAACTGCACCTCGGCAGCTATCTGAGTTGGTACCTCCCTGACCAGCCCTCGTCTCTGGCGATTCATCTGGATAGTCCGATCGCCCTGAGGGAACTGGTGGAACGGCTCAAACTGCCTCCCGCGGAGATTGCCATTGCCGCGGTGAATGGGATCCTGGTGTCCCTGCAGGACGCTCAGGTATCGGATGGCGACCGAGTGGAGCTCCACCCACCCAACGGCGGCGGATGAAGCGGAAGACTCAGCCGCCGCTGATCAACGCCGGCCCGGCTTGCTCGTGTCCTTGACCGGGCCCAGCAGTTTCTCTATCTCCTCGTGGGTCGGGGCGGCCGCTCTCGGACGGGCCGCGAGCGCTTCGGCCATCGCCTTGATGTGCGGGGCGGTCGTGCCGCAGCAGCCGCCGATGATCCGCGCCCCGGCATCGCGCGCCATGCAGGCGTAGGTGCCCATGATTTCCGGCGTCCCGCTGTAGCTGACGCGCATCTCCTGGTCGATGACCGGCAGGCCGCAATTGCTTTTCGCGACCACAAAGATCTCGTTCTCGGCGCCTCGAACGAGGCCGAGGATGGAATCGAGCAGTTGCGCGGGACCGACGCCGCAATTGGCGCCGAAGGCGACGGGCTTCCATAGGCTATCCCGGATGCGGCGCATCTCGTCCTCCGGACGTGTGCCCATCATGGTCCGCCCGGCGCGGTCGAAGGTCATTGTCGCCACATAGGGCAGACCCGCCCGCTCCACCGCGCGGATCGCAGCATCGAGTTCGTTGTCCGCGAACACGGTTTCGATCCAGGCGATATCGACGCCGCCTTCCTTCAGCGCCTGGGCCTGTTCGAAGAAGGCCTCCTCCGCTTCCGCCACCGTCCTCTTGCCGAGCGGCGCCAGGAGGCCGCCGATCGGCCCCATGTCGCCGGCGACCACGATAGGCCGCCCTGCCCTGTCGGCGACTTCGCGAACGATTGCCGCCCCGGCCAGATTGAGTTCGCGGACGCGGCCGGCCAGGTCGTGCGCCGCCAGGGGGAAGCGATTTGCGCCGAAGGTATTGGTCAGCAGGATGTCGGAGCCGGCATCGAGGAAGCCCTGGTGTACGCTCTTCACGCGATCGGGATATTCAAGATTCCAGGTCTCGCCGGCGACGCCATTGGCCAGGCCGAGTTGCAACAGGCTGGTGCCCATGGCACCGTCGGCCATTACGACATCTTTCTGCGCGAGCAGACGGGTAAGTGCATTACTCATGGAATATCCTTCAGTGGTTTTGCAACCCGTGATTGTACCAACGGGCGTGTATGATTAATCACTACGCACTATCCCCAGGCAATAGCCACGACCATGGGAGGATTTAATGCCGCAAGCCGCCACCATCACCACCGTCGCGCACGTCATTCAACTGGCCGTGGCGCCGGTATTCCTGCTGACCGGCATCGCCGCGATCCTGGGCGTACTGATCAACCGCCTGGGTCGCGTCGTCGATCGCTTTCGCACGCTGGAAAGTATCGCCGGCAACGGCACGGCAGACCAGAAGACAGCGTATCGAACCGAGATGCTGACTCTGGAACGTCGGGCGCGGCTGATCCATTGGGCGATCAGCCTATGCACCGTCGCCGCCTTGCTGATCTGCATCGTCGTCGCCACGCTGTTCGTCGGTTCCAGCATGGGTGTGGAATTGTCGGGCACCATCGCAGCCCTGTTCATCGTGGCCATGCTGGCATTGATCAGCGGCCTGCTCAGCTTCCTGCGCGAAATTTCGCTGGCGACCGGCAGCATCCACGTCGTGCCGAGCTAGCGTCCGGCCAGAACGGGCAAGTCGTTGGTGCAGGAATATGGCTTGTTGTTTCTGGCCTCCAACATCGTGCAGAAATTGAAGACATTCACCGGATGCATGTTCATGGCATCCAGGCCGGTTTCGCCGATGAAGCGTTCCAGGGAAAAGTCCGGACGAAATCCGAGCTGCTTCGACAGGGGCGCGAGCAGGCTTTCGATGCCGCCGACCAGCCGATTCCGGCTGTGAAAGTGATTGACGAAAATGATCTGTCCATCGGGTTTGCACACCCTGCGCATTTCATCGACGAGTCGTTCCGGATAGGGCACGACTGACGCGACATACATGGCGACGACCTTGTCGAAACTGTCTTCCGCAAACGCCATGTCCTCCGCATTCATCACCGACAATTCCACGACATTATCCAGGCCGCGACGCTTCTTGCGGGCTTCGGCCTGTTCGAGCATGTCGGGGGAAATGTCGATGCCGGTGACGCTCACATATTCCGGATAGAGCGGCAGGGAGAGACCGGTGCCGACACCCACCTCAAGTATCTTCTCGCCCGGGCGACAGAGCATGCGATCGACGATGGCCTTCCTGCCGGGCTGGAACACCGCGCCAAAGCAGAAATCGTAGAATCGCGCATATCGCCTGTAGGTTTGCTCTATGGTCCTGATGTCCACATCCACCCCCCCAAGTTTTGAATAATGAGCCTACGGAGTCCGCTTCCCGCGCCGCAGCATGTGCCTGGTCCCAATGCTGATGGCAGCCTCACGGTAAATGACCTGCGGATATTTGTCCAGCCTAGCCGTTCGCTGGGCGGCGAAAATCTGATCGGGTCAGCCTTTACCTATCGCCGGCTAGCATCGCCACCTCGCAACTCTTTGCCGGCGTCGTGATGGGCTTGTCCTAGTTGTGCTAGCGAAGCAGGTGTTAGCGATTTCAGGTCGACAGGGTCCTGCCGAGCTTGCTTTCCACAGATTGGATCTTGCTCTTCAGACGCCCGCTCTTGCCGGCCCGGTAATCGATCTTGATCGAGGTGGACACCCTGCTGCAGTCCTCGCTCATTCTCTTGAAGCAGGCATCGACTAGCGCCATCACCTGATCCCACTCGCCTTCGATGATGCAGCCCATCGGCGTCAGCTGATAGGGCAAGCCGCTCTTGTCGACGATGTCCAGCGAACGCGCCACGTATTCGCTGAGGCTCTCGCCCTTGTCGAAGGGCGACATGGAAAATTCCAGCAGTACCATTTGAGACTCCTCGATCAGCGTTGAAATATCCAAAAGAATTATTCTAGGGTGATGCCCGCATCCTGCATCAGCTTCGCCCATTTGACCTGATCGCCGGCGATGAAGCGGCCGAACTCCTCGGCGCTGCCGCTGCCGGCTTCGCCGCCGCGTTCCGCCATTTCCCGGCGCACCTCGGACAGGGACAGAATCCGGCTGACATCGGCGTGCAGCTTGGCGACGATATCCTTGGGCGTCGCCGCCGGCGCGAGCAAACCGAACCAGCCCACCGCCTGATAATTCGGCAGCCCCGAAGCAGCCACCGTGGGCAACCTGGGCAAGGCCTCCAGGCTCTTGGACCCGGTCACGGCAATGGCTTTCAGCTTGCCCGACTGCAGTTGCGGCAGCACGGTCTGCGCCGGCGCGAACATCACGCCGATATGCCCGCCGAGCAGATCGACCAGCGCCTGGCCGGTGCCCTTGTAGGGCACATGCATCATCTTGATGCCGGCCATCGAATTGAACAGTTCTCCCGACAGGTGCGATGCGGCCCCGATGCCGGAAGAACCGAAAGAGAGCTTGCCGGGATTGGCCTTGGCATAGGCGATCAGTTCGCGAATATTCCCGGCCGGCACGGCGAGGTTGAGCGTCACCACATAGGGCTCGGCGGAGACCAGCGCGACCGGCGCGAACTGCGTGATGTTCTTGCCGGTGATGGCGGCGGTCGAGGCCATCAGCAAGGTATGCCCATCAGGCGCCGCCTGCGCCACATAGTTCGAGCCGATCTGGCCACTCGCCCCCGGCTTGTTTTCGATGATCACCGGCTGGCCCCACTCCTTGGAGAGCTTCGGGCCGAGTATGCGGATCAGCGTATCGGTGCCGCCTCCGGGCGGAAAGGGCACGATGATATGCACCGGACGTGACGGAAAAATCTGCGCCGAAACGGGACCTCCGGCGACAGCGAGAAGTGCGCCGAGCAGCGCGAACAGCAGTCTCCGGTTCATGACGGCGTTGCCTCCGGCCCGACTATCGTGGTGGACAGCGTCATCACGCCCTCCATGCCGCAGGTGACGACATCGCCGGGCTTGAGGAACAGCGCCGCCGCATTCGCTTTGCCTACCGCCACGCCGCCCGGGGCGCCGGTGGAGAACATGTCGCCCGGCTCGATCGGGATGAAGCGCGAAAAATGTTCGATGATGTCCGGCAGTTTCCAGATCTGATCGCGGGTGTTGACCCGCATCCTTTGCTCACCATTGACCGCGCAGGTCATCCACAGATCGTAGGGGTCGGGGATCTCATCCATCGTCACCATCTCCGGTCCGAGCGGGCCGAAGCCGGGAATGTTTTTTCCTGTCCAGAAGCGCGAACCCGACGCCACTTCACGCTGCTGCAGATCGCGGCAGGTGAGATCGTTGAGGATGGTGACGCCGGCGACATAGTCGAAGGCATCGCGTTTCTTGACGCCGAGCGCGCGCTTGCCGATCACGAAGACCAGTTCCGGTTCGTAGTCGAGACGAACGATGCCCTCGGGCCTCACCACCTTCGCGTTGTGACCGACCAGGCAGGAATTGAGCTTGATGAAACTGGTCGGCTCTTCGGGCATTTCGCGGATCAGGTTGGTGCGTTTCAATTCCTCCAGATGCTGGCGATAATTCTTGCCGACGCAGAGAAACTTGTCGGCATCCGGAACCGGCGGCAGATAGCGGATCTCCGCCTCGTCCAGCCAGGCGCTGGCGAAACGCGGGCCGTCCTCCTGGGCGGCGGCCAGAAGGCGGCGCACCTGCTCCAGTGCTTCGGGGCCGGCGGCGAGCAGGTCCTTCATGCGCGTGGGCATTGGCATGGCAGCAATCCCGGCCGCCGTCGCAAGCTCCAAGATCCGGCTGCCGACGCGCGCGGCTATCAACGGGGCGGGGTTGTTCCTGCGGCAAAAGGTCAGCAAACGCATGTCAGTCAATAATCTCCGAAATGTTCAGGCAACGCTGAGATAACGCAACAGCAAGGTGGCACCGCTGCAACGATGCTTCAACGACGTTTCAAGGCCTGCTCGCGCAGTGCCGACAGCGTGGTGCGCGGGGTGATGGCTTCCGGATCGGTCCGCAGTTCGAGCAAGGTGGCCTGGCCGGCGCTCAGAGCATTTTCGAATGCCGCCGGAAAATCGCCGGTATGCTCAATTCGCTCTGCATGAAGTCCGTAGGCCCGCGCCAGCGCGACGAAATCGGGATTCTCCAGCGTCGTGCCATAGACCTTGCCTGGAAAATTGATCTCCTGATGCATCCGGATGCTACCGTAGATGCCGTTGTTCACCACGACGATGACGATGTTCAGACGATATTGATTGATCGTCGCCAGTTCCTGACCGTTCATCAGGAAACAGCCGTCGCCGGCGAAGCAGACGACGCTGCGCTCGGGATGCGTCAGCTTCGCGGCAATCGCCGCGGGCAGGCCGTAGCCCATGGTGCCGCTGGTCGGCGCGAGCTGGGTGCGAAAGCCGCGGTACTGGTAGAAGCGATGGACCCAGGCCGTATAGTTGCCCGCGCCATTGGTGAGGATCGCGTCATCGGGCAGGCATCCGTTCAGGTAAGTCATGACCGCACCCATGTCGATGCCGCCGGCCATCGCTCCGGGTTTGAGATGATCGAGATAGTCGGCTCTGCCCTGCCGTGTCCACTCGCCCCAGGAAGTTTCCTGCGGGCCGGGCAGCTCGCGCAAGGCGGCGGCGAACTCCGGCATCCCGGCATTGATCGCCAGATCGGACTGATAAAGCTTGCCGAGTTCGCCGCTATCGGCATGGACATGAATGAGTTTCTGCTTCGGCTTCGGCGCCGCGATCAGGGTATTACCGGAGGTCGTGGTTTCACCCAGACGACCGCCCACGGCGAGGATCAGGTCGGCGTCGATGATCCGCTTGGCCAGTTTGGCGCTGATGCCGACGCCGGCATCGCCGACATAATTCGGATGCCGGTTGTCGAACAGGTCCTGGCGGCGAAAGCCCGCCGCCACGGGCAGACCGTAGGCCTCGACGAAGCTGCGGAGCGATGTGCAGGCTTCACTATTCCAGCCGCTGCCGCCGGCGAGCAGCAAGGGTCGTCGCGCTGCGGCGAGCATCTCGCGCAAGCGCAACAGGTCGGCGACACCGGGATGCGCCTGAGTCCGCTGATAGGCTCCAAGGTCGGCGACTTCGGCCACCTGATAGAGGATGTCCTCGGGACAGGCGACCACCACCGGGCCCGGCCGGCCGGACACCGCGACATGGAAGGCGCGGCTGATGATTTCCGGGATGCGGGCGATGGCATCGATCTCCGTCGCCCATTTCGCGATCGGCCCGAACATTCTCGGCAGATCGATCTCCTGCCAGGCTTCGCGCCCCTTCACCCGGGTGCTCACCTGGCCCACGAGCAGGATCATCGGGGTCGAATCCTGGGCGGCGGTATGCACACCGATGCAGGCATTGCTGGCCCCCGGGCCGCGCGTCACGACGCAGATGCCCGGCCTGCCGGTGAGCTTGCCATAGGCCTCGGCCATGAAGGCCGCGCCTCCTTCCTGGCGGCAGACGATCAGACGAATCGAGTCGCGGAGATTGCCGAAGGCGTCGATGACAGGCAGAAAGCTTTCACCGGGAACGCAGAAAGCGCAATCGACGCCGTGTATCTTCAGCGCGTCAACGAGGATCTGGCCGCCAGTGCGGCCGGGAATATTCTGTTTCATGAGTTGTTCCTATTCGGCCTTGGCGCCGGAGATTTCGATCACTTTCTTCCACATCCCTCGTTCGCGGCGGGCGGCGGCGCTCATGTCTTCCGGGCTGCCCGGCAGCGCTTCAAAACTGTGCTCGCGCAGCTTCGCCATGAACTCTGGATTTCTCAGGATCGTGACCAGTTCGCGATTCATCCTGGCGACGATTTCGCGAGAGGTCTTGGTCTGCGCCACCAGACCAAACCAGGCTGCCGTCGTCATGTTCGGGTAACCCTCTTCGGCGACGGTCGGCACATTGGGCAGCTGAAACCAGCGTTGCGGCGTCGTGACGGCAAGCGGCCGCAATTTCCCGGCCTGGATCTGCGGCAGCAGTTGCGGCAGGTTGTCGGTGGTGAACTGCACGTCGCCGGCGACCAGCGCCAGCATCGCGGGATTGTTGCCCCGATAGGGGACATGCAGCAGATCGATGCCGACATCGGTCTTGAACAGTTCGTTCAGGAGGTGCCCGGCGCTGCCGATGCTGGAGCTCGAATAAGACAGTTGGTGCGGATGGGCCTTGCCGTACGCGGCCAGTTCGTTCAGCGTATGGACCGGCAGTGACGATGAGCTCACGATCACATTCGGGGTCTGGGCGATCAGGCCGATCGGCACCAGATCGGCATCCGGATCGTAGCCCAGCTTGGCATACAGGTACTGGTTGATCGCCAGCATCGGCAAGGAAGCGACCATGAAGTAATGGTCGTCGGCAACCGACTTGGCGAAGGACGTCGCGGCGATGCTGCCGTTGGCGCCGCCGCGGTTCTCCACAATCACCGGCTTGCCCAGGGCTTCTCCAAGCTTTTGCCCGAGCAATCGGGTGAGGATGTCGGTCGAACCGCCGGGCGGATAGGGAACCAGAATGCGTATCGGATGAGTCGGCCAGCTCTGCTGCGCCGCCACGCTGCTGCAGGCGGCAACCGCCAGGAACAGCACAAATCTGCAAAATGCTGCGGGGCTCACACATCTCTCCCGGGGGCATGATTAAACGGGCCGGCCGCAGCGCAGTGCGGCCGGCCCAAGGAGGATGCTATTTGATCAACGCTGCCGCCGCCTTGCAGGTCGCCTCGTCCTGCGAGCCGGTGCCGCCGGAGCAGCCGACCGCACCGATGATCTTGCCGCCTTCGATCAGCGGAATGCCGCCGCGCGAACCGATGGCGCCGTCGAGCGTCATGATGTAATTGAGCCCGGCCTTCTGTATCCCGTTCTCGAAGATCACGGTCTCGCGGCGGAAGGTGGCCGCGGCCTTTGCCTTGTGCTCGGCGATCTGAATCGAGGCCAGTTGCGAACCGTCCATGCGCTGGAACGCGACCAGATTGCCGCCCGCATCGACCACGGCCACATTCATCTTCCAGTTGCGCTTCTTGGCCTCCGCGACTGCGGCGTTGATCACCACGCCGGCGCGATCCAGGGAGATCGGCGCACCATAGGGAACATCGAAGGGCATGGCGTCCGGGATGGCATCGAGATTGGGCTGCTGCGCATGGCTGATGCCGCTGGCCAGAAGGCTTGCGCCGAACATGGCGATGCTCAGGATTTTGACTCGCATTCACTATCTCCTTCGACGGCTATTCCAACGCCGTCCCCGGAAGTGGCGCGATGGTTTAGCCGATATTGTTTGGATGGTTCGAGGACGAGGCCGTAGTCTGCCTCGACTGGGCCGTCTGCGCAAGCAAACTTAGAAAGCCTTGGCGGAGCTAGAGGCTGCGCAACAGATAGCGGACGAACTCCTCTGCCGGCATCGGCCGGGCGAAGTAGTAGCCCTGCGCTTCGTCGCAGTGGAAGATGCGCAGATGCTCGAGCATCTCATGATCTTCGACGCCTTCGGCGATGGTCTTGAGATTCAGGCTCCGGGCCATCTGGATGATCGCCCGGACGATCGCGGCATCATCCGGATCGCTCGCCAGATCGCGGATGAAGGACTGATCGATCTTCAGCTTGTCCACCGCGAAACGTTTCAGGTAGGACAGGCTCGAATAGCCGGTGCCGAAGTCGTCGATCGACAGTTTCACGCCGAGCAGCTTCAAACGCTTCACCGTTGCCAGCACACTCTCGGTGTTGTGGATCAGGATCGATTCGGTCAGTTCCAGTTCGAGAAAGGCCGGATCGAATCCCGACTCCTCCAGCGCACTGATCAGTGTTTGCTCGACATCGCCGCGTCGGAATTGCACCGCCGAAAGGTTCACCGCCATGGTCAGTTGCGGCAATCCCGCGCGTCGCCAGGCCATCGCCTGGCGGCAGGCCTCCTTCATCACCCAGGCGCCGATCGGCACGATCAGCCCGCTCTCCTCGGCTACCGGGATGAACCTTGCCGGCGCGATCATCCCCGACTCCGGATGATTCCAGCGGATCAGCGCCTCCACGCCAACCACGGCGCCGCTGGCGAGATCGATCTGGGGCTGGTAATGAAGCACGAACTCGTCCCGCTCCAGCGCCTTTCTCAAGCCGTTCCGCATCGAGAGATGATCGACCGCCTCGACATTCATCTGCTCGTCGAAGTAGCGGTAGGCGTTCCGGCCCGACTCCTTGGCCCGGTACATGGCCATGTCGGCTTTCTTCAGCAGCGTGTCGAAATCAGCCCCGTCTTCCGGATAGAGGGCGATGCCGATCGAGACCGAGGTGGACAATTCGTGGCCGTCGGCGTGAAACGGATCCTGCAGGCGCTCCATGATCTTGAGCAACACCGGCGACGCGGCTTCCGCGTCGGGCAAATCCTGCACCACGATCAGGAATTCGTCGCCGCCCTGGCGGCTGATGGTGTCGGTGTCGCGCACGCATTCGTTTAGTCGGGAGGCAATTTCCTTGAGCAGCGCATCGCCGACCGCGTGCCCCAGCGAATCGTTGATCGTCTTGAAGTTGTCGAGATCGAGGAAGAACAGCGCGACTCGGCTCTTGGTTCGATCGGCGGAGGCGATCGCCTGCTCGAAACGATCCTGGACCAGCAAGCGATTCGGCAAACCAGTCAGGACATCGCGGTAGGCCAGGATCTCGATCTGCTGCTCGGCGGCCTTGCGCTCCGTGATGTCGGCGGCGATCGCCAGGTAGCCGTATATCTGCCCGGTGGAATCGCGCAGCGGCGCCAGGGTGGTATTGATGTCGATGGGCGAACCATCGCGCCGCTGGCGCCGCACTTCGGCCTGGACGATGATCTCGCCATCGAGCACGCGATGGCGGAGATTATCCGTTTCCTCGAGCTTGTCCGTCGGGACGGTCGGCATCGGCTGCCCCAGAATATCCTCCTCGCGCCAGCCGAACATCTGTTCGGCGCCCTTGTTCCAGGCGGTCACGATCCCCTTCAGGTCTCGCGTGTAGATCGCCAGCGGCGAACTGTCGATGATCGCCTGCTTCAGATTCCTTTCGGCATCGAGCGTGCGGTTCGCTTCGCTGAATGCCGCCATTGCCGTATCCAGCCTCTTCCAGGCACGGTAGATCAGCCAGGACAGCAACAAGGTTGCCATCAGGAACAGTGTCACCAGCGTCAGCGTCTTCCTGGCTTCGTCGCGCCAACCGGCGAGATAGTCTTCTGTGGCCAGGCCGATGACGATGTTGAAAGGCAGGCCTTCGATCCTGCGGTAGGAATACACCCGCTCAATGCCATCGACAGTGGAGAAGACGCGGTAGGTCGCTTCGCTCTTGCCCGCCTGGATCGCTTCCTGCAGTTGCGGCGACGCGAACTTCTTGCCGACCGAACTGCCGATTCCGCCCGGCTCCGGCTGCCGGGTGATGATGCTGAGGGAATTGTCGAACAGGGTGAAGGAACTGCCAGGATCGACATGAAGGGATGAGAATGCCTTGGTGAAATGCGCCAGCGTAATCGTCCCATAGACGATGCCGGCGAAGGAGCCATCGCTGCGAATGTATCGCCGCGCGATGGTAATCACCCATTTGCCGCTGGTCCGCCCGCGAAGAGGCTCGGAGACTACCAGGCCGGCATTGGCATCGTTCTTCAGGCGGATGAAATAATCGCGATCGGCGAGTCTTGCCGCCAGGCCGGAAGCCATGCCGGTGCCGTAGGCTATCGTGCCGCTCGGATCGGTCGCGCGCAGTCCGTCAAGATCGCTTTGCTGCGCGAACTGCCGCTCGATAAAGGCGCTCAGGGACGGCCCCTGAATGCCGCCTGCGCCAAGTTGCCTTTCGGCTTCGTTGACGGTGGCCAGCAAGGTCAGGTCGATCAGGCGTATTGAAGCTGCGATGTCGTGATCGAGCAAACGCGCCAGATTCTGGCTTGCCAGTGCGGCCTGGTCGTCGTAATGCAGCCGGCTCTGCTGCAGCGACAAGGCGGCCAGCGAGGCGACGAGCAGGTCGATCAGCAACAGGGCGATGGCCAGGCGAGAAATGACTTTGGCGAAGGACAAGGTCGGGCCTGAGCGTAGCGGCTGTAGATCGATTTTCATGTCCTGGGGCATTACTCCCGCGGCGGGAGCCTGTATTGCCTAAATGTCATTCTACCGCGACAATGCGCCATTCGAGACATGAGCACGACATGAATAAAGACTTTGAGAGCAGTGAAATTTCGGCGGACGATCGCGACGATTCCAAGCATTTCGACGAGAGCGAGCAGAACGATGAAAGCGCTGAATGCCCATTTTGCGGCGCCACTAACGAGAGCTGCAAGCATCTGATCGCCTGTTTCGGCGTCAGCGAAGCAGGCATCGTCAGCGGAATACTCGTTGACCATCAGGACGAACTCATCGATCTGATGAACGGGCGCAGCGAAGGATATGAAGCCGCCTCGGACATCGAGGATGTCATCGCCACGCTACGCGCCTTTCTCGAACAACATGCCGAAGTGGACTGGGCCGACTTCAGCGTCGACGAGGAAAACGGAATCTGGGACTACGCCAGTTACTGGGCACGCTATCCGGGTATGGTGATCGACGAACTGTATCGCCACCTGGAGGCCCAAGCGAGCGAGTACTGAAGCGCAGCAGCAGCGCCGCTGCAATCGCCGGCAGGTCGATCAAGCCTACGCTGCTAAGAAGGCGCCAGGTCCTTGCTGTCCCGGGTTGGCATGACCGGCGGGATGAGTGGGCTGCGGATCCTGGGCAAGGGATATTGCGAATCGTTGCTCGGGAAATGCATGGCGCCCGCACTCGCGTAATGCGCAGCAGCGGCTGCGGCGTAGGTAGGGTCGGTCGCCACGGTGCTCACGGCCTGACTGGCAGCTTCTACCAACAAGCCTTGCAGCGAGCCATTGGCGTCGAAGTAGCCCGCTGCGGAAGCGCTAACGGCCGGTGGCGCAACAGCCAGGTCCGTCGCCGCGGGTGTCGCCACCATCGCGGCGCTGCTCGTCGGTGCATTGGTAGTCGGACTGCTTGCGGCCGGAGCGGTATAGACGTCCGGCGTCGCTTGCGCATCCACGGCGGAATTGCCCACGCCTGCTGCGGGCTCCGTGACGGTCAGAGGGCTCATCACCAGCCCCGAAACATCGATCTGGGTCAGCGCAGTCAGCAAGGCATCGGCATAGCTCAAAGCTGCCGGGCGAGCGTTCGCAAGAACACGCACGGAATTTGGCGTAACCGCGGAATTTGCGACGGACTGAGTAGAAATTGCCATAGGAAAATTCTCCACCAGCGATGCCCGGACCCGATTTCGGACGAACTTCCAGCCTGAAATCCTTTACACTTGAAGTGACACTAGCATAGCCTCTAACTAAAATCAACCACTACGTCAGCATGATTCGTTGTATTGGAACGGTTTTCCACTTACCTTGTCGGACTAGGCTGCCTAGAGGTCACTTGAACTTTCCCCTTGCGTCCCCATATGCGCCAGGAAATCAACAGGAGTCAAACCATGTTAGAAAAGTTCTTCATCAGCTTCAGCTTTCTGGCCTTGCTGGGTTTCACCAACATTTCGCTCGCCGCCGAAGACCCTACCCTGCACCAGGTCTATGAGGCCGCACAGGCGGGCCGCTTGACTGAAGCGCAGGCGATGATGGATATCGTCCTGCGCGACCATCCCAACAGTGCCAAAGCGCATTTCGTCGAGGCGGAACTGCTGGCCAGGCAAGGACAGCTGGCACGAGCCGGCGCGGAGTTGAATACTGCCGAACGCCTGGCGCCCGGATTGCCGTTTGAAAAACCTCAGGCCGTCGAATCGCTGAGGAGCCGCATCAGTTCGCCGCCGGCCGCATCCCGGCTGTCCGCCGCACCGCATGCCCTGCCAGCGGCAGCGTCGGGCGGAATCCCCTGGGGCATGCTGCTGTTCGGCGGCGGCCTGATCGCGGCCATCATTTTCTTTGCTCGTTCCATGAGCAGACGCAACGCCAATGTCTTCCCTGCGGCCATGAATTCGGGCTATGCGCCCCAGGGAAGCGGCGCCGCTCCTGCCGCCGGGCAAGCTTGGGGTCCCGGCGGCATGGCGCCGCCGATGGGCGGAGCAGGCTCTGGCATCGGCTCGGGAATCATGGGCGGTCTGGCCACCGGCGCGGCGCTCGGCGCCGGCATGGTCGCGGGCGAAGCCCTGATGCACCACTTTACCGATGGCAACCGGGGCAGCAGTAACCCTGCGCAGACGCCGCTGGCCGACTCGTGGGATTCCCCGGCGAACAGCGACATGGGCGGCGCCGACTTCGGGGTCAATGACGGCGGCTCCTGGGACGACAGTTCCGGCGGCGGCGGTGGCGGCGACGACTGGGGTTAAGCGCGTACTGGCATGGTGATTGCTGTTTTGCCGGCGTGATCTCCGCCATCTTAAAAATTCTCGTCATCGACGAACTGAACAGCCGGGCCGGCGATATCTGCGCCGGCCTCGCGCTGGCCGGGCATCAGGTGGTGGCGGTGCTCGCCGACAGCAACGATCTCGCGGCGCAGGTCTCGCGGATCCGCCCCGACGTCATACTCATCGACACCGAAGCCCCCTCGCGCGACACCCTCGAACACCTGGCGATCATGGAACGCGACATGCCGCGCCCGGTGCTGATCTTCGCTCAGGAATCGGACAACGAGACGATCCGCAGCGCCATCCGCGCCGGCGTCGCCGCCTATGTCGTCGACGGGCTGGAACCGGGACGGCTGCAGCCGGTGATCGCCGTCGCCGTCGCCCGCTTCGAAGCGCACCAAGCGTTGAAACAGGAACTCCTGGCGGCGACGAAAAAACTCTCCGACCGCAAACTGATCGATCGCGCCAAGGGCATCCTGATGAAAAGCCGCGGCCTCGACGAGGACGCCGCTTATGTCGCCTTGCGCCGCCTGGCGATGGATCGCAGCCAGCAACTGGCGGCTGCGGCGAAGGACGTCGTCGATATGGCCAGGCTCCTGCTCTAAGCGGCAGAACCACCCCTTCGTGGTGCGCCCGGGTTCATACCGCACTGCAACAGTGCGGCCGCAATTCATCGCCGGACTCGCTACAGCTTCCCGCAATCTCTCTGAATGCCTGCAGGCAATAGGCTTTCGCTGCACGATAGAGGTACTGGCACCGTTATTGCAATAGCTTGCTCATGGTCGGGGCAATGGCGTCCCGGCACGAGACAAAGGCGTCCGTTTCCAGCATCGCTGGATACGTGACGCCTTTTTTCCTTTCAGGCAATGGGAGATGAGCATGGACAGGACTGATTTCACCACAGACGATCTTCTCGCCAGGTACGGCCGCCGCGAATTCCTGCGCAACTCGGTGCTGCTCGGCGGCGCCGCGCTCGCCGGCATATCCGGCCTTGCGGCGAGCGGCGGCGCCCGTGCCGCAGGCTCGGACGCGCCGGAAAAGAAGGAAGTGCGGATAGGCTTCATTCCGCTCACCGATTGCGCTTCGGTGGTGATGGCGGCGGTCAACAAGTTCGACGAGAAGTACGGCATCAAGATTGTCCTGAGCAAGGAAGCATCCTGGGCTTCGGTGCGCGACAAACTGGTCAATGGCGAACTCGATGCCGCCCATGTGCTCTACGGTCTGGTCTATGGCGTGCAACTAGGCATAGGCGGGCCGAAGAAAGACATGTCGGTGCTGATGAACCTGAACCACAACGGCCAAGCCATCACCCTCTCGAACCAGTTGAAGGACAAGGGCGTCGTCGACGGCGCCAGTTTGGCCAGAGTGGTCGCGAAGAAGGAACGCGAATACACCTTCGCCCAGACCTTCCCCACCGGCACGCACGCCATGTGGCTGTACTACTGGCTGGCGGCCAACGGCATCAATCCGCTGAAGGACGTCAAGACCATCACCGTGCCGCCGCCGCAGATGGTGGCCAACATGCGCGTCGGCAACATGGATGGATTCTGCGTCGGCGAACCCTGGAACAACCGCGCCATCGTGGACAAGATCGGCTTCACCGCGGTGACCACGCAGGAGATCTGGACCGACCATCCGGAGAAGGTGCTCGGCACCACCGCCGAGTTCGCGGAGAAAAACCCGAACACCGCGCGCGCCATGATCGCCGCGATCCTCGAGGCCGGCCGCTGGATCGACGCCTCGCTCGCCAACAAGCAGAAGACCGCCGAGACGATCGCCCAGAAGTCCTACGTCAATACCGAGGCCGAGGTCATCGTCGCGCGCATGCTCGGCCGCTACGAGAACGGCCTGACAGGTAGTCAAATGCGGAGTTGGGACGACAAGAACCACATGAAATTCTATAACGACGGAGCCGTCAATTTCCCCTACCTCTCCGACGGCATGTGGTTCCTGAGCCAGCACAAGCGTTGGGGACTGCTCAAGGAAGATCCCGATTACCTCGCCGTGGCGCGGAAAGTGAACCGCATCGACCTGTACAAGCAGGGCGCTGCCGCTGCCGGCGTCGGCCTGCCGAAAAGCGAGATCCGGACCAGCAAACTGATCGACGGTATCGTCTGGGACGGCAAAGACCCGAAGAAGTACGCCGCTGGCTTCAAGATCAAGGCCTGAGTCTTGCCATGAAGGAGAACATCATGCATGCAGTACGCATCGACGAGTTTGCGCCAAGCACCGAGCCCGTTCCAGCCCCTGCCCCGCCGGCAGCGCCGCGCAAGATGACGATAGCAGCGCCTGCCGCCGCAACGACCAGCCCGGCCACGCCGCGTGGCCGGACGCTGGCGAGCCCGCTCCAGCCGCTCGTGCCGGTGGCGCTCGGCATCGTGCTGTTCATCGCGCTCTGGCATGCCGCGACGCTCTACGCCAGCGGCCTGCCCGGACCGCTGGCGACCTGGCAGGAGGCGCTCAAGATCTTCGCCCACCCGTTCTATCAGAACGGACCGAACGACCAGGGCATAGGCTGGAACATCCTCTCCTCGCTGCGTCGCGTCGCCATCGGCTTCGGCCTCGCCGCCGCGGTCGGCATCCCGGCGGGATTCATGATCGGCCGCTTCGAGTTCCTCGCCGGCATGATGAATCCGCTGATTGGCCTGCTCCGTCCGGTGTCACCGCTGGCCTGGCTGCCGATCGGCCTGCTGGTGTTCAAGAGGGCCGATCCGGCGGCCACCTGGACCATCTTCATCTGCTCGATCTGGCCGATGATCCTCAACACCGCGCAGGGTGTGAAGCGGATTCCCCAGGACTACATGAACGTCGCACGGGTACTCGATCTGTCCGAGTGGAAGATCTTCACCAAGATCCTTTTTCCGGCCGTGCTGCCCTACATGCTCACCGGCATCCGCCTGTCCATCGGCACCGCGTGGCTGGTCATCGTCGCCGCGGAAATGCTCACCGGCGGCGTCGGCATCGGCTTCTGGATCTGGGACGAATGGAACAACCTCAAGGTCGAGCACATCATCATCGCCATCTTCGTCATCGGCATCGTCGGCCTGATCCTCGAACAGGCGCTGATCGTCATTGCCCGGCGCTGCACCCACGACAATGCTTAGGAGCCCGTCATGAAGAAAATCGTCCAGATTGAAAACGCCGAGATGAGCTTCACCACCAAGCAGGGCAGCTATACGGCACTCACGGGGATCAACCTGACCATCCGGGAAGGCGAATTCGTCACCCTGATCGGCCACTCCGGTTGCGGCAAGTCGACCCTGCTGAATCTCATCAGTGGCCTGACGCTGCCGACCGCCGGCATCCTGCTCTGCGACGGCCGGGAAATTGCCGGACCGGGACCGGAGCGCGCGGTGGTCTTCCAGAATCATTCCCTGCTGCCTTGGCTGACCTGTTTCGACAACGTCTATCTCGGCGTCGAACGGGTATTCGGCCGCAAGGAAGGTGCTGCGAAGCTGAAGAAGCGCACCGAGGAAACGCTGGCGCTGGTCGGCCTGACGCACGCCGAGGCGAAGTTTCCCAACGAGATTTCCGGCGGCATGAAACAGCGCGTGGGCATCGCCCGGGCCCTGGCCATGGAGCCGAAGATCCTGCTCATGGACGAGCCATTCGGCGCCTTGGACGCCCTGACCCGCGCCAACCTGCAGGACGAGTTGCTGCGCATCGTCGCCGGTACCGGCGCCACCACCGTGATGGTGACGCACGACGTCGACGAAGCGGTGCTGCTCTCCGACCGGGTGGTGATGCTGGAGAACGGCCCCGCCGCCAGCATCGGCGAGATCCTCGAAGTCGGCCTGGCGCGGCCGCGCGACCGCCTGGCGCTGGCGCACGACCCGCGCTATGCCGAATGCCGCGCGGCCATCCTCGAATTTCTGTATCACAAGCAGTTGCAGCACGCCGCATAGTATGAACAACCTACCCCCCAGCCCCCTCCCCCCGGAAGGGGGTGACTCCGGCTCACTTCGCTCGCAGACGGTTGGCTGTCCCGCCTTGGGGCGGCCCGGCGGCAGGACTATGAAAGGCCTGACATGAAAAAGCAAAAACTGGTGGTCGTCGGCAACGGCATGGCGGGAATGCGCACCGTCGAGGAACTCCTCAAACTCGCGCCCGATCTCTACGAGATCACCGTGTTCGGCGCCGAGCCTCACGGCAACTACAACCGCATCCTGCTCTCGCCGGTGCTGGCCGGCGAGATGACTTTGTCCGACATCGTCCTCAACGATCTGGACTGGTATCGCGATCACGGCATCACCCTCTATGCCGGCAAAACGGTGACGAAGATCGACCGCATCCGGCGCAAGGTGATCGCTGCGGACGGCAGCGAAGAAGACTACGATCGCCTGCTCCTGGCTACCGGCTCGACGCCGTTCATTCCGCCGATCCCCGGCAACGATCTGGCCAACGTCGTCGCCTACCGCGACATCAGCGACACCGAAATGATGATCAGCGCGGCGGCACAGCACCACCATGCGGTGGTCATCGGCGCCGGCCTGCTCGGCCTGGAAGCGGCCAATGGACTCAGGCTGCGTGGCATGGAGGTGAGCGTGGTGCACCTCGCCGAGTGGATCATGGAACGGCAACTCGACAAGACCGCCGCCGACATGCTGCAGATGTCCCTGGAAGCGCGCGGCCTGCGCTTCCTCCTGTCGGCTGCGACCGAGGCGCTGCTCGGCAAGGACGGCGCGTATCAACGGGTCGGCGCGGTGCGGCTCAAGGATGGCGTGGAGATCGCCGCCGACCTGGTCGTCGTCGCCACCGGCATCCGCCCCAATACCCAGCTGGCCGAGGCAGCAGGCCTGCATTGCGGGCTGGGCAGGAATCGTGGCCTGGTCGTCTCCGACACGATGCAGACCTACGACCCGCGCATCTACGCTGTCGGCGAGTGCGTCAGCCACCGCGGCACGATCTACGGCCTGGTCGCGCCGTTGTTCGAACAGGCCAAGGTTTGCGCCAACCATCTCGCCAACTTCGGCATCGGGCGCTACAGTGGTTCGGCGATGTCCACCAAGCTCAAGGTCACCGGCGTCGACGTCTTCTCCGCAGGCGAGTTCATGGGCGGCCAGGACTGCGAGGAGATCGTCCTCCACGACCGGGTCGGCGGCGTTTATAAGAAGCTCGTGGTGTCGGGCGAGAAGCTGATCGGCGCCGTGCTGATCGGCGATACCGCCGACGCCGCCTGGTATTTCCGCCTGATCAAGGACGCCGCGCCGGTCGGCGAAATGCGCGCCCGCTTGATGTTCGGCGAAAGCTCGCTCGGCGACGCCGGCCACGCCGGCGGCAGCAATGCCGCGAGCATGGCCGACAGCGCGGAAATCTGCGGCTGCAACGGCGTATGCAAGGGCAGCATCGTCAAGGCCATCCGGGAACATGGACTATTCACTCTCGACGAGGTGCGGAAACACACCAAGGCATCCTCCTCCTGCGGTTCCTGCACCGGCCTGGTCGAACAGATCCTCGCCTCCACCGTCGGCGGCGCCTACAAGCCGGCCTCGCGCGCCGACAAGGCGCTCTGCGCCTGCACCGACTACAGCCACGGCACGGTGCGCCAGGCGATCCGCGACAACAAGCTGCTTTCGATTGCCGACACCCAGCACTTCCTCGAATGGCGAACGCCCAACGGCTGCGCCACTTGCCGGCCGGCGCTCAACTATTACCTGATCTCGACCTGGCCGCACGAGGCCATGGACGATCCACAGTCGCGCTTCATCAACGAACGCGCCCACGCCAACATCCAGAAGGACGGGACCTTCTCCGTGGTGCCGCGGATGTGGGGCGGGCTGACCACGCCCGACGAATTGCGCCGGATCGCCCACGTCGCCGAGAAATACCAGGTGCCGACGCTGAAGGTCACCGGCGGCCAGCGCATCGACCTGCTCGGCATCCGGAAGGAAGACCTGCCCGGTGTCTGGGCCGACCTGGGGATGCCTTCGGGCCACGCCTACGGCAAGTCGATCCGCACCGTCAAGACCTGCGTCGGCACCGAGCACTGCCGTTTCGGCACGCAACAGTCGATGGCCATGGGCGTCTCCCTGGAGAAGATGCTGTTCGGCATGTGGTCGCCGCACAAGGTCAAGCTGGCGGTATCAGGCTGTCCGCGCAACTGCGCCGAGGCGGGGATCAAGGATATCGGCGTGATCGGCGTGGACTCCGGCTGGGAAATCTATGTCGGCGGCAATGGCGGCATCAAGACCGAGGTCGCGCTGTTTCTCTGCAAGGTCGCCAGCGACGAAGAGGTCAGGGAAATCAGCGGCGCCTTCCTGCAACTCTACCGCGAGGAAGCCTACTATCTCGACCGCACCGTGCATTACCTCCAGCGCGTCGGCCTCGATTACCTGAAGCAGCGCATCGTCGAAGATACCGCCGGCCGCCGCGCGCTTTACCAACGCCTGCTCTACGCCTTGCAGGACACGCCCGATCCCTGGACGGAACGAATTTCCGGCCCGGCCAGGCGCGAGTTCGAAGCGCTGTCGGTTTAATTCAAAAAAGCATTTTGAATTTTGTATTTGGAGAAACTCATGAGTGTCTGGAAACCCGTCTGTGCCCTGGAGGACATCCCGCGTCTGGGCAGTCGCGTGGTCAAGACCGGCAGTTGCGACATCGCCCTGTTCCGCACCGCCGACGACCGCGTCTTTGCCGTAGACGACCGCTGTCCGCACAAGGGCGGCCCGCTCTCCCAGGGGATAGTCGCCGGCGACCGGGTCACCTGCCCGCTGCACAACTGGCTGATCGAACTCGATAGCGGCCGGGCCGTCGCCCCGGACCAGGGCTGCGTCAGGCGCCACGAGACGATGGTCGAGGCCGGTCAAGTGCTGCTCTGCCGCCCATGACGGCGCTGCGGCAGGTGCGCTCGATCTGCTGTTACTGCGGCGTCGGCTGCGGCGTGGTGATCGCACACGACGGCGCCCGGATCACCGAGGTCAGCGGCGACATTGATCATCCGGCGAATGCCGGCCGGCTCTGCAGCAAGGGCTCCACCTTGCATCTGACGACGCTGGCGACGACGCGGGCGCTGCATCCCGAATTGAGAGCCGAGCGCGACCTGCCGCGTACCCGGGTCGGCTGGGGCGAGGCGCTGGAACATGCCGCGGGACGCTTCGCCGCGATCATCAAAGAACATGGCCCGGATGCGGTGGCCTTCTATGTCTCCGGCCAGTTGCTCACCGAGGATTACTACGTCTTCAACAAACTGGCGCGCGCCCTGGTCGGCACCAACAACATCGACTCCAACTCGCGCCTGTGCATGTCCTCCGCGGTCTCGGCCTACAAGCGCACCCTGGGCGCCGACGCGCCGCCTTGCTGCTACGAGGATATCGACCTGGCCGGGTGCATCCTGATCGCCGGCTCGAACACCGCCTACGCCCACCCTGTCCTGTTCCGACGCGTGCAGGATGCCAAGGCGGCCCGACCCGAACTGAAACTGATCGTCATCGACCCGCGCAAGACCGATACCGCCGCCGCCGCCGACCTGCACCTGCAGATCGAGCCGGGCAGCGACTGCGTCCTGTTCGCGGCGATGCTCCACGTGCTGATCTGGGACGGTCTGATTGACGGCCGTTTTATAGCCGCGCACACCACCGGCTTCGAGGCGCTGCGCGATGCCGTGCGCGAGCTGACGCCCGCTGCCGCGGCGCGCCTGTGCGGCGTCCGTGCCGAGGATATTGTCACCGCCGCGCACTGGTTCGGAGAATCCCCTGCCGCCCTTTCCTTGTGGTGCCAGGGACTCAATCAATCGCATCATGGCTCGGACAACGCGGCGGCACTGATCCACCTGCATCTGGCCACCGGCCAGATAGCCAAACCGGGCGCCGGACCCTTCTCGCTGACCGGCCAGCCCAATGCCATGGGCGGGCGCGAGGTCGGCGCCATGGCCAATCTGCTCGGCGGCCACCGCGATTCCGAAGACCCCGTCGATCGCGCCGAAATGGCCGCGCTCTGGGGCATCCCTGCCCTGCCCGGGACGCCGGGCAAGAGTGCCGTCGAGATGTTCGAGGCCTTGCGCCAAGGCAAGATCAAGGCAGTCTGGATCGCCTGCACCAACCCCGCGCAATCCCTGCCCGACCAGGCCGGCGTGCGCGAGGCCCTGGCCGCCGCCGAGTTCGTGGTGCTCCAGGAGGCCTACAACGACACCGAGACCGCAGGCTATGCCGACCTGCTCCTGCCGGCCGCCACCTGGGGCGAGAAGGAAGGCACGGTGAGCAACTCCGAGCGGCGCATCTCGCGCGTCCGTGCCGCGCTGGCGCCACCCGGACAGGCCCGTGCCGACTGGCTCATCGTTCGGGACTTCGCGCTGTGTCTGGGGCAACACCTCGGTCGCGCGGATGCGCGGCGACTGTTCTCCTTCGCCTCGGTCGCGGAAGTATTCCGCGAGCATGTCGCCACCACCGTCGGCCGCGATCTCGACATCGGGGCCATGAGTCACGAACTGCTGGAAGCCCAGGGTCCGCAGCAATGGCCGATGCCGGCGGGCAGTGCCAGCGGCCGGTTGCGGCTGTTTGAGGACAAGCAGTTCGCCACCCCCGACGGCCGCGCCCGCTTCGTCGCCATCAGCCTCGCCGCCACCTTTGAAGCTACCGACGCGCGTCATCCGCTGCATCTCAACAGCGGCCGACTGCGCGACCAGTGGCACGGCATGAGCCGCACCGGCAAGGTGGCGCAGTTGATGAACCATGCCGAGTTGCCCGGCGTGACCATGCACCCGGCCGATCTCGAGCGCCGCGGCATCCGTGCCGGCGAACTGGTTCGAGTCTCTTCCCGGCGCGCGAACGTCGTCCTGCCGGCGCGGGCCTCCATCGAGCAGAAGCCCGGCCACGTCTTCGTGGCGATGCACTGGGGCGCTCGCCGCCTATCCCATGCCGGCGTCAACGAGTTGATCGCGCCGGCGCTCGATCCATACTCGAAGCAGCCGGAACTGAAGCATGCCGCGGTCAGCATCAGTCGCGTCGATCTACCCTGGCGCGGCCTGCTGCTGCGCCAGGCGAACGGCGCGCAGTTGTCAAAACCAGCGGCCGGACCGGCTGCCGAGCAGGCGCTGGCCTGGGACGTCGCGCTATCGGGCTTGCTGGCGGATTTCGCCTACGCCAGCCTTACTTTGTCCGGGCGCGACTCGCCGCTCCTCTGCCTGCATCTGGCGGCCGCAGAACAGCCGAAAGCGGAACTGCTCGCGGCCATCGCAGCGGCTGCCGGAATGGACCGGACGCCGCTACAGTACGACGACATCCGCTTAGGCATCCACAAGCGTGCCCTGATCGAGGACGGACGCCTCAGCGGGATCATGCTGTTCGGCGAGACGGCCGCGGGCGACTGGCTCAAGGCCGCCATGCTCGCCGGTCAGGCGGCGGAACCGCTGCGCCGCTGGCTATTCGCGCCGATGGCCAGCATACCCAATGCGCCGCCGTCCCGCGGGCGCATCGTCTGCAATTGTCATGACGTCGCCGTCGATCAGATAAACGCCGCCATTGCCTCCGGCTGCGACAGCCTAGCCGGACTGCGCAATGAATTGCAATGCGGCAGCGGCTGCGGCGCCTGCCTGCCGGAATTGAGCCGGCTATTGCCGGAAGCGTGCGCCGCGCCGCGCCAGAAAGTTACTGCCTGAAGTCGAAAGCGCCGCTCAGATCGCCGGCGTTGGCGCGCACCCCCGGCAAGGGCTCGAGATCGAAGCGTCGGGTGATGAATTTCAGGATCGACGTCGTGTCATAGACCGTCTTGTCGACATAGCCCCGTCTGGCATAGGGCGAGACGACCAGGGTCGGAATGCGCGTGCCGGGACCCCAGCGATCGCTCCAGCCCGGCCCGGACGGCGGCGGCAAGTGATCCCAGAAACCGCCGTTCTCGTCGTAGGTGACGATGACCGCCATATGCGGCCATTGCGGGCTGTTTTTCAGCCGCGTGAGCACCATGTCGATATGCTCGTCGCCGCTCATCAGATCGGTGTATGCCGGATGTTCCGTATAGCGCCCCGCGGGTTTCAGAAACGCCACCTGCGGCAGCGTGCCCCGGTCCGCAGCGGCGAGAAATTCCTGCTCATCCTGAAGATGTGCGGCGCGATCGCCGGTGCCGGGCGCAAAGCGGGCAAAATAATTGAAGGGCTGATGATGGGGCTGGAAAATCGGGCTCTCCGCCCCCCTCGCATAAATCACCGCGCGCTTCTCAGTCGGCTCGCGCCTGCCGTCGGCGAGCGCTTCGTTCCAGCCGCCGGCATACCAGACCCAGCTTACCGACTTCGCGGAAAGGGTGTCGCCGATGGTCTTTGAGTTCTGCGCCGGAGCCGGATGTTGCGCCGGGTCGGCATAATCGAGTTTGCCCGGCGCGGGCACGATGCCGCTCGGCTGGTAAGGCGGCTGCGCGGTATTGACCAGGTAGCCGTCCGGACTGGCCCTGCCGTCCTGGAGTTGTACCGGGCCGTCGAGTACGGATTTCGGCGAACCCGGTTTCCTCGCCAGGTTGCCTTGCGCATCGAGAGTCGGCCGCAGCGTCGCCGGGGCATCGCGGTCCTGCGGCGTGCACGCGCAGATCAGCCATTGATGGTTGAGAAACGAGCCGCCGAATGCGCCCATGAAAAAGTGGTCGGCCAGCGTATATTCCTGCGCCCATTTCCAGACCTTCATCCTGGAGCCGTCGAAGTTGCCCATCACCCAGGCGCCGACGTCGGCGAGGGCAACGAATTTGTTGTTCCTGCCGCCCGCGATCTGCTCGCGATTCTGATAATAAAGATGCCAGGGGCTCGGCAGAACCTGGTCGAAGCGGCCGTTTATCGGCGGCGCGTCGATGCGGAACGGGGCATTGGGCAGTCCGGCGGTCGGCAATCCTGCGACTGCTTTTCCGCCCGAATAAGTCGCCGGCAGATACGGCAAAGGTCTTCCGTCCAGGTCCAACTGGGTCATCTGTTCTGCACTGGCCTGGGCTATTCCCTCGGCGCCCGGAAAACGGCCGTAGAGGTGATCGAAGCTGCGATTCTCGGCGTAGATGACGACGATGTGATCGATGCCTTCCAGCCCTGATTGGCGAACCGCATCCGCGGCACAGCCGGCCAGGGTGGCGGCGCAGAGCGCCACCACCGGCAACAAACCCCTGCGCATCAGCCTCACCCTGTGCGTCCTGGTTGCCGACACGCCGCTACGATTAGGCCTTGATCCCCAGCAGCTTCCGGGCATTGCCGTTGAGGATGGCGATCTTCTCCGCGTCGCTGAGGCTAGTCGTCGCCATGACGTGATCGACCGGATGCTCTTCCCAGGGAATCGGATGGTCGGTGCCGATGACCACCTGGGCAGCGCCGACCTGCGCGACGAGATGGCGCAGCGCCTCGGGCGTGAACACCAGGGCATCGAAATAGAGCTGGTTCAGATACTCGGTCGGCTTTTTCTTGAGCACGATGTTCGCATCGCAGTTCTGCGGCGACACGAAACAGGCATGGTCGGAGCGCGGCGCGTAGGAACCGAGGTAGCCGCCGCCGTGCGCGGCGCAGACCTTGAGGCCGGGAAACTTGTCGAGCGTGCCTTCGAAGATCAGGTGCTGCAGCGCGATCGTGGTGTCGAGCGGATTGCCGATGGTGTTAGAGAGCCAGCCGTTGCCCTTGAAGCGTTTGGCCAGCTCGGGCGTGCTTTGCGGATGGATGAACAGCACCGCGCCGAGCTCTTCGGCCTTGGCCCAGATGGGATGAAACTTGGCATCCGAGAAATCCACACCGGACACGCTGCCGCCTATGGCCGCGCCTTTCAGTCCATACTTCCTGACTGCGTCGTCCAACTGCTGCACGGCGAGATCCGGATACTGCAGGGCCAGCGAGGCGAACGCGGCGAAACGTTGCGGATGGGCCGCGCAGAGTTCGGCGAGCTTCTCGTTCTGGACCTTGACGAGTTGCGTGACGAGGTCGCGCTCCTTGCGGTACCAGAAAGGATTGATGCTCAGCACTTCCATGTCTATGCCTTGCGCGTCCATGCCGGCGAAGCGCTCCTCGAGCACGATGTAATGTTCCTTCGCGCCTTTCACCGGCGGGAACAGCCCCGCCGCCTCGTCGCCCAGGAGGGCCATCGCTTCGGGAATGAAGCAGTGGGCATGAACGTCGATGGCCTTGATCCGCTTGCCGGCTATCATCACCGGCGGGCGCTTCGGCCTCGTCTGCGCGGAAGCCGGCGCGGCGGCGAGCAGGCCGCAGCCGGTGAACACCACGCCGGCTGCGACAGCCGCGTCCTTGATGAATTCTCTGCGCGTGCTCATGGCTTGCTCCCTGGGTGAATGCTGCGCGACGGCAGCGAACTCAATCGGCGGTGATATTGTTTTCGCGGACCACCTTGCCCCAGCGCAGAATTTCGGCGCTGAGAAAAGCGGCGAACTCTTCGCGCGAGGCGCTGGTCGCGGCGAGGACGCCGCCGGTCGCCAGGCCATCCTTGACCGCCTGCTGCGCCATCACCTTGGTGAACGCCGCGAACAAGCGATTGACCACCGGCAACGGCGTTCCATGCGGCACGAAGATGCCCTGCCAGGAGGAACTGACCATCGCCGGATAGCCCTGCTCGACCAGGGTCGGCACGGCCGGCAGATCAGCCAGGCGCCGCGCCGAGGTCACGGCCAGGGCCTTGACCCGACCCGACTTGATAAACGACATCGCCGAGGGCATGGTCGTGAACATCACCTGGGTCTGCCCGCCGATCAGATCGATCATGGCCGGCCCGGCGCCGCCCTTGTATGGGACATGGACCATGCTCAACTTGGCTTCCTTGATCAGGCTTTCCATCTCCAGGCGATTCTGGCTGCCGCTGCCGGGCGAACCGAAATTCAGCGCCCCCTTGCGTTTGCTGGCGTAGGCGACGAATTCGCTGAGCGTCGACACCGGCAGGCTAGGCGTCACCACCAGTACATCGGGGACGTCGGCGACCAGGGTCACGGCGATGAAATCCTGCTCCGGTTTGATCTTCAAGGTCCCGGCGAAGACGCTGGGATTGATCGCCGTCGCGCCGACGTTGCCGAGGAATATCGTGTAGCCGTCGGCCGCTGCCTTGGCGGCCACCTCCATGCCGATATTGCCTGCGGCCCCGCCCCGGTTCTCGACGATGATGCTTTGCTTCAGTTCTTCGGACAACGCCTTGCTGATCATCCGCGCAGTGAAGTCCGATGCCCCGCCCGGCGCGAACGGCACGATCAGGCGTATCGATCTTTGCGGATAATTATCTTCCGCCGCGGCCAGCGCCGACGTGAGCAGCAGAACCGCGTGCAGCGCCGCGAGCAGCATTGTTCTCATTGCCATCCCCCTAGTCGAAATCGTCGTTGCCAGACAACTGAACCGGCGCGCGCCGCTGCGCCGAATGATCGAGGGCCTTGGTCAGTCTCAGGCGCTGATGCGCTTCCGCAGCCGTGGCATGATGGGTAGGCAGGCCGGTGCACAGGCGCAGCAGCCAGGAGATGGTCTCCTCGCGCATCGGCCCGCGCAATTCGCCCAGTGCGATATGGCCCGGCGGGTAGCTGCCGATGAAGTCCACCAGGCGACTCTTGTCCGGCGCATAGCCTTCGGACTGGGGACGGTCGACCGCGAGTACGATGTCGCGATGGGTGTCGTCTATGGTCAGCACCCCCGCCGTGCCGACGATGCCGACTTCCAGCGAATACACGGCGCCCGGCCAGGAGATCGGCAGCGCCCAGGAAATCGAAAGGTGATAGAGGCTGTCGTCATCCATGGTGATCAGCCCCGCCGTACCGTCGGTGCCGCCGCATTCGGGTCCGAGCGCCTTGTCTACCGAACGGGCATAGACCTCGACCGGGGTGCGTCCGGCCATGATCCACATCACCACATCGACGGCATGGGTGCCGGAGATCACCATCGGCGATATCTTCTTCGGGTCCGGCGTGCGCTTGTAGTTGTCGAGCGCCACCAGCCGGTTCATGAAGCCACGCGACGTGGCCATCGTCACCTGGCCGAGCGCGCCTGTCCCGACCTTTTCCTTGGCCACCAGCCAGCGCTGGCGGAAGCGCTGGGTGTAGCCGACCACCGCATCGACGCCGCGCGCTTCGATCGCCCCGAGCACCCGGGCGGAGTCGGAGAGCGTGGTCGCCAGCGGCTTTTCTATCATCAGCGCCAGGCCGCGCTCGACCGAAGCGAGGATGGGATCGACATGCAGATGCTCGTCGGTGGAGATGATCACCGCCGTCAGTTCCGGGCGCGCCAGCAGCTTCTGGTAATCGTCGGTGACGAAATCGGCGCCGACCTTGGCCGCGACCAGCGCCGCCCGCTCGGGGTCGATCTCGGCGATGCCGATCCAGTCGACCTGGGGGAAGCGCGCGGCGATTTCGCCGCGGATCAGGCCGACCCGACCGGCGCCGATGATGCCCAGTCCGATGCGCTTGCGTTCGATAGGATGCATGGCAGCCCCGCGTCTAGCAGACAATGTCGATAGGACGATTTTCCAGGGCCGATTGATCGGCCGCCTGATAGATCTGCATCACGATCCGGGCCTGCTCCGCCGTAACCAGCGGTTGCCGGTGCAAGGCGATGCACTCGAGGAAATGCATGGTTTCGGCTTCCATCGGTCCGGCATAGACATGCGCGACCTTCTCCCCCGGCATGGTCGACAAGGGCAGCACGATGCCCTTTTGCATGGTGTTCAGGACGACGTCGCGATGGGTGTCATCGACCAGGATGGAGCCCTCGGTGCCGACCATCTCGATCCAGGTCGACGAGAAGTTGGGATAGGCCGGCGGCTGCACCCAGCCGGCGCCTATGGTGAACACCGAGCCGTCGTCGAGGGTGACGATGATCCAGACGCAATCCGGCGCGTCGACGGTCTTTTGCATGACCTTGCGCACTTCCTGGGCATAGACCCGCACCGGCTTCCTGGGCGCAAAGCACCAGAGCACGAAGTCGATGTCATGGGTCGCTTCCATGGCCGCGGGCGAGAGCTTGCCGCGCCCGGTGATCTTGTTGCCCAGGCCGCGCGTGATGTGCCGGCTGACCAGCGCGCTGATCGGCTCGCCTATGGTGCCGTCGTCTATCGAGCGCTTGACATAGGCGAACTTCGGATTGAAACGCTGGGAATAGCCGATGGTGAAGGACAGGCCTTTGGCGCGGGCCAGCGCGATCAATTCATCCGCCTCCGACAATTCCACGGCGATCGGCTTCTCCAGGAAGACATGCTTGCCCGCCAGCAGGCTTTCCCTGGCCATCGGGAAATGCAGGATCTCGGGTGTTGCCGAAATAATGATCGCATCGATCTCGGAATTGGCCAGGAGGTCGCGGTAATCGGCGGTCGCGGTCAGCGGACGGGTCTTGCCGGCCACTTCCGCCAACCTGTCTGCCTTGACTTCGGCGATATGCAATTCGCTGACATAGGGGCTGGCGGCACAGGTATCGGCGCGAATGCCGCCGCACCAGCCGGTGCCGATGATGCCCACCTTGATTTGCTTCATGGGGTCTCCAATCGTCGCTGCGGGTGATTCCTTGCGGCACGAAGAATGATCGATCGATCATTACAAGTCAAGTGGATTCTGCGGCGCCGACGACGGCGCGGGAACATCGGCAGTCAGCGCAGTTTCGACGGCAGCTTGATCGTTCCGGCGACGACCATGATGGGAACATTTTGTAATCAGTTGCCAGCCGCCGGAGACATTTCGCAACAGGCGCCACGGTGTCGCTGGTGTAGTATTCCGCACTTGCCGAAACGCCCCAAAATGCGATGACCAAGACACCCTCAGTACTGCTGAATGAACACGACAGAGCAACAGCGCGGAGCAGCTTGCGCCAACCTTGGTCTCGGCGTTGGTGGCTATGGCTGCTGCTGGTCGCGCTGGCAGCCGGCGGCGGCTATTATTTTCTGAAACCGTCCGCAGACTCGGCCCCGCAGGATGCCGCTACACCTGGCGGCGGTCGGCAGCGCAGCGGCGGCAAGGGTAGCGCGGTGGTCGTCGTCGCCCCCGCCAGGACCGGCGACATCAACGTCTATCTGAAAGGGCTAGGTGCGGTGGCGCCGTTCGCTTCCGTCACCATCAAGGCGCATGTCGCCGGCCAGTTGATGCAGGTCCTGTTCAAGGAAGGTCAGACCGTCAAGGCCGGACAACTGCTCGCGATCGTCGATCCCCGCCCCTATCAGGTGCTGCTGGAACAGGCCGAAGGCACCATGGCGCATGACCAGGCCTTGCTCAAGAACGCGCAGGTCGATCTGGAGCGCTATCGCACCCTGTTCAAGCAGGACTCCATCGCCGAGCAGCAACTCGCCACGCAGGCCGCGCTGGTGCGCCAATACGAGGCGCAGATCAAGGTCGACCAGGCGGCGATCGATGGCCAGAAACTGAACCTGATCTACTGCAACATCACTTCGCCCCTGAGCGGGCGCGTCGGCCTGCGCCAGGTCGATCCGGGCAATATCGTCCAGCCCAGCGACGCCAACGGTATCGTCATCGTGACGCAATTGCAGCCGATCACGGTGGTCTTCTCGATCCCCGAGGACAGCATCCCCGCGGTCATGCAGAAGCTGCAGGCGGGCAACAAGCTGGTCGTGGACACCTACGATCGGGCGCAAAAAAGCAAGCTGGCCAGCGGTCAACTGCTGACGGTCGACAACCAGATCGATCCCACCACCGGAACCGTCAAGCTGAAGGCGCAATTCGCCAACGCCGATTACGCCCTGTTCCCGAATCAGTTCGTCAATTCCATGCTCCTGCTCGATACCCGGCGCGGCGTCACGCTGATTCCCTCGGCGGGCGTGCAGCGCGGTAGCCAGGGGACTTATGTCTATGTGCTCAAGGAAGATCGCACGGTCAGCTTGCGTCTGGTCAAGGTCGGCATCACCGAGGGCGACAGCACCTCCATCGACGAAGGGCTGATGCCCGGCGAGTCGGTGGTGATCGACGGCGCCGACAAATTGCGCGAAGGCGCGAAAGTGGAAGTGGCGGTGAAGGACGCCAAGAATGCCAAAGCCGCCGGCGGCAGTGGCAGCGGCAGCGGACGCCGACGCCCGGACGCGACAGGTCCAGCGAAGTAAAGCGATGAACCTGTCACGCCCGTTCATCCTGCGGCCGGTCGCGACCTCGCTGCTGATGGTTGCGATCCTGCTGGCCGGCGCGCTGGCTTACCGAATGCTGCCGAAGTCGGCGCTGCCCGAAGTCGACTACCCGACCATCCAGGTGGTCACGCTTTACCCCGGCGCCAGCCCGGACGTCATGACGTCCTCGGTCACCGCCCCGCTGGAGCGCCAGTTCGGCCAGATGCCGGGACTGAACCAGATGTCGTCGACCAGTTCGGGCGGCGCCTCGGTGATCACCCTGCAGTTCAACCTGGCGCTCAGCCTGGATGTCGCCGAACAGGAA
>CAILCO010000011.1 GCA_903832735.1 uncultured Sterolibacterium sp.
CCGAGCACGACGGGGAACTGCGCGCAGTGCCATGCGGCGAACGTGGTGGCGGGGTTTGCGATTCCCGCGGCGAACTTTGTGATCGTCGGGCCGCCGGCGAATCACCTGCCGACGACGGCGGCCTGCGAGAGCTGTCACCTGGGGACGGTGCCGAGTGGTCTGGTGGCGGCGTCGGCGACGAAGAGTGCGCCGGGGACGCTGTTCGCGACACCGGCGCCGACGACGACGCAGATCCACACGGGGATCACCTCGGGGTGCTCGAGTTGCCACGACACGAACTATGTCTGGATGGGGGTCACGGCGTATCCGATCGCCCCGACGGTGCTGACCAGCGGTGCGCAATACACCGGCTTCCAGACGCGGCCGAAGGCGGCGGCGGGGACCTACAACATCGCCGATGCAGCGCATCCGGCCACCGGCGACTGCTCGCTGTGCCACACCGGGACCAACTATTTCAGCGGTGCCGCCAAGCCGACCGGCCATATCCCGACGACCCAGTCCTGTGCAACCTGCCACCTCGTCTCCGGCGATTTCTCGATCGCCGGGCTTGCCAGCACCACGGCGTTGCATACCGGCATCAGCAGCGGCTGCATCACCTGTCATTCCGCCGGTGCCGGCGCTGGACCGTTCGCGGGCTGCACGACGCAGGCGGCCTGCGCCTCACCGCCGCCGGTAACCTACCAGCCGAAGGTCACGCCACTGGCCGCCGGGGGCTCGCCGACCGCGCCATCGGCCTCCACCCATGTGCCGACCGTGGGCATCAGCTGCGAGAAATGCCATTCGGCGACGGTGTTCACTTCCTTCGTGGGCATGAACATGAAAGGCAATACCGCGGCGCACACCGCCGTTGGCGCGGCGACTTGCGAGAGCTGCCATGAGTACCCGTACGTCTGGTACGGCGTGACGATCAAGACGCCGGGTTCGACCAGCCACCACGGCCGCGCAGCCGGCCAGGACTGCACGGCCTGCCACAACAAGTCCTACAGCCAGTTCAGTGGTCAAGCGCGGGTGCGCCCGGTGCTGCGGGGGGCCTTGAATCCTCTCAATCAGCGCTTCCTGCCAGGCATCGGCTTGGTCACCTCGGCGCTATTCCAGGGCAACCTGTCGGCGTTCACTCATACGGGCGTACTGCCCGGGCAGTGCCAGACTTGCCACAACGGTCAGATGGCCCAGGGAATGCCGGCCAGACATTTGCTGTCACGGTTGTCGTGCGATTCCTGCCATCGCACCACGGCGTGGAAGCCGGCCCAGTTCAATCACCAGGGGGTGATCCCCGGGCAGTGCCAAAGCTGCCACAACAGCGCTGTGGTGAAGGGCAAGCCGGCGGGGCATTTCGTCACGGCAAAGTCCTGCGATGCCTGCCATCGTACCGTGACCTGGGTTCCGGTCTCGTATTCTCATATATCGCCGTCCTATCAGCCTCAGGTGGGCAAGTTCACTTGCGTGAGCTGCCATGTCACCAATGGTGAACTGATTCCGCGGCAGATGCGGGGCAACAATCGTCCTAGCCCCGTGCCGGTCAGAACAGTCCCATGAACTTCAGGGAGGGAGCCGGCCATCATGCTTAAGCGAGACACGATCATCCGTTGGCTATTTGTCAGCGTATTCGCGGCACTGACCTGTCAGGCGGTGGCGCAAACCCTGGACGATGTCGTCGTGGCTGTCCGTGGCGACGATGCGGTGGCCCACGTCAGCTTTATCGGGGCGGTGAGACTGGTGCAGCAAAGCACCGTCGCACCAACCCGGTTGATTCAATTCCAGATCGAGCTCCTAGCTCCCGACGAAGCGTCCCAGACGCAGCGTACCTCGGAGTCCCGGCGCGTGGAGGCGACCGGGGCTGCGCCCGGTTTCACTCTGGTACTGGATGCGCCGCAGACGCCGAATGTCCGCATGAGGCAAATGACCATGCAGATCAGCGAAGAGACGCCGGTGCGGGCGCATCAGGGAGCCAATGCAAGAACGATCGATATCGTCTTCGTCGGCCGGGGCCGGTCTCTCCCGGTGCTGCCTCAGCTAGACGCAGCGAAGGATGCCGCGCTGGCGCTACCCACCGGACAAGCCAACGCGCCGGTGGTGACTGGCGACACGGACAAGCGTGCACAGGAACTGATGGCTTCGGCCAGGGAAGCCTTGAGCAAGGGCAGCTACGCAGCCGCGATCGCCCAGTTCAACCAGTTGCTGTTGCTGCCGCCCAATCCGGAAACGCAGGATGCCCAGGAACTGATCGGGCTTGCCTGGGAGCGCTCGGGCGATCTGGCCCGGGCAAAGATGGAGTACGAGCTTTACCTGAAACTGTTTAACGTCGGCGAAGGCGCGCAGCGAGTGGCGCAGCGGCTCGCCTCGATGGGGGCCCTGCCCGAGAAACCGACCGCCCCCCGGGGAGGCGCGGTTCCCGCGCCGGGCCCGGGGCCCGGCGTCAAATATACCGGCAACATTGCGCAGTATTATTTCGGCGGCAAGTCGCGTACCCAGTCGCTGGTAAATCTGGTCTCGGGGATCGATCAGGCGACGCTGTCCAAGACCACGGAGTCGGCGCTGGTGACCAATATCGATCTCGGCGCGCGCTATGCCACGGATGCTTCCGATATCCGGGCCGTTCTCCGGGGCACCGGATCGGCCAATTTATCGACGAAGTCACAGAATCCGAGCATCCTCAATGCCGCATATGTCGATTACCGGCAGAAGGACAACGGACTGGCTGTCAGGCTGGGCCGGCAGTCGCCGATCAACGGCGGCTTGCTCGGCCTGTTCGACGGCGTCTCGCTGTCCTATCCGGTCCGTCCGGGAATCCGCGTGAATCTGATGGGCGGCGTGCCGGCCAATCCGTTGGTTACGGCCCCTGCGGAAGTCATGCTCGCGGGCATGGTCGAGGCTGACGCGATCACGCCGAATTTGGGCGGGGACATGTACATCATCGAGCAGACCACGGAGGGCATCGTCAATCGCCGCGCCATCGGTACCGAGGTGCACTATGCCAACGAGCGGGGCTCGATGTATGGCTTGCTCGACTACGACGAACTGTTCCGCGCGGTCAATGCCGTGTCTTTGCAGGGCTCGCTGCAAGGCGGTGGGCAAACGACCTATACCGTGCTGCTCGATTCCCGGAAAGCGCCGTCGCTGGAGGCGACCAACGCGTTGATCAGCACCGGGGCGGTTTCCCTGAAAACCCTATTGCAAATGATGACCCTGGAAGAGGTGCTAACCACGGCCAAGGCGACCAGCGCTCAGGCCCGGCAGATCTTGTTCAGCGCTTCGCGACCCGTGAGCGAGAAGTGGCAGGCGACCGGCGACATCCGCTATAGCGATATCGGGGCCTTGCCGGCGGTGGGCAATTTCGCGGCGACACCTGCGACCGGAGGGCAGCAAGGATTCTCGCTGCAATTCACCGGTACGAACCTCTATTCCAAACGCGACATCAACAATTTCAACCTGACCGTGATGACGACGCCGTTCTTTCATGGCATCCAGTTGGCTTACAACAATCTCACTGGCTTCGCCGACAACAAGGTTACGATGGAACCCTCGCTGCGCCTCTATATGCAGCGCGATGCGCTGGGTTCCAGCATGACCCGCGTCACCCCGGGATTGCGCGGCTCCTACAACTTCTCGAAACGCTTGAGCCTGACCAGTGAAGCCATGATCGAGCATTCGACGATCCAGGGGCTCACTAACAACGCCACGAGCAATTCGGTATTTTTCTACATAGGCTTGCGCTATGAACTGTTCTAACCGCGCCATGCTAATGCCGGCATCTGCAGTTCGAAAGGACATCAGTTGAACTCTTCATCGGAGAACTATAAGCCGCGCAGAATCTGGTCTGCCCTGGCGCTGCTGCTGACGGCACTGGCCGGAGCCGCATACCTTTATGTTACCGGCCATGCCGGTTTGCCGAAGGCAGCTGCGCCTGAGGCCGGCAAGAATAGCGCATTGCAGGCGCACGGCGAACCAGCCAAGCCACTCAAACCTCTGTCCGACGAACAACTGGAGCGCATGATCGCCCAAGCGGCCAGCCAGACGCAGCGGGAACCGAAGAACCCGTCGGCTTGGGCGATGCTGGCGCACTCGAACGAGATGCTCGGGCAATTCGCCGAGGCAGCCAAGGCCTATGCGCAGCTGGCGGCGCTGCTGCCCAAGGATGCGCAAGTGCTGGCCGATTATGCCGATGCGCTGGCCGTGTTCAACGGCCGTTCGTTCAAGGGAGAACCACGGGCTTTGCTGAAGCGGGCGCTGAATATCGATGCCAGGAATGCCAAGGCCCTGGTCTTGGCAGGCTACGCCAGCATCGAAGAGCAGAATTACCCGCAGGCCATTGCTTATCTGGAGCAGGCGCGTGCGGTATCGACCGATCCGGCTTTTCTGCGTCAGGTGGACGCCAGCATCGCGCAGGCGAAAAAACTGTCCGGCAATTCTCCGGAGGCGCCTGTGGCCACCGACGGAAAAGGACCGAAGCCGGAAATGACCGAGGCCTCGAAATGAATCGATCGCGATTCCCCTGCTGCGCGACGCTCCGGCCCTGGCTTTTTGCCGCAGCCTGCGGCGCCCTGTTGCCGGCAGTCGAGGCGAAAGCGGTCCTGGGTGCCGGTGCGGATACGGTGCAAACCGATCAAGCGCGCTTCAAGGGTGTACGCAAACAGAGTGCGAACGGGACTATGACGACGCATGAAATCAGCCTGCCTGACGGTTCCAGCATCAAGGAGTATGTCAATGCCTCCGGCATTGTGTTTGCGGTTTCCTGGCGGACTCGCCTGAAACCGGATCTGGAGGCCTTGCTCGGCGCGCAATATGCCGCGCACGCGGCAGCGCAGGGGGCGCCTTCCGGGGTTGCGGCGAGCAAGCGGATGCGTTCCATTCGTACGGCCGACCTGGTCGTTCATCAGGCGGGCCGGATGAACGCGTTTGGCGGACTGGCCTATGTCCCGACGCTGGTCCCGGTAGGCATCGATGCTGAAACCTTGCGCTAGATTATTTGGCTCAGTGCTGCTGGTCCTGGCCATTTGCGCGGGCTGTGGCGGCGGCAGTTCGTCGTCTACCACCTACTCCGGCGGTGGACTGGGGCCCGGGTCCGTGGGGACCACGGTCTCTCTGACCACTCCGACCGGCATCAATACCACCGAAGTCGTCGTCGATTCGGGTCCGACGGGCTTCTCCCTGGGTGCGGCGAACATACCCTACGTGACGGTCAGCGTTTGCGCGATTAACTCGAGCAATTGCGTCACCATCGACCATGTTTTTCTCGATACCGGTTCCTACGGCTTGCGCGTACTGAAAAGTAGCGTCGCAAGTTTGTCATTGCCGGCGCTTACCCTGGCGGCCAATGCGCAATTCAATACGCCAGGCGGGACTGCGGTGGAGTGTTATCCCTTCGTGCTCGGGGGAATCTGGGGACCCTTGGCCCAAGCCGACGTCAAAATTGCCGGTGAGACGGCCTCGGCCATTCCCATCCAACTCATTGACGACACCGCCAGCGCAACACTCGCTGTGCCAGCGGATTGCCTGGCCGCGGCCGGCGGTAGCGTCTTCAACTCCGCCGCGTCTTTGCAGGCCAATGGCATACTCGGCATCGGCATGATGCCTTACGATTGTGGACTGAGCTGCACGTCACCGCTCAACTATGCGGGATTTCACATTCAGTATTACGTGTGTCCCGACACCGTTACCGCGAATTGCCGACCGGCCGCCGTCACCACCGACCAACAAACTCAGAATCCCGTCGTGCATTTTGTTTCCAACGACAACAATCCCCAACCCGACAACAACGGGACGATACTGAGCCTGCCCGCCCTGCCGGTCCTGGGCGCCGGCGTAGCCACGGGGCGCCTGGTGTTCGGCATCGGCACGCGCAGCAACAATCAAATTGCCCCCGCCGCAAAGATCATCATGGCCGATAGCAATCCATCGAGTCCCAGCTATCTATATTTCACGACCAGCCTGGGCTCGACTAGCTTTCCGGACAGCTACATCGACAGCGGCTCGAACGCCTTCTTTTTCAACGATCCCAGTATTTCCCAGGCTTGCCAGAGTTCATCCGGTTCAGCCACCATGGGCGGCTGGTATTGCCCGCCAGGAGCCGCATCAGTCGCACGAAATGCCACCATGAGCGATGTCCTGGGAAACACTGCGCCGGTTGCTTTTGCTATCGCCAATGCGGATTTGTTGTTCAGCGCTTCCAGTACCGCGTTCAGCGATCTGGGCGGTTCCATCAGTCAGGCGCCCCAGACCTTCGTCTGGGGCCTCTCGTTCTTCTTCGGCCGCAGCGTCTATACGTCGATCTGGGGACAGGCCCTGGCAACAAACGGCCCCTGGAATGCCTTTTAGGCGTACAGGGCATCTTCGCAACGAATTTGATTTCCTGCGATGACGGCTTCGCGGCGCACCTGGCGGATGCACTTGCGCGTTGAGCACGCGCTGCTGATTTCATGCCTGATCCATGCGCTGATCCTGAGCCTGAAATTCGATCTGGCCGGCTTAGGTTTGCCGGGCAACTTGTTCAGCAATGCCCTGCCGCAACCTGGAGAGGTTTCCTTGCGCGTGACGATTGCATCCCAGCCGAGTTCCGTTGCAGCGCCTTCCCAGGCATTTGCCGAACGAATTGCTCCGAAATCGCCGGTTTCCGCAGCCGAGGCGCTGCACGAGTTTGCGCCGAGTCAAACGAGCAGTGTGGAGCAGAAATCGACACTCGCTGAGGACTCCCTCAGTCCGCCATTGCCAGCGCCGGCACAGCCGCTTGCGTCGGATCAGGTCGCGACCGGAACTGCGGTCGCGCCGCCCATCAAGCAGGCGTCCGAACCAAAGCCCTTGGCAGTTGAACCGATAAAAATTTCCAATCCGGTCTTGAAGCCCGAACCTGTTCCGGAGCATGCCGAGTCTGCGAGTGGCGCGGAGCAGGCAGTTCAGGAGAAATTGCGGCAGGAGTCTTTGCGCCAGGACGCGGCTGTGAAGCAGGAAGCCGACCGGCGTGAGGTCTTGCGTCAGGAGGTCTTGCGCCAGGAGGTGGCGGCGCAAGTGGCGGCTCAAGAGGCGGCGATGAAGGAAAGCGCAGAGCGGGAACTTGTGCGGCAAAAGATATTGCATCAGGAGGCTGCGGAAGTTGCGGTCAGGCAGGAAGCAGCGCGGCAGGAAACAGCGCGGCAGGAAACAGCGCGGCAGGAAGCAGCGAGGCAGGAAGCAGCGCGGCAGGAAACAGCGCGGCAGGAAACAGCGCGGCAGGAAACAGCGCGGCAGGAAGCAGCGAGGCAGGAAGCAGCGCGGCAGGAAGCAGCGAGGCAGGAAGCAGCGCGGC
>CAILCO010000012.1 GCA_903832735.1 uncultured Sterolibacterium sp.
CAATGTCCCGATGAGCCTTGCCAATTCTCTCGTCCTCATTTTGCATCTCCTGGCTCCAGCGCCCGTGCGCTATGTAGCCAGTATCCACTTCCACAGGCTCGCTAGATGAGCCAGCCACGTTATTCGCTAAATGAGCCTAACTTTAAGGCTAGATTCGGGCCAACTATTCAGCCCCATGCTGGACTTGGCGTACCTGTTCAGCCGCCCACCGCGACGATTTCGCGCCGGGGGTGACGCGGTTTCGGCAGCGACCATGATGCTATCCGGATCATGTTCTGACCGGCAATGCCTACGGCTTGATATAGGCGTAGCCTTCCCGGGCCTGGAGGCGGGCGATCTCGACGACGCCGGCCGGGACTATCCGGGCATCGCTGATCACCTGTCCGGGGTCGATATGGCGGCCCTCCAGGGTGTTGTTGCAGACGCGGAAGTCGACGCCGACCAGGGCGAGATCACCGACGGCGGACTCGAATGCGCCGCCGTTCTTGTCCTTCGCGCCTTTCAGCAGGAAGTCGATGCCGGCGCCGTGGGCGACGACGACGATCTTCGCCGTGGGGTCGGCCGCGAGATGATTGGCTATGTTGCGCAGGCCGCGCGAAGCCTGCTCCAGGCCTTCGCTGAAATGATAGACCACCTTGATCGGCGCCTCGGCCAGGGCGGCGCCGGCGATGCAGACGAAGACGCAGAACAGCACCAGGCGGCGCAATGTCGCGGCAACGGCGAAGTTCGGGTTCATGCCGTTTGCTCCTTGCGCCATTGTTCGAAATCGATCCGCGGCACATCGAAGCGATCGGTGGTGCGGCAGTAAACGGAAGGCGAACCGAGCCGCCCTATGGGCGCGAAATTATTGATGCGCAGGCGCGGCCCGAGCAGGTGATCGGCGACATGAATCATCACCACTTCGCCGATGAACACGGTGTTCGCGCCGAGTTCCTGGGCGCTGAAGAGTTTGCATTCCAGGCTGACCTGCGCTTCCGCCACACGGGGCGCGGCGATGCGCACGGAGGGCGCCGTATGCAGACCGGCGGCTTCCAGTTCGCTCAGTTCGGGCGGAAAGTCCGCCCCCGAAATATTCATCGCCGCGAACAATTCCTCGGTCACCAGATTGACCACGAACTCGCCGCTGGCCCGGACATTTTTCTCGGTGTCCTTGAGTTCACCGCCGCGGTCGTTGCGGCCGACGCTGAAGATGACGTAGATCGGATCGGTGCCGATGGCGTTGAAGAAACTGAAGGGCGCGAGATTGACGACGCCGTCCAGGCTCTGTGTGGACACCCAGGCGATCGGCCGCGGCACCACCAGATTGGAGACCAGTTTGTAGTTTTCCGCGTGGGTATTCGCTGAGGGATCGATCTGCATCTGGCTTGCTCCAAGGTGTCGCGATCCGGCTACGTCCGGTCGCGCAGGCCGCAATTATTGCACGCCGATCAGTTTCGACAACCGCTCCGGATCCGCGAGCAATTCGGCGCTGCTGCCGGAATAGACCACCTGCCCGCGGGAGAGCACCAGCGCCTGTTCGGTGACCTGCAGGGCCAGCCGCGCGGACTGCTCGACCAGGACGACGGTCAGGGCTTCCTCGCGGATCAACCGCTGCAGGACGAGCAGGATGGCATCGACGATGATCGGCGCCAGACCCTCCATCGGCTCATCCATCAGGAGCAGCGTAGGGTTGCCCATCAGGGCGCGACCGATGGCGAGCATCTGCTGTTCGCCGCCGGAAATCTGGTTGCCCATGTTGCCGCGCCGCTCGGCCAAACGCGGGAACAACTCATAGACGCGTCCCAGGGTCCACGGCCCGGGTCGCTCGGCCACCGTAAGATTCTCCTCCACCGTCAGCGAGGGGAATATCCAGCGCCCCTGCGGGACGAAGCCCATGCCCAGCTTGGCGCGCTCATACACCGGCAGCCGCGCCACCGACTGGCCGCGAAATTCCAGGCTGCCGCCGTGCAGCGTGGTGTGTCCCATGATGGTGCCGAGCAGCGTCGTCTTGCCGACGCCGTTGCGTCCGAGCACGGCCAGCGAACTGCGCTCGGCCAGCGCCAGGGCAATGCCCTCGAGCACCACCGTCGGGCCGTAGCCGGCGGAAACGCCGGAGAGCTTCAACAGCTCAGGCATGGCGCTCACCGAGATAGATTTCGTGCACCTCTTTATCGGCGGCGATTTCCGCCGGCGTGCCGGCGATCAACACCTTGCCCTGGGCCAGTACCGTGATGCGGGTGGCGAAGCGGAACACCAGGTCCATGTCATGTTCGATGATCAGGATGGCGATCTCCTCGGGCAGGGCGTCGAGGACCTCGAGGATGCGCTGCGACTCCGAGGTCGGCACGCCCGCGGCGGGTTCGTCGAGCAGCAGCACGCGCGGCCGCAGGCCTAGGGCGATGGCGATTTCGACCAGGCGCTGTTTGCCGTAAGACAGTTCGGCCACGCGCAATCGGGCGTCCTGCGTGAGGCCCAGCGTTTCCAGCAGCGCCATGCTCTCGTCGACAACCTCGCGGTACGCTCGCGCCGGCCGCAGCATCCGCCAGGCCACGCCGGCCCGCTCGGCGACAGCAAAGGCCACGTTGTCGACCACGGTGGCATTCTTGAACAGCATGCTGATCTGGAAAGTACGCGCCAGGCCGCGCTTCACCCGCGCCACCTGGCCCAGCGCCGTGACATCCTCGCCAGCCAGCAGGATCTGCCCGCTGCTGGGCGCAAACCTGCCGCTCAACATGTTGATGAAGGTGGTCTTGCCGGCGCCGTTGGGACCGATCAGGGCATGGCGGGCGCCGGCCTCGAGCCGGAAATCGATTTGCTCGGCCACCGTCAGCGCGCCGAAGTTCTTGCACAGGCCGCGGGTCTCGAGGGCGGCGTGCATCAGGATTTTCTCCGCAGGCGGAGGATGCCGGCATCGATGATGCCGAGTATCCCGCCGCGCGCGAACAGCACCACCAGCACCAGCATGGCGCCGATGCCGAAGTACCAGTATTCGGGAAAGCGCTTCGCCAGATAGTCCTGCAGGACGAGGTACACCAGCGGCCCGACGAAGGCCCCGTAGATGCGTCCGACGCCGCCCAGGACCAGCATCACGATCAGTTCGCCCGAGAGTTGGAAGCCCAGCGCGTTCAGGCCGACGAACTGCGTCGTCTGGGTCAGCAAGGCGCCGGCCAGGCCGGCCAGGGTCGCGGAAATCGTGTAGGAGGCGACCAGACGCTGATACACCGGCGCGCCGACCGCATGCATCCGCAGGTTGTTCTCGCGCACGCCGGTGAGCGAAGCGCCGAAGGGCGAATAGACCAGCTTGCGCACCAGCCACCAGGACGCGAAGAGGATCGCCAGGCAATACAGATAGGCGGTCTTGCCGAACATGTCGAAGCGGAACAGGCCGAGTATCGGCAGCAGCGAAAATCCGCCCAGGCCGTCGGCGCCGCCGGTCAGGCTGGTCGCCTTGTTGGCGACCTCGAAACACACCGAGGTGATCGCCAGCGTAAGCATCAGCAGCGCCAGGCCCCGGGTGCGCAGGATGATCATCCCGGTCACCAAGCCGAGCACGCCGGCGGCCAGGGCGCCGGCCAGAAGGCCGACGAGCGGCTCCCCGGTGAGGCGCACCGCGACGATGCCGGCGACATAGGCGCCGGTGCCGAAATAGGCGCTGTGGCCCAAGGTGATGATGCCGCCGTAGCCCAGGATCAGATCGAGCGAGAGCGCGAACAGAATCATCGTCAGGATGTAACTGCCCAGCGACAGGTAGGATGGCGCCGCGTAATAGCAGAGCAGCGCGAAAGCCCAGGGCAACCACTCGATCGCCCGGATCCGGGAGTCGGCGATATAGCCGCCGGCGTGCTTCATGTCGCCTTCCCGAACAGGCCTTCCGGACGCCAGAGCAGCACGGCGATGGTGGCGACATAGATGAAGAACGAGCCGAACTCGGGGACCCAGTACTTGCACGCGGTGTCGAACACGCCGATCAGCAGCGCCGCGACGAACGGGCCGCGCAGGCTGCCCAGGCCACCGACGGCGACGACGATGAGGAAATACACCAGGTGCTCGAAGGGATAGGTCGGTTGCACCGCGATGATCTCGGCGCCGAGCGCGCCGCCCAGCGCCGCCAGGCCGCTGCCCAGGCCGAAGGTGAGGGTGAACAGGCGCGCGGTGTTGATCCCCAGGGACTGGGCCATCAGCCGGTAATCGACGGTGGCGCGGACCATCGCCCCCCAGCGCGTGCGTTCGACGCCGAACCAGAGCAGGCCGGCCAGGGCCACGCTGAAGACGATCAGGAAGACGCGATAGGCGGGGAAGCCGCTGCCGAGCAAATGGATCTGCCCCTTCAGGTAGCCGGGAATGAACACCGGCTGCGGCAGGGGCCCATAGACCAGGCGGGCGAGCGCCACGGACATGAAGATCAGGCCGATGGTGAACAGCACCTGTTCCAGTTCGCCGGCCGAATACAGCCGGGAGTAGAGAAACCTTTCGAGCACCATGCTGGCCAGTGCGACGGCGACGAAGGCGCCGACGATGGCCAGGGGGAAGGGAACATCCAGGCCGCTCATCGCCGAGAGCATCATGTAACCGCCGGCCATGGCAAAGACGCCGTGCGCGAGATTGGCGAAGCCCATCAAGCCCATGGTCACCGACAGTCCGACCGAAATCAGGTACAGGATCATGCCGTACGCGATGCCATGAAACGCCACATTCACCAGCGAGGATAGAAAATCCTGCATACACCCGACCCCGGATCAAGCCCAATACCCGCGCCTTTGGATGCGGCGCGGGACTCGGCTACTTCGCCTTGTTGAATTCCTTCCAGGGATCCTTGTACTGCGTCTCGACGATTTCCAGTTCGACATTGGCCAGTTGTCCATTGACCTTGCGGACCTCGCGCAGGTACTCGTTCTGGACGATGTCGCGGGTCTCCGGATCGATCTGGATCGGGCCGCGCGGGCTGTCGGGGTTCTTGTAGTTGCGAATCAGCTGCATGGTCTTGTCCGGATCGATCTTGCCCTTCTGCTCGCGGATGACATGGAAGATCAGGTCCATCGCGTCCCAGGCGACCGCAGCCATGTAGCCGGGATTCAGCTTCTCGCCGTATTCCTTCTTGTAGGCCGCGACGAAGGACTTGTTGGCGGGACGATCGCCGGCGGCGGAATAGTGATGCACGGTCAACACGCCCAGGGCCGCGTCGCCCATGTTCTGCAATTCTTCGTCGGCAGTGATGTCGCCGGTGCCGATGTACTTGATGCCCGCCTTGCCCAGTTCGAGGTCGCCGAACGCCTTCATCTGCGCAGTCGCCTGCTTGCCGCCGGGATTGAAGGCGAAGATGGCATTGGGCTTGGCGTCCTTGACCCGCTGCATGTAGGGAATGAAGTCGGTGTTCGCCAGCGGCACGCGGGCGCTGCCGACGATCTCGCCGCCCGCGTCCTTGTAGCCCTTGATGAACGCCGCCTCGGCCTCATGGCCCGGCGCGAAGTCGGCCACGACGGTGTAGACCCGCTTGAATTTTTTCGCCGCCCATTTGCCCAGCGGGTAGGCGGATTGCGGCAGGGTGTGCGATACGCGCGCCACATAGTCGGACATGCGCGGGATGTTCCAGCCCGCGGCGTTGGCGATGATGAACGGCACATGGGCTTCCGCCGTCAGCGGGGCGATCGCGGCGGCATTGGGCGTCCACACCACGCCGGTGAGGAACTGGACCTTGTCGCGGACGATCAACTCCTGTGCGACGCGCTTGGCGGCGTCGGGATTGGCGCCGGTGTCATCGCGGAAGATCGGTTCCACCTTGACGCCGGGCGGCAGCTTGTTGCCGTTGAGTTTCAGGTAGAGCTTGAAACCCTTGTCGAGCTGGTCGCCCTGCCCGGCGGTCGGACCGGAATAGGTCGTGATGACGCCGATCTTCACGGTCTGCGCCGTTGCCGAGCCGACCGCGGCAGACAGCGCCAGGACGGCAATCAATGTCGATAGTTTGAGCCTCATCGTTCCTCCTCATGGTGTTTTTATCTGACATGCAAAAACTGCGACGACTTTACACCCGCGCCGGCGCGCCAGCAATTGTGCCAAATCAACCAGCCGCGCTAAGCGGCATTTTCGCTCTGCAACTTCCCGGCAATCCGTTCGCGCAGCGCCTTCTTCGAGACCTTGCCCATCGCCGTCACCGGGAACGACTCGAGCAGTTCCAGGCGCTCCGGCAGTTTGAATTTCGCAATCCGTTTGGTCATCAGGAATTCGTTGAGTCCGGCCAGCGTCAGGGTAGCGCCGTTCTTTGCGATGACAAAGGCGCAGCTGCGCTCGCCCATCACCGGGTCGGGCATGGCCACCACGGCGACCATCTGCACCGCCTGGTGCGAGAGGATCAGGTTCTCGATTTCCTCGGCGCTGATCTTCTCGCCGCCGCGGTTGATCATGTCCTTCATCCGCCCATCGACGACGAGGTTGCCAGTGGGGTGCAGGCGGACCAGATCGCCGGTACGGAAGTAACCGTCCGCCGTGAAGGCGTTGCGATTGTGCTCCTCGGCCCGGTAGTAGCCGCGTATCGTGTACGGGCCGCGGACGATCAGTTCGCCGACCTCACCTGCGGGGACAGCGGCGCCGGCCTCGTCGACGATGCGAAACTCGTCCAGCGGCGAGACCGGCCGGCCCTGCGTCTCGCGCTGCACCGCAGCCGTATCGTCGGGCCGGGTCAGATTGGTCAGTCCCTCGGCCATGCCGAAGGCGTGGAGCGGGATGGCGCCGGCGAATGTTCCGCGCACGCGATCGAAGAGTTCAGGCAGCATGCGCTGGCCGCCGACCAGGATCTGGCGCAGCGAACTCAGATCGTACTGCTCCCGCCGCGGAGAATTCATCAGGGCGATGATCAGCGCGGGCGTCGCCGGCAGGACGGTGACACGGTGCCGTTCGATGGCGGCGAACACGTCCTCGGCGTCGGTGGAAGCGCACAGGGCGACGCCAGCACCCACCGCCAACGCCGCGATGATGCCCGGCGCGCCCAGGGCGAAGTTGTGCGCGGCGGGCAGCGCCGCCAGGAAGACGGTGCCGGCATCCCAGCCGAGCACGCTGGCACAGATCCGGGCGTTGTACAGGTAATCCGCATGGGTGCGCGGGATCAGCTTGGGGACGCCGGTGGTGCCGCCCGACAGGAGCAGGAAAGCGACGTCGCCTGGATCGGCGAGCGGCTTCTCGCCATCGACCGCGGCAGAAGCTGCTTCCATCATCGGTGCCAAATAGCGCACGTCCGGTGCCGTACCGCTCCCGGTCGCGAAGAGCAGCGTCAGCGCCGGGGCGCCGGCCTGCACCTCGCGGGCCATCGCCAGGAAATCGTAGCCGCGATAGCCCTGGGCAAAGATATGCGCCCTGGCGCCGGTCAGCTGCGCGAAATACGCCAGTTCGGAATGGCGATGTGCCGGCAGGCACATCACCGGAACCACCCCGATCCTGTGTAGCGCGAAGAAGACGATGACGAACTCGCGGATGTTCGGCAGCTGCAACAGCACGATGTCGCGCGGCTGCAGCCCGGCAGCGAGGAATTCGCCCGCGACGCGCTCGGTGAGCCGGTTGAGTTCGGCATAGGAGAGCGTGCCGCTGTTGTCCGACAGGCAAGGACGCTCCGGCCATTGCCGCGCACCCGCCTCGAGCATGTCGGCGAGACTCCCCGCCTGCCAGCAACCGGAACTCAGGTAGTCGCGTGCGACTTCCTCCGGCCACGGTGTGCACCCTTCGAGCATGACTCCCCCTCCCTCTATGCCTCTGCGCTTCTATGCCTCGGCGCTTCTGGGCTGCTACGCTTCTAAGCTTCTACGCTTCGCCGTTCTGCTCCTGCAGGCGCTTGATGCCGAACAAGATGCGTTCCGGGGTCAAGGGCAGTCGGTTCAGGCGGACGCCGGTCGCGTCAAAGACGGCATTGGCGATCGCCGCGATGACGCCGGTGCCCGCACCCTGACCGGCTTCCTTGGCGCCGAACGGTCCCTCCGGCTCCCAGGTGATGACGTTGCTGTGCTTGAAGTTTGCCAGCAAAGGCATGTCCGTCGCCAGCGGCATCTTGTAATCCCTGAACGAGGGATTCATCACCTTGCCGTCGATGCGGATCAGATTCTCGTAGAGCGCATGACCGATCGACATCACCGCCGCGCCGATCACCTGGCCCTTCACCGCCATCGGATTCAGGGGCGTGCCGCTGTCGTCCGCGCCCCACAGGCCGACCACCGTCACCTGTCCGGTTTCCGGATCGACCTCCACCTCCACGGCGCAGGCCGTCGGGTTGTAGGCCGGCGAGAGATTGCCGTGACCGGTGCGGAAATCGATCTTCTCTTCGCTGTAGCCGTAGCTGCCCCGCCCGCTGAAGATCCGCCCCTGCTGAAACATGCCCCAGCGGACAATTTCCTTCAGCGAGACGCGTTGCTTCTCATCTTTGCGATTGATGATTTCGTGCTTGCGAAACTCCAGATCCTCCGCCGCAACGCCCATCCGGGCAGCCGCGACCTCGGCCAGTTGCCGGGCGATTTCCTCCGCCGCCTGCTTCACGGCGTTGCCGGTGAACAACGTCACCCGCGAACCGAAGGTGCCCGGATCGAGCGGTGTCGCGGCGCTATCGACTTTCAGATAATGCACGTCATCCACGCCGACGCCGAGCACCTCGGCGGCGATCATAGACATCACCGTCTCGACGCCCTGACCGACATCGGTCGAGCCCGTGGTCAGATGCACCGTGCCGTCTTCGAGCATGCGCATCTCGGCGGTCGACGCGGAGTGACCCATCAGCCTTGCGCCGGACAAATGCGCGCCGCAGCCGAAGCCAATGCCCCGGTACTTCGGCAGCTTGCCCTTCTTGTTGCTCCAGTCGGACATCTCGGCGACGCGGGTGATGCACTCGTCGAAGGCGAAGGTGTTGACCCGGAAGCCGTTGGGGGTGACGTCGCCGTCCTGTATCGCATTGCGCCGCCGGATCTCCAGCGGATCTAGCCTCAGTTCCGCGGCGATCATTTCCAGTTGCGAGTCCCGGGCAAAGCACATCTGCACCACGGTATGCCCGCGCAGCGCGCCGCAGAAGCCGTTGTTGGTGTACACCCGATCGGCCTCGAACTTCATGTTCGGCACCCGGTAGGGCAGGTTGATCATGGCGCCGGCGAGGAAGATGCTGAAACCGCCGATGCTCGAATAAGCGCCGCCGTTGGCCAGCAGCTTGACGTGCTGGGCCAGGATCCGGCCATCCCGGGTGGTGCCGGTCTTCAGCCAGATCTTCATCGGGTGGCGCATGTGGCCGATGATCAGCACCTCTTCCATGGTATGGACGAACTTCACCGGCCGGCCGGTCTTCTTGGCCAGCAGCAGCGCGCAGAAGTCCATCGGCATGGCTTCCTGCTTGCCACCCGAGAATCCGCCGCCGACATAGGTCTGGACCACGCGGATATCGCCCGGCTTGATGTCGAGACCCATCGCCAGCTGCCGCCACACCGCGTACGGACTCATCTTGCAGGACCACAGCGTGGCTTTGCCGAAGCTGTCCCACAAGCCGACGCAGGCGTGCGGTTCGAGCATGCCCTGCTTGACCGGCTGGGTTTCGAAAAAGTCCTCGCGCACGTAGTCGGCCTGCGCGAAGGCCGCCTCGACGTCGCCAAAATGGGATTCGGTATGCGCCGAGATATTGCCCGGTGACTGGCCATGCAGTTGCGGCGCGCCGGGCTTCATGGCCTCTTCCGGATCGAAGGTCGCCGCGAGCACTTCGTACTCGACGTGGATCAGTTCGATCGCCTCCTCGGCGGTGTCCTCGTCGACCGCCGCCACCGCCGCGACCTCCTCGCCGAGATAGCGCACGGTGTCGATAGCCAGCGGCAGGTAGTCGCGCGTCTGCGGCAGATTGCCATAGCGGACGCCGGGAAAATCGCGCCCGGTAATCACCGCGCGCACGCCCGGCAGCGCCATGGCGCGGCTCACGTCGATGCTGACGATACGGGCGTGCGGGTGCGGGCTGCGCAACAGCTTGCCGTGGAGCATCCCGGGCATGCTGATGTCGTCGGCGTACTCGGCGCGGCCGGCGGCCTTCTGCGGCGCGTCCTTCTTCGGCGTCGGCTTGCCCAGGACCTGAAACTCGCGTTGCGTGTCCTTGTTCAGCATGTCAGTACGGCCGGGCCGCCCCAACAGTACTGACCCGCCCCCTTGGGGGGCAGCGAACGGAGTGAGCGTGGGGGTAGCTTCATCTTATTCGCCTCCTTTATTCGCCAGCTGACTGGCGGCATCCTGTATGGCTTCGACGATCTGGACATAGCCGGTGCAGCGGCACAGGTGGCCGACCAGCGCCTCGCGTATCTCGTCCTCGCAGGGGTCCGGGTTATGGCTGAGCAATGCCTGGGTGGCGACGACCATGCCGGGCGTGCAGAAGCCGCATTGCACCGCGCCCTTGGCGACGAACGAACGCTGGATCTGCTGGAGTGCCGCATCGCCTTCGGGCGGGCCCTCGATGGTCGCGATGGCCTTGCCCTGGGCCTCGATCGCCAGGTACATGCAGGAGTTGACCGCCTGGCCGTCGATCAGCACCGTGCATGTGCCGCATTGGCCTTCGCCGCACGAGCGCTTGGTTCCGGTCATGCCCAGGGTCTCGCGGAGCACCTCCAGCAGGGTGCGCCACGGCTGGATCTCGATATCGTGGCGGACGCCGTTGATTTGCAGCGTAACAGCGACGAGCGTGCTCATCGGCTTGTCTCCTTGGAGGTTACGGCCTTCGACCTCACGGCCTTTTCCCAGGCCTGCCTGATGGCGCGCTTGGTCAGGGCCCGGATCAGTTCCAGGCGATACTCGCCGTTGGCGCGCCAGGAAGTCCGCGGGCTGGACTCGGCGCAGGCGGTCTCGGCCACGGCTTCGAGTCCCTCTTCGCTCAGCGCCTGGCCGCGCAGCAGCGCCTCCGCCCGATGCGCGCGGAACACCGTCGGCGCACCGTTGGCATAGGCCAGCCTGATCTCGGCAAAGGTCCGGCTCTCGCTGTCCCAGGAGACGAATGCGGCCACGCCGACGATGGTCATGTCCATCGAATGGCGGTCATGGAACTTCAGGTAAGCGCCGGCGCTGTTCGCGGCCGGCTTGGGCACGCTGATTTCCGCCAGCACCTCGTCCTCCAGCGCCAGCGTCCGGCCGAATTCCGGAAAGAATTCTTCGAGCGCCAGCCAGCGCTCGCCGCGCTCGCTCACCAGTTTGATCTTCGCGCCCAGCGTCATCAGCGCCGGTGACATGTCGGCGCAGGGCAGCGCCCCGGCGATGTTGCCGCCGACAGTGGCGACATTGCGCAGTTCGTTGCCGCCGATCTGCGCCGCCGCCGCCTGCAGCAGCTCATGGCGTTGGCCGACCAGCGGCGACGCAACAAGGGTCTGCAGCGTGGTCATGGCGCCGAAGGCCAAGCCGCCGTCGTCCTGGCCGCGGACGAAATCGAGTTCGGCCACGCCCTTCAAGCCGACGACGCGACGCGGCGTTCTTTCGCGCCGGCGCATCTGCAGGATGGCGTCGGTGCCGCCGGCCAAAAGCAGCACCTCGTCACGGGTGGTGCCTGCGATCATGCCGCAGACCTCCGCCAGCGATTGGGGGCCAAGATACTCGAACTTGGGCAATCTCTTCATCAGGGTGCTCATCGCTCCTCCATACTAGTGCCCGTCGTTGTTGCGCAGGCTCCCGGCCGGGACATTCCGCCTCTTATGCCAGGGCAGATACGCCGTACACGTCGGATAATTTCCAGCGTACACGTTACAATTGCAAAAAGCAATCGGAATGGCGAGATCCATTCGAGGTATTCTTCCCACCCGCGGACCGTAGGTCGCAGCGACCTGGAGCGAGCGCCATGTCTGCCAAGCAGAAACTTGTAAACCCGGAACTGTTCGAGACGCCCGGCCATCTGCTGCGCCGATGCCAGCAGCGCTCCCAGGAGATCTTTCGGGAAATCCTCGGCGACTACGGTCTGACCCAGCAGCAGACCGCGCTATTGCTCTCTCTGGCTCGCTGCAAGAGTGCCAGCATCCAGGATCTCGCCGATGCGACCGGCTCGGATCGCAACACCTTGAGCGACATCATTTCCCGGTTGATCGAGCGCGGTCTGATGATGCGCCGCCGCTCGCCGCGTGATGCCCGTGCCTACGAGTTGCGGATATCGGCCAGTGGGGTGCGCTTGCTCGACCGTATGGCGCCGGGCCTGGCCACGGTGCAGGAACGAATCCTCGAACCGCTCGCAGACGGCGAGCGCGACGCCTTCATCAGCATGGCGCGCAGCGTGGCGTGCATCGATCGAGGCCATGACCTGTCAGGTCATGGCAGTATCGTCGCTGTTGGTTCCCAGTCTGATAAGTGACTTTCCCAAGCGGCCGCTGGCTCGGGGCGACCATAAAGATAGCCTTGACGGATCACATGTCCATGTTTGTTAAGAAATTCTGCCTGTTGCGGCGTTTCGACGCCTTCCGCGACAACTCGCAAACGAAGATGCTGGGCCACCGCGAGTATCGTTTCCACCAAGGCAGCGCTGTTTGAGTCGCTGGCCACATCGTCAATGAAGCTCTTGTCGATCTTGAGTTCGTGAATAGGCAAACGTTTGAGGTAGGCCAAACTCGAATACCCTGTGCCAAAGTCATCCAAGGAAAAATGAATCCCCAGTGACGATAACGCGGTCATTTTCCTCGCCACATCCCCAAGATCGCCAACGATGGTCCCTTCCGTCACCTCCAGCACTATGTAGCTTGGATCCGCGCCGGTCGTGGCGAGTATGCGCTTGACCACCTCGACAAAATCGTTCTTCTGAAAATGGCGCGGGCTGATGTTTACCGAGATGCGAATTGAACGCTTGTTGGTATCCAGCCTGGCAAGTAACTTACATACCTCCGTAAGCATCCAACGATCGAGCTCGACGATCAAATCCGAGCCCTCAGCCACTGGCACAAATACCGCCGGCGGCAATAGACCGCGCTCGGGATGCTGCCAGCGCACCAAGGCTTCGGCACCGACATGCTGCCGTGCGGCATTGACCTGGGGTTGCAGGAACACTCGCAGTTCACCTCCCTCTATGGCCTGCCGCAGGTCGCGCTCCAGGCGATAGCGCTCCTTGACAACTTGCCCCATCGCCGCCTCGAAGAAAACAATGCCTCCACCGCCAACAGATTTGGCTTGATGCATTGCAGTGTTCGCCTGACGAAGTACGTCTGACGCGGTTTCCTGGACATTTTCAGGAAACAGGGCAATGCCTATGCTGGCCTCCAACGGGAAATGCTCGCCGTCTACCTCGATATCAGTGCGCAGTACGGCCAGCAGCTTTTCAGCCACCGCCAAGGCCTCGCGCCCGGCTTGCTCCCGGCTTGTTGCCAAGTGAGGCAACAGCACTGCGAACTCGTCGGCGTCGAGGCGCGCAAGTTGATCGTCCTCATGAAGCACTTGCGTGAACTGTTGCGCAATGGCCTTCAGAACTTCGTCGCCGACCATCAGTCCGCGGGCCTCGTTGGTGTCCTTGAAACGATCGAGATTAAGCAGCAATACATTCGCGGAGCGCTGCTCACGATGGGCATTGGATAAGGACTTCTCGAGTTGCCGCAGAAACAGGGCCCGGTTGGCCAGACCGGTCAGCGTGTCCCGCCAGGACAGTTGCTCGGCAATCTCCTGCGCCTTTCTGATCTCAGTCAGGTCGGCAAATACCGCCACGTATTGCGTAATCCTTCCCGCCTCATCCTTGAGACAGCTGATGGTTTGCCACTCCGGAAAGATCTCACCGTTTTTGCGTCGATTCCAGATCTCGCCGGCCCACGATCCATCCTCTCGCAGCGATTGCCACATGGCCCTATGGAAGGCTTCGTTATGGCGATCCGAGTTGAGGATGCGCGGGTGCTTACCGAGCACCTCAGCTTCGCTGTAGCCGGTAATCCGGCAGAACGCTGGATTGACCGCCACGATGTTGGCGTCTGTATCGGTGACCATGATGGCCTCACCGACGGTCTCCACGATCCGACTATTTAGCCGACGACGTTCCTCCGAGTTCTTGCGGTCGGTAATGTCCGTGATGAAACCATGCCAAAGAATGCTGCCATCCTCGAGCCTTTCCGGGACCGCATCGCCCATGCGCCACCTTACGCCATGCCCGGGCAGAACGACCCTGTATTCATGGTGCCAACGGGAAAGGCTACTCGCAGATTCGGTCATCGATGTGGCCAACCCATCTGCATCATCGAGATCCCGAAAAGCGAAGAACGGCGATGCGTTGCCGCGCACCTCTTCCGGAGCCAGGCCGTACAGGTCTCGGAGCGCATCGCTGACGAAAGGAAAGCTGAATTTCCCGTTCCGATCCATGCGCAGTTGAAAGATGATGCCCGGCACGTGTTTCGATATTTTCTTGAGAGTGTCCTCGCTTTGCTGTAGCAGAACCAGACTGCCTGCCAATTGCTCGTCCTTTCGCGCCACCCTGAGCAGGAGAATAAAAACCGCCGTTGCGAATGCCAGCAGAATCACGATGCTGAGTTCAAGCCTGACCCTATCCAGTGCAATCTCATTTTCTACGGGCCCGAGGATCGTGCGCTCGTCAAGACCGACATTGATAACCAAGGGATAGCCCTTGAGTCTGGCCCACGCAAAGATTCGCGCCACAGCGTCGACATTGGAGACGGTACGAAAAACGCCGTGATCCGCCGCATTGGCTGCCAGGAATGGCCTGTCTGATGGGACGGTCTTGCCCAGCAGGTCTTGCCCCTTGCTGCTGCGCGCAACGTAGGTCCCATCCTTGTAGAACAGGGTTACGGCATCGCCAGGATCCATGTCCAAGCGTGCCAGATTGCTGGAGAGGTATTCCGGGGAGAGAGTGAAGATGGCAACTCCAGAGAATCCGTGGTCGCCGATCATGGGGCGGGTGATAGGGATAATCCAATTGTCCTTCAGGCGTCCCAGAATTGGCTTGCTGATGAACAACCTGTCCTGGGTAGACCCCACGTGATATTTATAGAAGTCCCGATCTCCCAGATAGTGCCTCTTAATTGCCAGCGACTTTGGATAGACGACGTAGCCTTGTCTATCCACTGCGACGAAATCCACGACCGATCCAGGGGGGAATGAGTCGATCGTTCTTTTCAGCGTCGCATCGTCGTCCTTGGGCGCAGCGTACTGAACGGCGTCGCGAAATTGCCTGAGCGCGAGATCCGCTCCGAGAATCAAGGCTTCGATGTGTTGCGCCTGGACATCCGCCAGTTGCGTTACCCGCTTGGTCGAATGGGTCAATATATCTTCGCGCACCTGTTGCTTGCTAACGACGAAGTTCCACCAGGAGTAGCCAGCTAAACTTGCCGCAAACAAGAGCAAGGAAAATGCGATCAGGCGTAGCGACGAGGGGGACTGCATGTCTGTGGAATTGCCGACGGCAACAACTTCCTGTGGCTAAAGAGGACTTATAACCGCTATCAATGGGATCGTCAATGTATCCAAGCGGCTTCAACTATGATGCTCGCCGTTCGCCGTTACGGTGCAGCAGCCAGGCTGCTCGCATCTTGCCGCTCGCGCTGTGTCGTTATCGATTCTGGCCTGTAGGTCAGCACTGCGGCGCTCTGCCGCCACCCGGTACCGGCTCGGCTTCCAGTCCAAAGCGAGCGCTTCTTTTCGGCCGGGCTCACGCGAAGATGCGCCCGAGTTTCAGCAAACAGATTTTGCAGCCCAGATAATAGTTGACAATCTTAGTCAACTATAAGATTCTTACCATACGTATGGTCGCCGACGGCTCTGCTATTGAGGATGTGCTTTTGGGGAATATCCCTACCTTCGGCGGTAATGCCACTATCGAATCGTTGCGCTGCGAGTAGGCTGCTCTGATACGTACGCGGACGATCGCGTAGCACTGTTGTATGGAATGCAGGATCGGCAGTCAAGCGCTCTAGTGGCAGGAGACACACAGATTGTGAGGTCGCCATGAAACACCTAGAAATTCGGCAGAAACTAATTCTCTTAGTCGCATTTGCACTGGCTATGCTCCTGGCGTTGGGTGGATTCGCGTGGTACCAGGCCGCCAAGGGCCACCAGAGTCTCCTCGATGCTCAGGGACGCCACAGGCAGATTTTGCAGGTCGTCGATCGCGCTCGATCTGCGCAGGTTCACTTTAAGATGCAGGTTCAAGAATGGAAGGACCTGCTGCTGCGAGGCAAAGATCAGGAAGCCTACGAAAAGTACCTAAAGGGCTTTGGCGCACAAGGAAAGCAAGTTGTTGAACATCTCGGCGAACTCAAAAAGGCCGCGTCTGAATTAGGGATTGCCGACGAACTCAAACTTGACGAGGTTTTGAGCACCTTCGCCAAGTTGGAACCAGCCTATCTTGATGCCCTCAAGCAGTATGATCGTGGCGCATCTGATCCCGCGTCGGTCGTCGACAAGGCTGTCAAAGGCATTGATCGCGCGCCAACGGCCTCCATTGAGGTAATCGTCAATAAGGTTGACGACATTGCGAAGGGATTGGCCGAAAAGGAAACCGCAGAAGCCAACGCCCGGTATGCCGAGACGAAGCTTGGCATCACGCTATTTGCAATCGGCGCATTTGCCATTACGGGCATGCTTGCTTTGATCATCTTGCGCTCAATTCGAGTCCCCTTGAGTCTTTTGGAAAGGCTCATTTAGCGAATAACGTGGCTGGCTCATCTAGCGAGCCTGTGGAAGTGGATACTGGCTACATAGCGCACGGGCGCTGGAGCCAGGAGATGCAAAATGAGGACGAGAGAATTGGCAAGGCTCATCGGGACATTG
>CAILCO010000013.1 GCA_903832735.1 uncultured Sterolibacterium sp.
GGTGTTTCCTCCCCCGCAGAAGCAACAGCAACAACCAAGTCAAAAGCAAAACCGGGGCAGCGCCGACCAGCTGTAGATGCAGTCACGTGTGCAGCCTAAACTCGGCAGGATTCTGTCTTGACTTCGGGGTCCACTTTAGTTCCCCATAATATACCCCGTGTTCCCCTGAGACGTCAAAGTACGCAGTGAGACATCATGACAACAAAAAAGCTACTAAGTTATTGATTAACTTAGTAGCCTGTGACGTTATGGGCCTTCATGAAATGTTGCGGTGGGGTGGCCGATGTAGGCCGCATCATCGGCTGACGCATGACGGGGCCATCGCCACGCCTACACGATGGCTAAACCCGCCATCGGATTCAATACCGATTTCCCTCTATTTTCCCGAGTTGAAACCAACTAGTCGGCCAGGAAATTGCGCCGAGCCTGGGTAATTTCCCCTATTGCAAATTCAGATACGACCAATTTGCAGGATGTTGCTGAAGGACTAAAAAGAGGGCGTGAATTGAATCGGATTGTTTTTGCGATCCGGTTATCGTAAATGGCGTCGTGCCAGCAGCACGATGCGCCTGCCAGAGCGGGAGGGCCAAATGAACTGCAATGCTCTTAATCGATTTATCCAGCGCGGATTATTCACTTTCGGACTGTTGTCGCTGTTGGGCTGTGCGGCTCCGACTTTTGCCCAAAGCTTCCGAGTGCAGTGTCCGACCAGCACGATCACCCAAACGCGGCGACCGCATTGACGTGGTGATCGGCCAGTTTCGCGCGAATGGACTGGCGGTGGATTAACGTTCTTTTTTGCGTCGTGTCGAGCAATTTCAGCTGATTAAATCGGAGGTTTATCATGGCTACACACATCGTCCCGAATCTACCCGATGGAGTAGTGCCGACCTGGCATGGCAGGGGGCGTCTGCTTCTGGCTGCCGCGTGCTGTTGGTGTTTTACCCAGGCCCTGAGCGCGGCAGAGACGATGGCGGCAAACACCAAACTGACGGCCGCAGAAATCGTTGAGAAGTTTGTTGCAGCCCGTGGTGGAGCACAGTCATGGCATGCGATCAAGACGATGTCCTGGAGCGGAAAAATGGAGGTGGGCAGCGCCGACTCGGCAACCCGAAGCGCAAATTATGTGCGCAGCGCGATGATGCAGAACCATAAGAAAATGCAGACCGCCGCGAACGACGACAAGTCGGAGGCAAGCCCGCAAGTGCAACTGCCATTCCTGCTCGAAATGAAGCGGCCGGGCAAGTCACGGATCGAGATTGAATTTGCCGGCAAGACTGCCGTGCAGGTCTATGACGGAACGAATGGATGGAAGCTGCGTCCCTTCCTCAACCGAAGCGATGTGGAGCCTTTTACCGAAGAAGAAGCAAAATCCCAGGAAGGAATCTGGGATATTGAGGGACCCCTGGTCAACTACTCGACAAAGGGAACGAAAGTTGCGCTCGAAGCGGTGGAACCGGTCGAAGGCCGCGACGCCTACAAACTCAAGCTCACGTTGAAGAACGGCAAAAACCAGCACATCTGGATTGATGCACATAGTTTTCTTGATGTGAAGGTCGAAGGATCGCCGCGCCAACTGGACGGCCGTATGCGGACGGTATGGATCTACCAACGCGAGTTTCGACCCGTGCAAGGTTTGATGATCCCCTTTGTCCTGGAAACGGCCGTCGACGGATATCCGTCCAACGAGTGCGGACCCTTGTGGGCGATGGCCAAAGCGGCAAAGGTCTGGACCGATCTCGACGGCATGGGGGTTCCGGGAATCAAGGGCGTCTGGTCGCCGCCCGAAGCGGCGGGTTGGGGCATGACCGTGGTTTCGATCGAGCAGCGCTATGCCGGTCACGCCGCGCAGGTCGGTGCGTTGGCAGCGCAATGCATGGGTGGCGCCTACTTCACCAAGTACATCGTGGTGGTCGACGACGATGTCGACCCGAGCAGTCTGCCCGAAGTCATCTGGGCGATGGTGACGCGCTCGCGGCCCGCCCAGTCGATCGACATATTACGCGAGACCTGGAGTACCTTTCTGGATCCTAGCCAAAATCCGCCCGAGATCAGGCCATTCGGCTCGAAATGCATTATCAATGCTTGCAAGGAGTTCAAATACCTCAAGGTGTACTCGCCGCGCAGTCTGCTAAAAAAAGAGATGTACGAAACGGTATGCGCTCGTTGGAGTGAATTAGGCTTCGAAGGACAGCCTCCGATAATCACTAACTTCGAACCGTTTACTGGCCAACATATCGGCTAGGTAGGTTTGGGGCGCGGTGCCCCTCCGCTTCGACGCAGAGGTGGCGCCGCGCTCGATCGCCTGAGCGAGGTCAGGACGATCGGGACAATGGCCGTTGCCCGGGTCAATCGTTGGCACTGCCCAGGCTGTGAAAGATGGCGCGTTCCAGTTCATCCGGTTGCAAATGCTCATCGAATGCCAGCTTGTTCTCGAGATGGCCGAGATGTTCATGGAGCAACCTGACGGCAAGCGCCGCGTCCCGCGCCTCAATGGCATCGACAATCTTCGCGTGCTCGCCCCCTTCGCAGCCCAGGTTGTCGGTGACATTGAAGGACAGTACGACCAGCGGCGTACGTGCAACAATTTCTTCGAGAAACTGCTCCAGCACGCTGTTTCCCGCTTTCTGGGCGAGGGTGCGGTGAAACTGGACGGACAATTTCGACGCCTCGCGCAATTTGCCGCTGAGATAGCCCGCCTGTTCCTGCGCAATAATGGTTCTGAGTTCGCGCAATCCGTGAGCGTCCATGCGCTCGACCGCCAACTCGATAATGGCCGTTTCAACCACGCGGCGCGCATGAAATATCGACACGGCTTCTTCCCGCGACGGCGAGGCGACAAAGACTCCCCGATTAAGCCGGTGCACCGCGAGTTTGCAGTTTGCCAGTTTGGCCAATACCTGCCGTATGGCGGCGCGATTAACGCCGAAGGCGCTGGCCAGCGGCTGTTCCTTGAGTTGAACCCCCGGGGATAAACGCTGGCTGACCACGGCATCGCGCAATACTTCAAATATCTCATTCACGCTGCGCGGCGTCGTCACCCCAACAGCGCCATCAAGCAGTTTGGAGGGCCTGTTGGCGGTGCGAGTTGATGGCATGGGCAATGAGTATGGGACGCGGCGAAGGTGGCCTGACGCAGTCTATGATGGCCTGGACAGGATTGTCAACAGTTTAGTCTTTGATGTCCACCGATGCATCATTGCGCCCGAAACTCGGGCAGCGCAACCCGGGTCGGGGAGTGCGGCGTGGATCCTGAGAGAGCAGGTCGTGTGGCGGATCCAGCAAGTTCGAGGCGATGGCAGGCAACAAATTATTGTTGACGATTTTGTTAGGCCAAGCCAACATAGCAGATCGTAATTTCAATCTTCTGCGCTGTCCCGAAAATCTCTTGGAGGAGTTTGCATAATGGGACGACTGACCACCCATGTTCTGGATGTGAGCCGGGGGCTACCGGGATCGCACGGCGCATGAATACCGCGGAAGCACTGGCGGAAAACTTCTCGCACTCATGCTGCTGGACGACGACCGCGCCGTGGCGGCCACCCATGTGCTCGGCGAAGTAGCGTGTAGCCGTGATGCTGACCACTGAAGATTGACCATGCCCGCTCTACGAACCACTCTGATAAAGAACGCCCTGCTGCTTGCCACCATGGACGACGCGCGGCGGGAAATCGCCGACGGCGCGATATTCATCCGCGGCAAGCGCATCTTGCAGGTCGGTCGCAGCGAAGACCTGCCTGCACACGCCGACGAGGTGATCGATGCGAGCGGCCATGTCGTGCTCCCCGGATTGGTCAATACCCATCACCACATGTCCCAGACCCTGACCCGGGCAGTTCCCGGCGCGCAGGACTGCGAACTCTTCGATTGGTTGAAGCGCCTTTATCCGATCTGGGCGCGCATGACCCCCGAGATGATTCATGTCTCGACGCAGACGGCGATGGCAGAATTGTTGTTGTCGGGCTGTACCACCTCGTCCGATCACCTTTACATTTACCCCAATGGCTGCCGGCTCGACGACTCCATCGTCGCGGCCGGGGAGATCGGCATGCGCTTTCACGCCAGCCGCGGCTCGATGAGCGTAGGAGAATCGCTGGGCGGCCTGCCGCCGGACAGTGTCGTCGAACGCGAGCCCGATATCCTCGTTGACTCTCAGCGCCTGATCGAGACCTGGCACGACGAGAGCGAGGGCGCCATGTTGCGCATCGCGCTGGCTCCCTGCTCGCCGTTTTCGGTTTCGCGCGAACTGATGCGCGATTCGGCGCTGCTGGCACGCCAGCATGGCGTCGGTCTGCATACTCATCTGGCCGAAACGCCTGGCGACGTCGCCTATAGCCGCGAGAAGTTCGGCTGTAGCCCGGCCCAGTACGCCGAGGAACTGGGCTGGATCGGTCGCGGCACCTGGCACGCCCACTGCGTCTGCCTAGATGATGAAGGCATGGCCCTGTTGGCGCGCAGCGGTACCGGCGTCGCCCACTGTCCGTCTTCCAACATGCGCCTGGGCTCGGGTATTGCCCCGATCAAGACCATGCTTGCTCGCGGGGTGGCCGTTGGCTTGGGCGTCGACGGCTCGGCGTCGAACGACGCCGGGCATCTGTTGCTCGAAGCGCGCATGGCCATGCTTGCGGCGCGCGTGCGCGAACAGGACGGTCGCCGCGACCCTGCCGGCATGACGGCGCGCCAAGCGCTGGAACTCGCTACGAGGGGCGGTGCAGCGGTCCTTGGCCGCGACGACATCGGGCAACTCGCCGCAGGCAAATGCGCCGATCTGGTCGCTTTCGACGTGCGCGGCCTGGACTACGCCGGTGCGCTGCACGACCCACTGGCCGCGCTGCTATTCGCCGCTCCCGGCAAAGTTGCGCTGTCGATGATTAACGGGCGCGTGATCGTGCGCGCAGGACAATTGCTCAGTATCGATTTGCCGGTCCTGGTCGAGCGTCATAATCGCCTGGCCCGGGAACTGGTCAGCGACCAATCGTGATATCGCTCGAAACAAGCGGCCTTGCCGATGGGGCCTGGTCGCATCTGCGCCCGCACCGTTATCCCGACGGCGGCGTCTCGCGACTACGCTTGTCGGGCAAGGTGGCAAAGTGATTAGGCTTGCTGTCCAGCCGCTGACGGCGGAAGCGTTTGCTCCTTTCGGGCAGCTCATCGAAGCCAGCGATGCTGTTAGGCATTTTCCGATCAACGGCGGAACCACGGAGCGCTATCACGATCTGGCGAGAATTGACCTGGATCCAGGGAGTCATCCCGTGATCAGTATTTTTCGCGGCCAGCCCAGACCATCGCCCTATGAGATCACCATGATGGAGCGGCATCCTCGCGGCAGTCAGGCATTCATTCCCTTGAATGGACGGCCCTATCTGGTAGTGGTGGCCGTTTCCTCTGCACAGGTGGCGGCAGCTGATCTGCGGGTGTTTCTCGCGCGAGGCGATCAGGGGGTGAATTACGCTGCCGGCGTGTGGCATCACCCGCTCATTGCGCTCGATACCATCTCCGATTTTCTGGTGATCGACCGCGGCGGGCCGGGGTGTAACTGCGACGAACAGACTCTGCCGGAGTCCACTTGGATAGTGCTGCCTGCCCGTGATTAAAGAACCTTTTCCCCGCCCCCTCCCCGAGGGAAGCGGTGACGGTCGTTCGTCCCTTCGGGACGGCGTCTTACGCTGCGCCGGGTTCGGGGACGATTCTTCCAATAGAATTATTGCGCTCACAATAGGAACGACATGATGCGAAACGCGACGATTTCGGAACAACGAGTAAATATAGACGGCCAGCGCTTGCTGCGCCGTATAGAGCAACTCGGCAATGTTGGCTCCATCCCCGGCGGTGGCGTCTGCCGTCTGGCGCTCACCGATGCCGACCGGGTTGGGCGGGATCTGGTGGTGCAATGGATGCGCGAACTGGAACTCGATGTTGCGGTCGACGCCATTGGCAATGTCGTTGCCACGCGCCGAGGACTTGAGGACGGGCCGCCAGTGATGACCGGCAGCCACATCGATACGGTGCGCACTGGCGGCCGCTATGACGGCAATCTCGGCGTGCTGGCCGGCCTGGAGGTCGTCGCTGCCTTGAACGATGCCGGGGTGATGACGCGTCGGCCGCTGGCCGTGGCCTTTTTCACCAATGAGGAGGGTGCCCGCTTCCAGCCGGACATGATGGGCAGCCTGGTCTACGTCGGCGCTTCGCCCCTGGAGCAGGCGCTGGCGACCCGCGGCATCGACGGTGCTACGGTGGCCGAGGAACTTGCCCGCATCGGCTACGCCGGTGCTGCGGCAGTGGGAAAGCCAAAGGTTCATGCCTATGTCGAGCTGCACGTCGAGCAGGGCCCGGTGCTCGAGGAAGAAGGTTTCGTCATCGGCGCAGTCGAAGGCGTGCAGGGCATCTCCTGGACCGAGTTCACCATCGAGGGGCAATCGAACCACGCCGGCACGACGCCGATGCGGCTGCGCCGGGATGCGGGCTACGCCGCGACGCAAATCGCATGCTATGCGCGGCGTCTGGCAGAGGAAATGGGCGGCAACCAAGTCGCCACCGTCGGCTCGCTGACCCTGTCACCGAACCTGGTCAATGTCGTCAGTAATCGCGCCTTGATGACGGTCGATCTGCGCAATACGGAAGAGGGCGCGCTGCAGGAAGCGGAGCGCAAATTGTTCGCCTACGCCGAGGCCGCCGCCGCGACGGAAGGCGTCCTCCTCGCACGACGGACCCTGGCCCGCTTTTCCCCGGTGGCCTTCGTGCCCGAACTCGTCGCGCGCGTCGAGGCCATCGCAGAGGAACTCGGCCTGACGGTGATGCGTCTGCCCAGCGGCGCGGGCCACGACGCGCAGATGCTGGCGAGAATCTGCCCGGCCTGCATGATCTTCGTGCCCAGCGTCGGCGGCATCAGCCACAACGTCAAGGAATTCACCGAGCCGGCCGATCTTGTTGCGGGCGCCAACGTGCTGTTGCGTCTGCTGCTGGAACTGGCCGTATGAGCCGTCAGCTGATCAGGAACGCGACCATCGTCAACGGCGATGGAATAACGCCACCCTATCTCGGCGACATCCTGATCGATGGCGAGCGTATCGTCCATCTCGGCGCCATTCCCCATTCGGAAACGAAGACTGCCGAGCATGTGGTCGATGCGGCGGGCATGGCGCTGGCGCCGGGCTTTGTCGATACCCACAACCATGGCGCGCTGGGCGGCACGCAGCTCGGTGCGAGCGGCCTGCCGGTCAGCTGCGAACTGGCAATAAGAGGCGGCGTGACACGCCGCATCTGCGGCGTCGATGGCCTGTCGCCGGCGCCGGTGCTGGCTGAACAGCGGTCCCAATACGCGGCGCAATTGAAACCGTTGGATGGCGCCATCGGCGCCGAGTGGACCTGGAGTTCGGTGAGCGAATTCGTGGACTGGCATCGCGGCCGCTCGGTCACCGACATGGGTCTGTATCTCGGCCACTCGGCGGTACGCCGCGTGGTCATGCACAACCTCGCCCGCGTCGCTTCGGATGGCGAAATTGCCGCGATGGCGGCGGTCGTAAGACGCGAGGCGCCCCTGACCCTGGGCTTGTCCACGGGACTGGTGTACAACCCGGCGGTGTATTGCGACCAGCGGGAAATCACTGCGCTGGTCCGGGCTTTCAATGAGGTCAAGCCCGGGGCGATTTTCCCGCACCTGCGCTCCGAGAGCGACAACATCGTCGCCAGTCTGAAGGAAGTGGTCGAGGCCGCGATCGATGGCGGGGGCGGCTACTGCAACGAGCATAGCAAGATCGCCGGGAGCAAGAATTACGAGAAGATAGGCGAGGTCGAAGCGATTCTCGCCGACGCCTCCTCGCTGATTCCGACCATGGAGAACATGTATCCCTATACCGCCGGGTCGACCACCGGCGACGCCATCTTCCCGCCGGAAATGCGCGCCGGCAGCCGGGCCGATTTCCTCGCGCGTCTGCAGGATCCGCAAACCCGCAAGGCGATGGCGGAGACGATTCTCCATGACACCACCTCCTGGGATAATTTTTCCGCCTTCTGCGGCGGATTTGCCGGCATCCAGATCGCCGGCGTGAAACCCGGCGTCGGCGACGCCTACCTCGGCAAGCGGTTGAGCGATGTGGCGAAGGCGGCGGGCGTGGTCGACATGGAATCCGCAGCCGCCTGTTTCGCCGTCTTCGATTTCTTTGCCGCGAACGAAGGCGAGGTGGCGATCATCACCCACTACGGCAACGAGGCGACGGTGGAACGCTTTTTCCTCCGCACCAACATGGCCATATGCACCGATGGCCTGATGCCCGGGCCCGGACAGAAGCCTCATCCGCGTGCGCTCGGCGCCTTTCCCAAGGCCTTGCGCATGGCTCGGGAGTTGGGTATCTCCCTGGAGCGCATCGTCTGGCGCATGGCCACGCTGCCCTGCCGCTTTCTCAATCTGCCCGACCCCGTCTTGAAGCCCGGCGCCGACGCTTCGCTGGTGCTCTTCGATCCCGAGACCGTGGCGGAACGCAATGATTACCTCGATCCGTTAGTGTTGCCGGAGGGCATCAGCAGGGTCTGGATACACGGGCAACTGGTGCTAGATTGCGGCCGCCTCATCGTGCCGAAGCGCTTTCCCGGCCGCATCCTGAGCAGCCCAATTCGGCCGAACTAGACGCGGCCCTGATAGGGTCCGCCGAAAGGAGTGCGCGGCAGGTAACGGCCGCGACCGGGTTCGCTGCGCAAGTCGCCGTCGGCCCAGAGATGGGCGCCACGGCTCACGGTATGCATGACCACTCCCTGGACTTGCATGCCTTCCCAGACCGAAAAATCGGTGTTCTGGTACTGGCTGGCGGCCGACAGCGTCTTGGTCCGCGCAGGGTCGAGCACGATCACGTCGGCGTCGGCCCCGACTTCGAGCCGGCCCTTTCGCGGCCAGAGGTTGAAGCTTTTCGCCGCGTTGGCCGAGGTCAACGCCACGAACTGTTCCGGGGTGATCCGTCCGCCATTGACCCCCAGGTGCCAGAGCACATGCAGGCGGTCCTCGATGCCGCCGCAGCCGTTGGGAATTTTGCGGAAGTCATGCTCGCCCAGTTGCTTCTGCGCCTTGGTGAAACAGCAGTGATCGGTGCCGGTGGTGGACAGCGTTCCGTCCTGCACGGCCTGCCAGAGCGCGGCCTGGTGCTCGCGCGGCCGGTAGGGCGGACTCATCACGTGGCCGGCGGCGAAATCGAAGTCGGGATGGCGATACACCGAGTCGTCGATGGCCAGGAATCCGGGCAGCGTCTCGGCGATCACCTTGACGCCGCGGCCTTGCGCGTGGCGTATCGCATCGGCCGCTTGCGCCGCGGAGACATGCACGACGTAGAGCGGCACATCGACGATTTCCGCCATGGCGATGGCGCGGCCGGTCGCTTCGCCCTCGCAGATCGACGGCCGGGAGAGCGCGTGGCCCAAGGGTGAGGTGATGCCGGCGGCGATCGCCTTGGCCTGCAGGTGCGCGATCAGTTCGCCGTTTTCCGCATGCACCTGGGCCAGCGCGCCCAATTCCCGGCAGCGCATGAAGCCTTCGATGATCTCCGCGTCGGGCAGCATCAGGCCACCCTTGTAGGCGAGAAAGAATTTGAAACTGGTGATGCCGTGCTGGCGCACCAGCGCTTCCATCTCCTCGGAAAAACGCGCGCCCCACCAGGCCACGGTCATGTGGAAGCCGTAGTCGATGGTGGCCTTGTCGGCCCAGTCCTGCCAAATCGCCAGTGCTTCCAGCGGCGACTGGTCGCGCTCGGGCCCGACGAAATCGATAATCGCAGTGGTGCCGCCCGCAGCGGCGGCGGCCGTGCCGGTATAGAAATCGTCGGCGACGACGGTGCCCATCATCGGCAGTTGCAGGTGGGTATGCGGATCGATGCCGCCGGGCATCACGAAGCAGCCGCCGGCGTCGATCACCTCGGTGCCGGCGCCCGCGTCGAGTCCTTCGCCGATTTCGGCGATCAGGCCGTCGCGGCAGAGCAGATCGGCGCGCTGACGGCCGTCGGCCGTGACCAGGGTGCCGCCGCGTATCAGGATCTCATTCATGTTCAGCACTCGACCAGGTTGACCGCAAGACCGCCCAGGGAGGTCTCCTTGTATTTGGCCTGCATGTCGGCGCCGGTCTGGCGCATCGTCGCGATCACCTTGTCCAGCGAGACCAGATGGCGGCCGTCGCCGCGCAGGGCAATCAGGCAGGCATTGATCGCCGTGGTGGCGGCGATGGCGTTGCGTTCGATGCAGGGAACCTGAACCAGTCCGCCGATCGGGTCGCAGGTCAGGCCGAGGTGATGCTCCATGCCGATCTCCGCGGCATTCTCGAGTTGCGCGTTGCTGCCGCCGAGCGCCGCCGCCAGACCGCCGGCGGCCATCGAGCAGGCCACGCCGATTTCGCCCTGGCAGCCGACCGCGGCCCCGGAGATCGAGGCGTTCTCCTTGTAGAGCGAGCCGATCGCGCCCGCCACCAGCAGGAAGTTGAAGATTTCCGTCTGCCCGGTTTCGCTGGCGAAGCGCGCCAGGTAATGGATCACCGCCGGGATGACGCCCGCTGCCCCATTGGTCGGCGCCGTCACCACCCGTCCGCCCGCGGCGTTCTCTTCAGCTACGGCAAAGGCGACGGCGTTGACCCATTGCAGCGCCGCCAACGGGTTCAACAGCTCCGCGTGACGCTCCTGCTTGCCCGCCTCCAAGGCGAGCAAATGCTGGCGCGCCCGGCGCTGCAGGCCAAGTCCGCCGGGCAGGGAACCGTCCATAGCGAGGCCGCGTTGGACGCAGTCCTGCATCGCTTGCCAGATGCGCGTCAAGCCGGCGTCGACCTCGGCCGGCGAGCGCCGCGCTTCTTCGTTCGCCCGGGCGATGGCGGCGATCGACATCTGCTGGTTGCGGCCGATGTCGAGCAACTCGGTCGCCGAATGATAGGGGAAGGGAAGCTCTTCCGAGACGTCTGCGCTGCGGTCGAATTCGCTCTCAGTGACCACGAAGCCGCCGCCCACCGAGTAGTAGGTCTCCCTATCGATGGGCTGCCCGTCGGCGCCGAACGCCGTGATGCGTAAGCCGTTGGGGTGGCGAGGCAGTTCTTCCCGGCGATGTAGAACCAGATCGGACTTTTCCGCGAAGGCAATGGCCTGCCGGCCCAGTATCGACAAACTTGCGCTGGCGCGGACCTGCTCCAGCATCAGCGGCATGGCATCCGGGTCTACCGTGTCGGGCGATTCGCCCAGGAGGCCCAGTATGATCGCCCGGTCCGTGCCATGACCCTGGCCGGTCAGCGCCAGAGAACCGAAGAGGTCGACTTGCAACCGCTGCACCGCGGGCAGTAGTTGCTTGTCCGCCAAGGAAAGAGCAAAGCGCCGCGCCGCGGTCATCGGGCCCACCGTGTGCGAGCTCGACGAGCCTATGCCAATCTTGAAAATGTCGAAGACGCTGACCGGCATCATGGAGTCCGCTGGCTGGCCAGAGCAAGCTGCGCGCTGATGAAGTTGTTCTCCCGAGGATCGGTCACGGCAATCCGGATCATCTCCATCGTGCGCAGCCTGCGCAGGTCGACCGGGCCGCTGGCCTTGCCTTCGGCCGAGCCGGCGGGGTCGGCAAGATCCAGGCACAGGTCGAAGCCTGCGCCGGCATAGCGCAGCTTGCTGCCAGCAGCCTTTTCCAGCAGCACTTGTTCGCCGCCGAAGCGGCCATGCATTGTTAACGTGTCGCCGGTTACGGCAAAGGCGAAACCGTCGCGATCAGGGGTGTCTTGCCAGGCTGCGACGCTGCCGAAGAAGCGCGGCTTGGCCAGATGCGGGCCGCCGTCCTCCGGACAGAACACGTCACAGTTGCCGCATTCGTTGCAAGCGTCGGCGAAGTTGCCGATCTGATGCGCCTTGATTATGGAGAGGGCGCCGGCGGGTTCGGACTGCCAGCCGGCGGCAGTCGGCAGCAGGCGTTCCACCTCTATCTTGCCGGTCGGCAGGACGAAGCTGAAGTTGGCGTCGTTGGGGCAGACCGGCAGGCATTTGTCGCAACTGAGGCAATCGAAGAGCGCGAGTTGGCTGCCGACCTTGCGCGGGGCCGCCGGATGCTTAGTCCGGCTGTAGCGGGGGTCTTCGAGCAGGCGGTCTACGTAGGTTTCGGTATTGAGCAACAGGCTCGCCGAGACCCAGGCTGCAAGCGCCGGCCCTGCGGCCTCGGCGAGATCGCCGCCGGTCGCCAGCGCATCTCGGCAGGCCTTTGCCCGCTCCGCGGCAATGTCCAGGTGCGCCAGTGCGGCTGCACCATGGCCGAAGGACTTGATGATCAATTCGTCGATGGAGCGCGCGGCTAGCGCCGCCATACGCGTTTCCAAGGCCGCGAAATAGCGCTGGCTACGGCCATAGCCGCCGGCTTTCAGGAGGTCGGAGCAGACCGTGACGGGCTTCAGGCCGAGCGCCACGGCATCGGCGAAATTCTTGGCGTCTATTCCCGCCGAAAAAGACACCGGGAAGCGGTCGCCAAAGACTGAGCGGAACTGTCGAACCAGGGCCATAGCCAGGACATGGAGCGGCAAGCCGGACATGTACATAGCGGCTTCGGTCGGTGGAAAGTAGTTCTTGTGGTTCTCGACCAGCAGCGTGTTGCTGAACTTGACGCCGAAGCCGCGGCCCAGGTGTTTTGCCAAGTCTCCCAGCCGGCTCACCATCCCGGCGACCTGATCCCAGCCCGGGTCGCCATCGAAGGCGGCATCGGGAACCGTTAGCTCGGTATAGCCCAGGCGCTGATGGAGGATTTCCCGCAGCGCGTCGCGACCGAGCAACGTCGGGTTCAACTTGACCACCACGTTCAAGTTCATCTCGCGCAGCAGGAACACGGCAATCGACTCGATTTCGTCGGACGGACAGCCGTGGAAAGTGGATAGGGTGAGCGTATCGGAGATGCGTGTCGAGAACGGCAGGTCGCAAAAACGCGCCAAAGCGGGCGGGATCTCGGCCCGCAAGCGTTCGACGACGGCGCTGGCGTCGATCATGCCGGCGAGGAAGCCGCGCACCGGCTTTGAGCTGATGCCGGCCAGGTCGTAGCCGACGCTCATGTCGAAAACGGTATCGCTAGCGCCAGCGGCCATGCCTGACGCCTGCAGCATCTCGATGAGCATCGAGGCCTTGACGTATTCTTCCAGCGACTGGGCGACCTTGAGTTCTTGCGACCACTCGACGTTGAATCCCACCGTCTGCATGTCGATGCAGGGTCTAGGGATGGTCAGCTCATCCTTGATCTGGACGGTCTTCAATTCGATGAATCTGCCGCCCGACAGCCAGGCCAGGACGATGTTCTGCGCCAGTTGCGTGTGCGGTCCGGCGGCTGGTCCGAAAGGCGTAGCGGCGCGGTGTCCGTGAAGCAGCAGGGACAGGTCGCGGTTGTCGTCGGGGGCGTAAAAGAATCGTTCCGGCAGGTCGTATGCCGCCTTCTTCTGTTCCAATTCGGCAAACAGTCTTGTCGCTAAAATGGCAAAGGGTACGGGGGTCAATTCGGCCATGGTTTCATGAAGTGCATGTTTGACGATTACAAGCGTTCAGCGCCGCTCCGAGAAAGTATCCTTGATCGACTTGGTATCCATATACTGGTCCGGCTATGTTGGCTTTTTGAAACAAAATCGTCAACAATAATTTTTTCTCGGCTATGGTCTTGGTTTGGATGGCGGCGTCAAACATCCCGCCACCACAAGGATCCAGGCGCCAACAGCGTTGCAGAGTTGATGCCTTAACTTGCGGCGCGTCGAAGCGCTGTTTCAGTGCTCAACTAAAATGTTGACAATCCTGTGAATGCCATCATAAACTGGGCTCGGCGAGTTTTGCCAAGCACTAGATCGAAACACTTCAAATACAAAACGCCACTCTGAGCTGAGCCAAAGCAAACATGACTGAAGCGATATTGAAGTTGTACCGATTTACGCTTAACGGGATGGCGGAGGAGGTGGAGGCCTATTCCGATCAATCCCTGCTTGAGGTGCTGCGCGAAAAATTCAAGATCACCTCGGTCAAGAACGGCTGCGCACCCCAGGGGCAATGCGGCGCCTGTCTGGCGATCATCGACGGATCACCGAAGAATGCCTGCGCCGTGATCATGGAAAAGGTCGAGGGCAAGACGGTGCTCACGCTGGAGGGCGTCTCCGAGGATGAACGGCAGTTGTACGCCAGGGCCTTCCAGTCGGCCGCCGGTCTGCAATGCGGCTTTTGCACCCCTGGCCTGGTCCTGCGCATCAAGTGGCTGACCGATCGTGGGCGGGCGCTGTCGCGTGACGCGATCGCCCGCGCTTTGAACGGCCATCTCTGCCGGTGCACCGGCTACGTGAAAATCGTCGACGCCGTGGAAATGATTTTCGCGGCCAAGCAGAGCGGACAGTTGCCTGAATTATTGCAGCGCGGCGGCGTTGGCCAGTCGCTGGGCCGTTATCAGGGGTTGGAAATGGCGCTGGGCGCGCGCCCCTTCGTCGCCGATATGGCTGTCCCCGGACTGCTCCATGGCGCCGTGGTGCTGTCGCCCCATGCGCGTGCCCGGGTGCTCGGCATCGATACCCGCAAGGCACTGGCGTTGCCGGGGGTGATCAGCGTTGCTACGGCGAGTGACGTGCCCGGCGATCGCTGGGTCGGACAGATCTACCCGGACTGGCCCTGCCTGGTGGCCGTGGGCGAGGAGGTGCGCTACGTCGGCGACGTGCTCGCCGTGGTCGCCGCGGAAACGCCGCGCATTGCCCGCGAGGCGGCCGGACTCGTCGCGGTCGACTACCAACTGCTGCCGCCGGTGCTCGATCCTGGGGAGGCGCTGGCGCCCGGCGCGCCGCAGGTCAACCCCAGACACGACAACCTGCTGTCGCTCACCAAGATTCAGCGCGGCGACGTCGACGCCGCCCTGGCGTCTTCCGCCCATGTGGTCAGTGGCACCTGGCGCACCCAGCGCATCGAGCATCTGTTTCTCGAGCCGGAAGCGGCGCTGGCCGTACCCCTGGAGGATGGGCGGCTGCATCTCTACACCCAAGGGCAAGGCGTTTTTGACGACCGCCGCCAGGTGGCGTCGGTGCTCGCCGAACCCGAGGCAAATGTGTTTGCCGAACTGGTGCCCAATGGCGGCGCTTTTGGCGGCAAGGAGGACATGACAATCCAAGCGCAAACCGCGCTCCTGGCGCGCCTGACCGGGCGGCCCGTGCGGATTGAGCTGAACCGGGAGGAATCCGTGCGCATGCATGCCAAGCGCCATCCCATTGTCATGGACTATACGGTGGGCTGCGATGCCGAAGGGCGCCTCACGGCGGCCCGGATCGATCTGCTCGGCGATTCGGGCGCCTACGCCTCGGTCGGTGGCAAGGTGCTGGAACGGGCCGCCGGGCATGCCTGCGGACCTTACCGCATCCCGGCCTTGGACATCGAGGCGCGCGCCGTCTATACAAATAACCCGCCTTGCGGCGCGATGCGCGGCTTCGGTGTCAACCAGACGAGTTTCGCCATCGAAGGCTGCGTCGATCTGCTGGCGAAGAAAGTCGGCATCGACGGCTGGGAAATGCGCTGGCGCAACGCCGTGCGCATCGGCGATGTGTTCAGCAGCGGCCAGGTACTCGACAAGTCGGTCGGTCTGGAGCAGACGCTGCTGGCGCTCAAGGAGCCGTACTACGCGGCACGCAACGGCGGGCGTGCGGTGGGTATCGCCTGTGGCGTGAAGAATTCCGGCATCGGCAACGGCGCCATCGAGTCCGGCAAATGCACTCTGGTGGTCGAGGATGGCGCACACGTCAGCCTGTATTGCGGCTTCACCGAAATGGGACAGGGGTTGTTCACGGTGCTGATCCAGTTCGCGGTCGAACAGACGGGCCTGCCGCCTGGCGTTTTCCATCCCAAGGTGAATAGTCTGTTCGAACTGGGCAGCGGCCAGACCACTGGCTCGCGGGCGACACTCCTGGCCGGCCGAGCCGTCATCGACGCCGCCACCAAACTCAGGGACGATCTCGTCGCCGGGCGCTCGCTGTCCGAACTGGTCGGGCGGATCTACGAGGGCAGGACGATCATAGACGACACCACCGCTCCCGGCCAGACCAAGAACGGCATCATCAAGACCCATACCTCGTTCGGCTGGTCTACCCAGGTCGTGGTGCTCGACGAGGCTGGCGCGGTCGCCCGCGTTCATGTCGCCCAGGACGTCGGCCGTGCGATCAATCCTCAACAATGCGAGGCGCAGATCGAGGGCGCGGTGCACATGGGATTGGGTTATGCATTGAGCGAAGAACTGCCCTGCAAAGACGGCATGCCGGTGACTTTCAAGATGCGCGACATCGGCGTCCTGCGCGCCCAGCATATGCCTGCGGTGCAGGTCACTCTGGTCGAGGAGCATGAGCCGGAAGGGCCGTTCGGCGCCAAGGGAATAGGCGAACTCGGCCTGGTGCCTACCGCCGGGGCGGTGGCCGGGGCGCTCGAGGCCTACGACGGTATGCGCCGCATGACCCTGCCGATGAAGGACTCTCCAGCGGCGCGCGCTATTGATGTCGGCCGCATCAAGGACGGCGACAGGGCAGAATGGCACTGACGCCAGCGCTCCTGATCGGCCCTGACCGTCATGGCCGCAGCGTGGCGCTGGCCGACGGGCTGGTCGTCGCGATGGCGCCGCCCGGCGCGGCGTTGCTGCCTTGCCCGGCAGGGGAGATTGCTGCCGGTGCCGTCTGCGCCCATACACATCTGTATAGCGGTCTGGTGCGTTACGGCATGCCGCAGTTGACGCCGGCGCCGGACAACTTCCTGGAAATCCTCGAGCGGCTGTGGTGGCGGCTCGACCGCGCCCTGGATGCTGAAATCTTGCGGGCTGCGGCGACGGACTATGTCGCGCGGGCGCTCCTGGCCGGTACCACGGCGCTCGTCGATCACCATGAATCGCCGAGCATGATCGAAGGCTCTCTGGAAATCCTCGCGGAGGTCTGCCAGCAACTGGGCGTGCGGGCATTGCTCTGCTACGGCGCGACCGAGCGCAACGGCGGCGCGGAGGAGGGCAGGCGCGGCCTGGCCGAATGCCGCCGGGTGCAGCCTTCACCGCTGCTGCGCGGCCTGGTCGGCGTGCACGCGAGTTTCACCGTTTCGGACGAAACGCTACGTGCGGCCGGGCGTCAGGCTTTCGATCTCGGCACAGTGGTCCATGTCCATGTCGCCGAGGACACGGCCGATGTCGCCGACGCACGCGCACGCGGCTATCCCGGGCCGCTGGAACGCCTGGAAAGTTTGGACGCATTGCCGCGCGGTTCCATCCTCGCCCACGGTGTGCATCTCACCCGTGACGAGGTGCGTCGGTGCGACGAGCAAGCTTATTGGCTGGTGCACAACCCACGGTCCAACGAGGGCAACCGCGTTGGCTATGCGGCGAACCTCTCGGCGGCTGATAGAGTGGCGCTGGGCACTGATGGCTGGACCGCGGACATGATGGCGGAACAGGAAGAACTGTTTCGTCTCGCCGCGAGCCATGGCGACGATACCGTGACGGACCGGCTGGGCAATGGCCATGCCTTGATCGCGGAACGCTTCGGAACTAAGCCACGGCCCCTGGAAGTTGGCGCACTGGGCGATGTGGTGGTCCGGCAGGATGGATTGGTCAAGCATGTGGTCGTCGGTGGACGCGTGGTCGTTGCCGACGGCCGGTTGATCACCAGCGACTTCGAAGGCATCGCCGCCGACGGAGAGATCCAGGCGGCCCGCCTCTGGCGGCGAATGGCAAATTTCTGATGCAAGCTTATTAAAATAATTGGAAGGAACTGGCATGGCACGTTTGGGACTTGAACGGACTGTGGTCGATACCGCCGTCTATGAAAGGACAGTGGCACGATTCAGGGAGACCGGGGTGCTGTTGCCGACCATCGGCCAACTCAAGGATCCTTCGACTATACCCGCGGTCATCAGGGAAAAGCTCGCGAGCGTGGATCCCGACAGTCCGCATCCGCTGAATCTGTTCCGTGTTCATTGGTTCAACGACGCCGCCCGATCCGGGCTTAGCGACGTGCCCGGTTATCTGGAACTGCCTTCGGCACTGACCGGCGTCAAGGCGCGCATCGTGCTGGCGCTGGGCAATCGCTTTCCCATGATCAATGCGCACAAGGTGCTGCCCGCATACGGCTGCCTGGTGCCGCGCTTGGTCACCGGGCAGTTCGATCCGGTGCGCCACCGGGCGGTCTGGCCGTCGACCGGCAACTACTGTCGCGGCGGCGTGGCGATCTCGCGCATCCTCGGCTGCCATGGCACCGCCGTTCTGCCGGAGAACATGAGTCGCGAGCGTTTCGACTGGCTCGACAAATGGGTCCTTGACCCTGCCGATATCGTCCGGACACCGGGCTCGGAGAGCAACGTCAAGGAAATCTACGATACCTGCGCCGCGCTCGACCGCGATCCGGACAACATCATCTTCAATCAGTTCTGCGAATTCGGCAACTATCTGATCCACCGTTACTGCACCGGCGCCGCCTTGGAGACTGTGTACCAGGCGTTGAAGAAAAGCCGGCCTGGCGCCCGTCTGGCGGCCTTCGTCTCGGCCTCGGGTTCCGGCGGTACCCTGGCGGCCGGCGATCATCTGAAGCAGAAGTTCGGCACCCGCATCGTTGCGGTGGAAGCGGCCGAATGTCCGACCCTGCTTGAGAACGGCTTCGGCGAGCACAACATCCAGGGCATCGGCGACAAGCATGTTCCATTCATCCACAATGTCATGAACACCGACATGGTCGCAGCGATCAGCGACCGGTACACGGACCGGCTGTTGGTGCTGTTCAATACCGAGGTCGGCAGACGCTATCTGGTCGAGCGGCAGGGGCTGGCCGTCGAACTCGTCGCCGCCCTGGCCAATATGGGACTGTCTTCCCTGTGCAACATGCTCGCGGCGATCAAGACGGCCCGTTACTATGACCTCGGTGCGGAGGACATCGTTCTGAGCGTTGCCACCGACGGAGCGGCGATGTATGGTAGCCAACTCGACAAGACCATCAAGCGCGATTTCGCCGCCAACTTCGATGCCGTGGCGGCCGGCGAGACCTGGGGCATGGCATTGGCTGCGACGACGACGGACAATCTGCTGGAGATGAGCATGGTCGACCGCAAGCGCGTCTTCAACCTCGGCTATTTCACCTGGGTCGAACAGCAGGGTGTCTCGCTTCCTGAATTCATGGCGCGTTCAAGCCAGTCATTCTGGGATGGGCTGGAGGAGATGGTGCCGGCCTGGGACAGGATGATAGGCGAGTTCAACGAAAAAAGCGGCGCCGCCGCGGCGTTTGCCGCGTGAAGGCAACGGCAGGCAAGGCGGTTACCTTTGTCTGCCATGGTTGCGGCACGACGGTAGACGCGGCCGTCACGCTGCCTTTCCATTGCCCCAATGCCGTGCTCGGGGACGGCATCGATCACCTGTTGCTGCCGCAGGCTGAGGCGCCAAGCTATGTCGCAGGCGCTGGGCAGAATCCCTTTCTGCGCTACCGTAGTTTGCTCTCGCCCTATCGCCTGGCGCGTGCCGCGGGTTTGTCCGACGACGCCTGGGAGGAGATCGTCGGCAGGCTGGATGAGGCCATGATCGTCGCCGACGGGGTCGGCTTCAGGATCACGCCTATGCAACGGCAGCCGGCACTCGGGACGGCGCTGGGGCTCACCGCTGCCTTGTGGGTGAAGGATGAAACCGGCAATGTTTCGGGTAGCCATAAGGCGCGCCACCTGATGGGCGCCATGCTCTACCTGCGGGTCCTCGAAGCCGCGCGCCTGTCCGTCGGCGAGGGGATAGCGAAGCGCCGCCTGGCGATTGCCTCCTGCGGCAATGCGGCCCTGGCGGCGGCGGTCATCGCGCGTGCCGGCGACTGGCCGCTGGACGTGTATATCCCGCCCGGTGCGAACGAAAGCGTCGTGCGCAGACTCAAGGACCTCGGCGCGCGCGTCACCCTGTGCCGCCGGGTGGCAGGGCAATCCGGCGACCCCTGCTTCCTGGCATTTCAGCAGGCGGTGCAGGCCGGCGCCATACCCTTCGGCGTTCAGGGCACGGAAAATGGCTTGGCGGTGGAGGGTGCTCGCACCCTGGCCTTCGAGATGGCTGAAACTTTTTTTGCCGCCGGGGTCAGCCCGGATGCTGTCTTCGTGCAGGTCGGCGGCGGCGCGCTGGCCAGCGCCATCGCTCAAGGCTTCGCCCTGGCTGCGGGCTTCGGCCTGATCGCGCGTGCGCCCCGGCTCCTCGCCGTCCAGGCCGACGCCTGTGCGCCTTTGGCAAGGGCGTGGATGCGTCTGCGCGACGACCAACTGGAGGATGCCGCGCGCCACCGCGGCCGCTACATGTGGCCATGGGAAACGGCGTCCGGGAGCGTCGCGGACGGCATCCTCGACGACGAGACCTACGACTGGCTCGAAGTGGCTAAAGCTATGAGGTCCACCGGCGGACGGCCCATCGTGGTTGATGAAGAGAACTTGCGGCGCGCCAATGAACTCGGGCGCAGCGCCACGGGAATTCCGGTATCCGCCACAGGATCGGCTGGCCTGGCCGGTCTGATCGCAACGCTGCCGACGGTGAAGCCGTCGGCAGTGATCTTTACTGGGGTGGACAGACCCCGTAGCCAAGCTTGAAACCCAACCACCACAACAGGAGACATCATTATGCAACAGGCATCATCAGTTCACGCTGTTGATCAAAGATTACCCAACGGGCAACTCGCGGTTCTCGGCTTGCAGCATGTCCTGGTGATGTATGCCGGGGCGGTCGCCGTCCCGCTGATCGTCGGACGGGCTCTGCAACTCAGTCCCGAGCAAGTGGCCATGCTGATCTCCGCGGATCTGTTCTGCTGCGGCCTGGTGACCCTGATTCAATCCTGGGGTGCGACTCAGTGGTTCGGCATTCGCCTGCCGGTGATGATGGGCGTGACCTTTGCCGCCGTTTCTCCCATGGTGGCCATGGCCAACAGCCTGCCGGGCATGGTCGGCGCCCAGACCATATTCGGCGCGGTGATCGGCGCCGGTATCGTCTCCATCTTGATCGCGCCCTTTGTCAGCCGCATGCTGCGCTTCTTCCCACCCGTGGTCACCGGCACCATCATCCTAGTGATCGGCATCAGCCTGATGCGGGTCGGCATCAATTGGGTTTTCGGCAATCCTTTCGGCCCCACGGCACCCAACGTCGTCAATCCTGAGCATGTCAAGTGGCTGGCCGACGTCGCCGCCCTAGCGAATTCCGGCGCGGTCCCGGCGGCGCCGAAAGGGCTGGCCCTGGCCGCCAGCCTGCCCAACCCGAAATACGCGCCGTTGGCCGGGGTCGGCATCGCCGCCCTGGTGCTGATTTCCATCCTGCTCATCGCCAAGTATGCCAAGGGATTCATCGCCAACATCGCGGTGCTGCTCGGCATCGTGATCGGCGCGATCGTGGCCACCGGCATGGGCATCATGAATTTCGACAAGGTGGCCAAGGCAGGCTGGTTCGACGTGATCATGCCGTTTCAGTTCGGCATGCCGATCTTCGACCCGATCCTGATCCTGACCATGACCCTGGTGATGATCGTGGTGATGATCGAATCCACCGGTATGTTTCTCGCCCTGGGTGAAATGACCGGAAAAGAGGTGACTCGGCAGGATCTCGCAAGGGGTTTGCGCACCGATGGTCTGGGTACCCTGATCGGCGGAATTTTCAACACCTTCCCCTACACCAGTTTCTCCCAGAACGTCGGCCTGGTTGGCGTCACCGGCGTGAAGAGCCGCTTCGTCTGCGTCGCCGGCGGTCTGATCATGGTGGCGCTGGGCCTGTTTCCCAAGATGGCGGCCCTGGTCGAGTCGCTGCCTGCCGTCGTGCTTGGCGGTGCAGGCCTGGTGATGTTCGGCATGGTCGCTGCCACGGGCGTGCGCATCCTCGCCTCCGTGGATTTCCAGCGCAACCGCAACAATCTCTTCGTCGTCGCTATCTCGATCAGCATCGGCATGATTCCCTTGGTTGCGCCCAGCTTCAAGCAGTGGATGCTCCGCGATATTCATCCCTTGATCGAGTCGGGCATCCTGCTTGCCTCGATCAGCGCCGTGCTGCTTAACGGCTTCTTCAACGGCGGCAACGCCGACCTGGCAGCGACCAAGGTGGCTGCACTGCAGGCGGATGGCGGGCTCTAGCACCTGCTTCGCGGCACAAGTGCCCGTAGTTGTCCTTTGGACAACTACGGGCGCTAGCTTCTGTCGAGTGGCGGCAGGCAGCGCAAAGCCCGTCGCCGTGCCTGACTCTTTTTGAGCATCCCCGGTAGTTCCCTGCTGGCGTATCGTTTCGGGTCATTCGCGCACAGACTTGTCCACAGATTTTGTGAGTACTTTTTGTATAGCCAATAAGACACATGGCGAATGCGCTGGATGCAGGCGCAGCACAGGGGCGCCGCTACTCGCAAGGCAAAGGCCGAGCTGCAGACGGGCCTTCGGCGACCGGGCTTATCCACGGCGCGATTGGAAACGCTGTGCTCAGGACCGCTGGCCGTCCTTGGCGAGGGTGCCGCCGAAGCGGGTATAGAAGTAGGGCGACGGTTCCGGCAGCGGGCCGTCGGCGGTTTCCAGTACCGTCATCAGATGTTGCTCGGCGGCGCGCTGGGTGAGCCCGTAAAGATCGCGGCAAATCTGCCGCGCCGCGGTGCCCGGCCAGTTTGTCGCGAGCAGTTGTTGCGGCAGTTGCGGATCGCGCAATTGAACCCGGCGATAGTCGTGCATCAACAGCGTCCGCGCCAGGAAACCCTGTTCCGGGGCCAGCGCCCGGGTCGCCTTGATCGCACGCAGCAACGGGCGGAAGCGTTCGACGAAGCGCAGGTAGTCCTCGGCGATCGCTTCCAGGCCCCAGCAGTCATGGACCAGATCCTGCAGCGGCCGGCTGGAGAGGGCGCCGAAAGTCCGCGCCTGCATCACCACCACCTTGTCCTTTACGCCGCTGTCCTCGAGGATGTCCATCAGCGAATCGTTATTTGCGGAAGGGTGTGCCAGCACGCCCGGGGCGATGATGCCGAAGCCTTCCCAGAGTAGTTCCTTGCGCAGGGCATCCTTCCGGGTGGGAGGGATATTGCTGCCGGTGAGCACGATTTGCCAGTCGCCGTCCCACTCTATCCGGGGATCGTCATAGATGCGCCGGTAGGCATGCTCGAAGCGGCGCCGCCCGAGTGCGGTCAGGCTGTAGTAACTCTTGCGTCCGATCTGCTGCGCGCTCAGCCACTTTTCCTTGGCGAGACGGAAGACGCTGGTGCGGACCATACGGTCGTTTAGACCCAGGGGCGCGACCAGGCGGATGAAACTGCCCAGCCAGACTGTGCCGCCGTGCGCCGCGATCGAGTCGCCGTAGATGGTGATGATCAGCGAGTTGGCGCGCACCGGCCGTTCGGCCAGGAAGTCCTCTACCCATCGACTGATGAAACGGCTATTCATGGCAAGGGTGTATTCTCAGTTGGTCGGCTGATATGATACATGAGGCGGCTTTGGCTTCATCGGTTGGTGTCGCAACGGGCGCAGCAGCGGCAGGCCCTTATAATGAACTATCCTGCTCCTAACTCAGAGGAATGCCATGCGCAAATATGTTTTCTTGCTCATCCTGCTGGCCGTTGGCCTTAGCCTGTCGGCACAGGCCGAGACCAAGCTGGAAAAAAGCCGGATCACCATCGCCGTGGGCGGCAAGCCGTTGTTCTATTACCTGCCCCTGACCATCGCCGAACGCCTGGGATATTTCAAGGACGAGGGCCTGTCGGTCGAGATCGTCGATTTTCCCGGCGGCGCCAAGGCCTTGCAGGCGCTCCTGGGCGGCAGCGCTGACCTCGTCTCGGGCGCCTTCGAACACACCATCTCGATGCAGGCCAAGGGCCAGATGATCAAGGCGGTGGTCGTGCAAGCCCGCTACAACAGTATCGTGTTGGGTCTGAGAAAGGACGTCGCGGCGCGCTACAAGTCGCCCAAGGATCTGAAGGGGTTGAAGATAGGCGTTACCGCACCGGGTTCCTCGACCAACATGTTCGTCTCCGCCCTCCTTGCTAAGGACGGCCTCAAGCCCGATGCAGTGGCCATCATCGGCGTCGGCGCTACCTCGGGCGCCGTGGCGATCATGCGCAAAGGCGAGATCGACGGCATAGCCAACCTCGATCCGGTGATCTCTCATCTCGAAGTCGGCGGGGACATGGTCACCGTGGTCGATACCCGCACCGAACAGGGCATGAAGGAAGTCTATGGCGGCGAATATGCCGCCAGCAGCGTCTATGCCATGCATGACTTCATCGCGAAGAATCCGAACACCACCCAGGCCTTGGTCAACGCCATGGTGCGTGCGCTGCACTGGTTGCAGAAGGCCACGCCTGAGCAGATCGTGCAGACCGTGCCGCCCGAGTATTACGGCAACGACAAGGGCCTCTACAAGGTCGCGCTGATGAAGAACCTGAATGGTTATTCGGTCGATGGCACGGTTTCGGCGCAGGCGGCCCAGAACGTTTTCAAGCTCCTCAACAGCTTCGAGCCAACGGTGCAGAAGGCCAGGATCGATCTCTCCCGCACCTACGACAACAGCTTCGCGCTGAAGGCGGGGCAGAAATATCGATGACCTCAATGATGTCCTCATTGAAGTCTGCTGCGGCCGCGATCAATCTTTCGAAGATCACCTGCACTTTCGCCTCACTTGCCAAACCCGTTGCCAGACCCGGTGACCGGCCCGGCGTCGGAGCAGGCGATTACACGGCGGTATGCGAGGCGTCGTTGACGGTGGCGCGCGGCGAGTTCGTCTCGGTGGTCGGTCCCACCGGCTGCGGCAAGTCGACCCTGCTCAATATCGCCGCCGGGCTGATCGCGCCGACCGCGGGCGAGGTCACGGTGTTCGGCACGCCGCTCAAAGGCATCAATCGCCACGCCGGCTACCTGTTCCAGAGCGACGCCTTGCTGCCCTGGATGAGCGCCGTGGACAATGTCATCGTCGGCCTGATTTTTCGCGGCATCAGGCGGGCCGATGCGCTGGAGCGCGGTCACCAGTGGCTGGCCCGGGTCGGCTTGTCCGGCCATGGCCACAAGTATCCACATCAACTCTCCGGCGGCATGAAGAAAAGACTGTCGCCGGCCCAGGTGCTGATAAATGATCCCGACATCTTGCTGATGGACGAACCGTTCTCGGCACTCGACATCCAGACCCGGCAGCTGATGGAAAACGAACTGCTCGATTTGTGGTCGGCGGACAGGAAGTCGGTACTCTTCATCACCCATGATCTGGAGGAGGCGATCTCGCTTTCGGACCGCGTCGTGGTGCTTTCTGCCGGACCCGAAACCCGGCCGATCGGCGAGTTCGCGATTACCCTGCCGCGCCCGCGCGATGTCGCCGAGGTGCGCATGACGCCGGGCTTCCTCGAACTGCACAAACAGATCTGGGACATCCTCAAGGCCGAAGTGCAAAAAGGCTATCGACAAGGTTTGGCTGCATGAGTGCCACCATACTGCGCGTCTGCCAGGCGCTGCTGCTGCTGGCGAGTTTCGCGCTGTGGCAGGTGCTCACCGCGAGCGGCGTGCTGCCGCCGTTCTTCTTCGGCGAGCCGCTCAAGGTGCTGGAAAAAATCTGGCAGTGGTTCGCCAGCGGCGAGATCTTTCCGCATCTGGGCATCACCTTGCTCGAAACACTCCTGGCTTTTCTTTTCGGCACCGCTCTGGGCCTGGGCGTCGGTCTGTGGCTGGGCTTGAACCGACTAGCGGCGACGCTGGCAGATCCCTACATCAAGGCCATGAACGCCATGCCGCGGGTGATCCTGGCGCCGATCTTCGCCGTCTGGTTCGGTCTGGGCGTTTGGTCAAAAGTGGCGCTGGGTGTGACCCTGGTGTTCTTCATGGTTTTCTTCAACGTTTTTCAGGGTGTTCGCGAGGTAAGTCCGGTGGTGCTTGCCAATGCCCGCATGCTCGGCGCCGGGCGGCGCCACCTGCTGCGCCACATCTATCTGCCCTCGGCGATGAGTTGGGTCTTCTCCAGCCTGCACACCTCCGTCGGCATGGCTTTCGTCGGCGCAGTCGTCGGCGAGTACCTGGGCTCCGCCAAGGGCGTGGGCTACCTGATCCTCCAGGCGGAAGGCAGCTTCGACATCAACACTGTTTTCGCCGGCATCCTCGTCCTGACGGCCTTCGCCCTCGCCTTGGACGCTTTGGTGAGTCTGGCCGAGCAACGCTTGATGGTCTGGCAGCCGCGCCACGAGGCGTAACGGGCAAATTTCCCAGAATTGCATTGACGCAGTGCCGCACTGTCCCTATAATTCGCCCCGCGGGGTGGAGCAGTCTGGCAGCTCGTCGGGCTCATAACCCGAAGGTCATAGGTTCAAATCCTATCCCCGCAACCAATATTACAGGGCTTACGCGATCATTCGAGTAAGCCCTTGTTTCATTCTCGTCTGGCTTTTTCGGAGCAATAGATGAAAATCACCGTCATCGGTTCTGGTTATGTCGGCTTGGTGTCCGGCGCCTGTCTAGCCGATCTGGGCAATGAGGTGCTGTGTCTGGACGTCGATCCGCAGAAGATCGCATTGCTCAATAGCGGCGGCGTGCCGATCTACGAGCCGGGCCTGGATGAGGTGATCAAGCGCAACGTCGCCGCGGGTCGCCTGCGCTTCACCACCGATGCCGCCGCCAGCGTGGCGCACGGACTGGTGCAGATGATCGCGGTCGGCACGCCCTCCGGCGAGGACGGCTCCGCCGATCTGCAATATGTGCTCGCCGCGGCGCGCAATATTGCCCGGCACATGAGCGAGCACAAGGTCATCGTGGATAAATCCACCGTCCCGGTCGGCACCGCCGACAAGGTGAAGCAGGCGGTCCGAGAAGAGCTCGACCAACGCGGACTGCGCGACGCCACCTTCGCCGTGGTCTCCAATCCGGAATTCCTCAAAGAAGGCGCGGCGATCGACGATTTCAATCGTCCCGATCGCATTGTCATCGGCGCCGATGACGATACCTCAGTCAAGGTCATGCGTGAAATGTACGCGCCCCTGCAGCGCAACCATGACCGCTTGATGGTGATGGACATCAAGTCCGCCGAACTGACCAAGTACGCCGCCAATGCGATGCTCGCGACGCGGATCTCGTTCATGAACGAACTGGCCAACCTGGCCGAACGCGTCGGCGCCGACATCGAGCATGTGCGTCGGGGCATCGGTTCCGACCAGCGCATCGGCTATCATTTTCTTTATGCCGGATGCGGTTACGGCGGCTCCTGCTTCCCCAAGGACATTCGAGCGCTGCAACGCTCCGGCGAGGAGTTCGGCCTGCCGCTGAAAGTGCTCGAGGCCGTGGAAAGCGTCAACGAAGCGCAGAAGTCCGTGCTCCTGAACAAGATCATTCGGCGTTTCGGTGACGATCTCAAGGGCAAGCATTTCGCCTTGTGGGGACTGGCGTTCAAGCCCGGCACCAACGACATGCGTGAAGCCACCAGCCTGGTGGTGATGGAGGGTCTCTGGGCGGCCGGCGCGACGGTCACCGCCTTCGATCCGGTGGCGATGGAGGAAACCCGCCACATCTACGGCGAGCGCCCCGATCTCAACTATGCCGCGAATCCGAACGATGCGCTCGACGGCGCCGACGCGCTGGTGATCGCCACCGAATGGAAAGTCTTCAAGAGCCCGGACTTCTCCGTCCTCAAGGCGCGCCTGAAGCAGCCGGTGATCTTTGACGGACGCAATCTATATGAGCCCGCCACTGTGGCCGCGCAAGGTCTCGAATATCACGGCATCGGCCGTGAAGGACCGCTATCCGGCGCCCCGCCGGCCGCTGCCTGAACTCGGCAGGTCGGCGGCAACCCAGCCCATCGCCAGGATCAGCACCAGGGTCAGGGCATTGGCTGGAATCTGCAAGTTGAAATCGACTGCGCTGTGTATCCCCAAGGCCACGATGCTCATCAGGACGCCGAAGGCGATGCCCCGCGGCAGGCTGGAATGCCTTTGGCGCAGGACCCGTAGTGCCTTCCAGGCGGTCGACGCTGCGAGCGCGAGCAGCATCCCCAGGCCGAGCAGGCCGCAATCGGCGGCGATCTCGATGTAGTCGTTGTGGGCGTGATCGAAGAAGCCCGGACGCTGCGTCCGGTAACGCATGTAGCTGGTGTAGAAGCTGCCGCCGCCGGTACCGAACACGGGAAAGTCGCGGATCAGGGGCAGCGCATAACTCGCGGCATCCTCGCGCGCCTCGACCGACTCCTCCGCGCCACCCTGTGAGACCGTCATGTTCGTGCCGTGCACGCGCTCGACCACCTTTTCCAGGCCGACCCAGGTGCCGACGACGAAGACATCGATGATCACCAGGCTCAGGATCAGGCCCACGGTGGCCGGCGCCGCCCGGCGCGCCAGGACGATGGTGACCAGGCCGACCACGAGCATGGCGGCGAAGAACGCCGAATTGCCCATGCGCGATCGGGTCAGGACCAGGGCGATGACCATGATCACCAGCATCAGCCGCAAGCGCATCTTCGGGCTGATCACGAAAGCCAGCGCCCGCGACAGCTTGTGCCGCCAGTTGCCGCCCGGCGTCCGCTCCGTGCCCAGTCGCGCCAGCATCAGACCGATGCCGATTGAGAGACACAGTTCCATGTAGCCAGCGAAGTGGTTGCGGTTGATGTAGCTGCCGATCACGGTGACATGGGACACGTCGGAATAGAACAGGCGGTAGCTGGCGCCGGAAGAAAACAGGAACACCCCGAGCAGGGCCTGCAGCACACCGCTCGCCACCAGGACCTGCGCCATCCGGTCAAGCCTGGGGCCCGTGCGTAAGGTCAGCACGGCGACCAGGAAGCAACTCAAATAAGCAAATGACAAGGACGCATAAATCCGCGTCCGGAAGACATCGATACTCAGGCGCGGCGCCGTGATTCCCCGTTCGACGCGCAGCGTTTCCGGCGACAGGAGTGCCAGCCAGGATTCCGGCAGCGGTAGCGTCTGCAGCCAGGCCAGCACGGTGAATCCGGCGAGCAGGAGGAGCGGCCAGCGGAAGCGCGACAAGCGCGAAGACGCGGCATCGGCATCGTGCCGCCAGGCGTAGGCCGTCCCGGCCAGCAATAGCAGGGTGCAAAGAACCAGGATGCCGACGGCCCAGGTCCGGTTGCTGGCCAGCGGCAATGGCGCCCAGACCATGAGGGCCGAAAGACCGACGAAAACGCGGGAGTCGCGGATCTCCAACTGGTGATCAGGCAAGTTGGGCGTTCGTTGTCGCATGGAGATGAGCTGAAGACGGAGGGCGGACAGTCGCAGTTCGACTGCGCATGATAGCGTTGCTCATCCATTAAAACCATCTTCCGATGATTTGCCGTTTTCCATATTCTATTGCCATTTTCGAAGTTACAATGTTACCTAACCAAAATCATAACGAGGCTGTTCATTGTCGGCGCCGGTTTCAAAGCGGATGGCATAAGCCGATGTTCGGCTGGTGTGTCTGACTGAGAGATTGTGCTTGGTTTAGGTGAAGCTGGAGGTGCAAAGGGTTAAACCGCCCGACCTGAGCGAGGCCGGCGGCGGTGAA
>CAILCO010000014.1 GCA_903832735.1 uncultured Sterolibacterium sp.
CCCTCAATGCCTCCAGGCCGACCTTCGCCTTGAACTCAGGCGAGTGAACCTGCCGATGCTTAGCTTCCTTCATATCTTCTCGTTCCTCATGACAGCGGACAGCTTAAACCACTGTCTTGAAAACGGGGGCCACTATATTGACGCCTATCAGCGAAGCCGCAATGAATGGATCATGGATATCAGACTGCGCGTTGATACGGCGAAGGCGGTTTGCGGCGCCCAGGATGCCCGACAAGATCACCGGATCATTGCGTGCCAAGTGGGCCAGCGTGTCCAGAGATGCGTCCTCGTCCCCGATCAAGTCGAGCAACTTCAGGACGACCTGGGGAAACGGCGGCAGGGCCTTGGCCAACTCGGCCACCTCGACGGCAAGATTGGCTTGGGTCAGCATCAGGGTGGCCCGTCCGCGAGCAAAGCTTCGAGCAGGGAACGGCAATTCTCATCGGGGGCCGGACCAAAGATTTCATGCAAGCGCGACTCATATGCTCCGAGCCTGCTGGCGAAGGGCGCTTCATCGAGCGGAGCGTCCTGCAGGACGGCGACGCATTCCACGCCTTTGTTGATGAGTTGGGCGATGGTACTGGCGGTGATGGTACTGCCAACGGCCAAATGTATGGTCATCTGCAAGCCCGCGCCGCCGAAGACCGGCCTGGCGATAACCATGCCCGGCTCCAACTCCATCGCTGGCAACCAGCAGTATGGGCGAGGGGATCGTAGCAATGGTGCTGATGACGGCATGTCTATCCCGATCAGGTCTGTACTGGAAGGGGTACCGGGCATGATGCATCCCTGGCGAAAGCAATTCTACGCGTAACCAGGAATAGCAAGCGAGCGTCTCGCTCCAATCGGCCTGCAAACAGTCAGGACCATCGCCGGATGGCGGCCGTTGCGATAACCAAGCAGCAAAATATTGCCAGCATTCAGCCGCCTTACTATAATACAGATCGTAAGGACAAGAGGAGATTGCAATGTCAAACGACGCCACGCTTACGAGCAAAGGTCAAACAACGATTCCCAAGGAAATTAGGGATAGTCTTTCCATGAAGGCCGGAGACCGGATGACCTTCACCTTGATGCCTGACGCCACAGTAGTCATGCGGGTAAAGACCAAGAGCCTCACTGAACTGGCGGGCGTATTACACAAGAAGGGCCGCAAGCCCGTTCCGGTTGAGCAGTTGTCGCGGTGATGCTGGGGGTCGATACCAATGTTCTCGTTCGCTTTCTGGTTCGCGATGACGAATCCCAGTTTGAGAAGGCACGAAAGCTGATCAAGCGTGAAGTCGCGGCAGGGCGCCGCGTTTTCGTAAGTCAGTTGGTTCTCCTGGAAACCGAATGGGTGCTGCGTAGCCGATATAGCCTGCCGAAGAATCTGATCATCGCAACCATCTCGGGCTTGCTCGGTGCGGTCGATGTTCGATTCGAGGATGAGCCGGCCATCGAGGAAGCTCTTTTCATCTGGAAGGATACGACTGCCGATTTCGCTGATTGTCTGATCGGTGCCCAGAACCGGCGGCTTGGATGTCGAGCGACGGCAACTTTCGATGTAAAGGCTTCCCGGCTGCCGGGGTTTGTAGCTGCCTAGCGACAATCGGTGAAGCGTGGTTGTTTTGTTGGTGCGCCCGACAGGATGAAAGTGGGCACTGGAGACATGTCATGTTCTTGCTTAATTGAGGCGGGTCATGCTGCGATCGGTGTCATGTGATCCAGTTGATCCTTGATGGCGCTGCGCGCTTCACGCAGTTCGTATTCATCCTGCAAACCCATCCAGAATTGAACGGATGTGCCGAATACTCGGGCCAGGCGCAGGGCAGTATCCGCAGTGATACCGCGCTTTCCCAAGACAATTTCGTTGATGCGACGCGGTGGCACACCAATCGAATGCGCCAGCCTGGTCTGGCTTATTTCCATTGGACGCAGGAACTCCTCGAAGAGGATTTCACCAGGGTGAATATTTTCCAATTTATCCATTCTCATCACCTTAATGGTAATCGACTATCTCGACACCGCCCGGACCGTTATCAGTCCACACAAAACAGATTCGCCATTGATCGTTAATGCGAATGCTGTGCTGCCCCTTCCGATCTTCTTTCAATGCTTCAAGCCGATTTGCCGGAGGAATCCGAAGATCATTCAACGACTGCGCTTTGTCCAGCATGAACAGTTTTCGCAAAGCGACTTGCTGAATATCACGAGGTAACCGGCGCGACACTTCACCCTGCCAGATTTTCTCGGTTTCCTTGGATGCGAATCCTATGATCATGGCCAACTATAACGCTTGTCGTTATGCGGCGCAATCCAGAACGATCCCGGCCGAGAAATTTCCTCTGCCATCGAAGATTACCGGGCATCGACGAGAAGCGCCCCGTTTTATCCGGTTGAAGGAAAGTAGAAAAGGCTTATTTCCATAAAGAAATAAGCCTTTTCTTGATTTGGTGCGCCCGGAGAGATTCGAACTCCCGACTCCTTGGTTCGTAGCCAAGTACTCTATCCATCTGAGCTACGGGCGCGAAAAACGAACTGCATTATAGGGACAGGCTTCACTTTCCTCAAGAACAATCGACAAACAATCGACAAAATCGGCAAGCTAGCGCCGCGAAAAATACAACCCGCAGCACAATCCACCGCCAATGCCATAGAGCAGCCAGGTCTCGGAAATTGCGTAAGGGTAGAGCATCAACGCGACGCCGAGCCACTTGGTGGTGTTATTCGCTGCCTTCTTGCCATGGCGATACGCGGCATAGCCGATGATGCCAAAAAGGATGGCGCCGAAAAGATAAGCCGGGCCGGGTAGCGTCAAGCCCAATGATTCCAGAGACTTGAGATCGTCCATGAGGCTATCGGGAGTACCGTGCAGCGCTAGCCTTTCACTCCCGGCTTTCTGCCCGGCGTCGCGGGAGGAATCGAGCCCATGATCCTGCAGAGCATCCCCTCCGCCGGTTTGCCGTCGTTGAAGCGGGTCACGCTGCACTTGGAAATCTCCCCCCGTGCCGACAGATCGGTCAGGGAGAGGCGCACTTTACGCAGGGGGATACCCGTCGCCGCCGCGATCTCGGAGTCGAGTCGCTGGCCATGCGTTTTCAGGTATTGCAGGATGGGAGCAGTGTTCATCTGAGTACTCCGTTTAAGGTTTAGCGCGCACAGCCGCCACGAACAGTCCATTTGAACCCTATAGTACTCGTCTACGGCCCTGCCCGGTGCGTATGCCTCAAAGAATACGTTCCAGGACCGCCACAATGCGCTCGCCCGTGCGACCATCCCACAGCGCCGGGATGCCGCCCCGCTTCCACTGCCCGGCGAACAGACGATCGAGCGCCGGCTGCAACTTGGCCGGATCGGTGCCGATCAGCTCGTTTGTGCCTATCGTCACGGTCTCGGGACGTTCCGTGCTGTCGCGCAGGGTGATGCACGGCACGCCCATCACCGTCGTCTCCTCGGTGATGCCGCCCGAATCGGTGATTACCGCCTTGGCGTGTTTCACCAGGTAATTGAACTCGAGATAGGGCTGCGGCTCGACCAGACAGATGTTATCCGGTACGCCGCCGACCTCGCGCAGCGTCTTGGCGGTACGCGGATGCACCGGAAAGACCACCGGCAGACCGCGCGTCGCGCCGCCCAGGGCGGCCAGCAGTCGGGCAAAGCCGTCGCTGCTATCGACGTTCGCCGGCCGATGCAGGGTGGCGACAAAATAGTTGCCGACGGTCAAGCCCAGATCGTCCCAGAACGGCGGCGGCTGCAGGCGGGCCATGTTCGCGAGCAGGGTATCGATCATGGTGTTGCCGACGAAATGGATACGCTCCTCCGCTATCCCGGAACGCCGCAGGGTGTCGTTGGCCACTTCGCTGGTGGTGAAGAACCAGTTGGTGATCGCGTCGGTCACCATCCGGTTGATTTCCTCGGGCATGGTCCAGTCCCCCGAACGGATGCCCGCCTCCACGTGCGCCACCGGCACGCAAAGTTTCTGCGCCGCAATGGCACAGGCCATGGTCGAGGTGACATCGCCCACCACCAGGCAAAGATCGCTGCGCCGCGCGAGCAACAGTTTCTCGTAGCCGACCATGATCGCGGCGGTCTGTTCCGCCTGCGTGCCCGAGCCCACCTCGAGATTCACCTGCGGCGCAGGAATGCCCAACTGCGTGAAGAAGTCCCCCGACATCCGCGCATCGTAGTGCTGCCCGGTATGCACCAAGCGGTAATCGAGCCGCCCCCCGGCTCGCCGGCTCGCCTCCAGCGCCCGGATGATCGGGGCGATCTTCATGAAATTCGGTCGGGCGCCAGCGATGATGTCTATCAGTTTCACTACAAGATCCTTCCAAGTCCGACTACAGTCTTGACATCGCTTTAGCCGGCAGCCAAAGCGTTAGAGGCGTGTCGGGCAATCGCTCAAACTCATAGCGCTCATACCAGGTGCGCGCTTTTTCATCCTTGGCATCGACGATGACGCCGAGCATTCCTATCGAAGCCGAGATTTGCAGGCAACGTTGCAAAGCATCGGACAACAGTAATTCTCCAAGCCCATGGCGTTGATGACTCAGGTCAACGGCCAGACGCGCCAAACGAGCGACAGGAAGCGGAAAGTTGGGAAACCGAGTCTGATACTTTTCCGGCAGATTATTCCTGCGAATCCCAGACATGGCCAAGCTGTAGAATCCGCGCACGGTTGAACCATTGACCGCGACGTACGTACGGCTAATGTTCGCATCGGAATGCTGGCGGGCAAAGCGTCTCAGATACAGATCGAGCGCTTCGACACCACAGGAAAAAGTACGGCGATCATGGTGTGATGCTAATGGCTCGATGGCGACGGAAAACGACTGCCTCAACGCTTCTGCCAATCGCGGTGACGGTTCATCGCGGCGGCCAGCCTCGGTCGCGGCATCTCTGTGTTGTCCAGCGACTTGGCAAAAGCATCCCAGTCGCGCGCGGTCAGCGTCACCATCTCCGCCTCGGCAAGGATTTGCTTGGCTCGTTCCTGGGCGGTCCCTAGCAGAAAGGCACTAACCGTCATCCCAGTCGTCGAGGCTGCCCGGACAATCAACTCCTTGATCTCCGGAGAAGTGCGCAAGTCGATTCTCTCGTAAGTTTGTGCCGTGGCCGCCATCGCGATCAATTCCTGTACGGAAATAATACGGATCATTGTAGGCCGTGAAGCAGAGATACGCAACAGCTCCGTACAACTGCCGTAGTTGGCGTAACAACTGTGCTTGCTTCGCCGAGTCCAAATTGCGCACTCAAGCCGTCCACCACTTCGTCGAAATCCGCCGATGGCCAGGCGAATCACCCGCCCATCCTCAGCAGCCGAGCAGCGTGGCATCCCGAAATGACGAGTCGATGCGATTGCGCCGCACCGCCATTTGCAAGGCATTGGCCACTTCCAGGCGCCAAAGAGACGGCGCAACCGCGCCCGACGCTGCGACCTGGGACAGCAGCGCGGCGATCCAGGTTTTGGGCGTTGCCACCCTGGATCGCCACGGTCTTCGGCCTCGCGATGACGAAGGTGGAGGGTTCATGGAAAGGCGCACAGCGACTTGGCAACTCGGGAGGACCTAGAATGGGCACCAGGCCTAAAACCGGTGCCCATTTTGTCAGCAAGAAATCACGCCAGCTCCGAAGCCCGGTGATTCCGGGTGGAATCGGAGCATTCCTTGCCCCTTCCCTTGTCCTTAGCGATGCGCTACTATGTGTATGATCATACTAATTTATACACACCATGCGAACAAACATCGAAATTGACGACAAGCTCATGGCGGACACGCTTAGGGCAACCGGAGTAAAAACAAAGAAGGAGGTAGTTGAGCTTGGTCTTCGTACGGTGCTGCGCCTTAAACAGCAGGAACAAATTCGTAAGCTGAAAGGTAAGCTGCACTGGGAAGGCAACCTTGACGAAATGCGGAGAGACTAGCCGTGATACTGGTTGATTCGAGCGTTTGGATCGACTACTTCAACGGTACCGCCACACCACAGGTAGCAAAACTAGACACATTGCTAGGCACCGAGGACTTGCTGACCGGAGACATTATTCTGACCGAGGTCTTACAAGGTTTTGCGTTGGACGCTGAGTTCAACGAGGCCAAGAAGTTCCTGATGGCCTTTCCGTTAGTAGGCCTGGTGGGCCAGAAAGTGGCAGTCCAGGCAGCCAGGAACTACCGGTACCTTCGCGTACGCGGGATTACGGTACGAAAGACAATAGACACGATTATTGCCACGTTCTGCATCGAAGAAGGCTTGCAATTACTTCACAACGACAGGGATTTTGAACCGTTTGTGGAGCACCTGGGTCTGCAACCAGCTTGGCATGCCGATTAGCTTGCTTTCTGTAAAAGCTTGAGAGCAAGCTCCGAGGGCCTAGCTTCTGGATTCCACACGCCAGTCCGAATTCCCCGACATCCGCGCATCGTAGCGCTGCCCGGTATGCACCAGGCGAATCACCCGCCCATCCTCAGCACCCGAGCAGAATGACCCCGAGCAAGCCCGCAGCCTCACGCAGCTCTTGATCGAGCGTGGCTAACGGCAGCCCCGTTCGCTGTGCCAGTTCCAGGTAGGCGGCGTCATAAAGCGTCAGCCGAAACCGTTCGGCCAGGTGGAGCGTGCTCGCCCACGCTTGGCGATCAGTCTCGGCATCGATATGCACAAGCAGCGCTCGCAAATCGGCCAGCGTGGCATCCCGAAATGACGAGTCGATGCGATTGCGCCGCACCGCCATTTGCAAGGCATTGGCCACTTCCAGGCGCCAAAGAGACGGCGCAACCGCGCCCGACTCCGCGACATGGGTGAGGACGGCATCGGCAGCAGCCGTGCGTTCATCGGCGAAGAACCACGCCAGGGTGATCGAACTGTCGATCACGACACTCATGGCCTACCTTCGTTCACCAGGTCCTTGATCTTGATTTCCCCGAGCGTTGCGCCCACGCTGCGCGCCCGAATGTTGGCAGCCGCCTGCTTCGCCTGAGCGGCATCCACGACGGAGACGGCAGGCACGAGTCGCGCCACGGCTTTGCCCCGCCGCGTGATCATAACTTCCTCGCCGTTTTCTACCCAATCGAGCAAGGTACCGAGTTTGTTCTTGGCCTCAAAAGCGCCGACCTCACGCATGCCATTCTCCGGTTAAACATTCTAGCTTACAGACTAGCTTAATTAACCGAAATTTGCAAATTTGTACGTTCCACTTGGTGCCAACTCATACACCGGCGCACTTGGCTTTACGCAGCAATCCGGATGAGTGAGGCATTGCGTACCGACAGTTGAACCATTACAATGGAAATTGTCATTTAAAGCGATATTGTCATGAACACATCAATTCTGTCACAAGGTGGTCGAGTTGTCATTCCGAAGGAATACCGGGAAAAGCTCGGGATCAACGAAGGCGACGAAGTCGTCTGGACCGAAATAGACGGCCAGATCGTCCTGACCTCGCGTCTGCGGCAAATCCAGCGCGCGCAGGCCCTATGCGCCAGATTATTCGAAGGGCAAGCACAACGGTCGTTGGTCGACGAACTCATTGCCGAGCGCCGTACCGAGGCTGCTCGGGACGATGATATAGTCGGCAGCGTCGGCGTGAAAGCATGAACTTCGTTCTCGATGCTTCCGCTGTGCTCGCTCTGCTCAAAAAGGAACCTGGGCACGAGCGGGTGATGGCTCTGCTGGCGCGCGAAGAGTGCGTCGTTTCGGCCGTCAACTGGGCCGAAACTGCCGGCAAGTTGGCCGATTCCGGACAACATGAAAGCGACGTACGAGCAACGCTCAATGCGCTTGGTGCAGAAATAATTCCTTTCAACGAAACCTATGCTATCGAGTGTGGCCTGTTGCGGCCCGCTACCCGCAACCTCGGACTGTCCCTCGGAGACCGTGCTTGTCTCGCCCTCGCGCGACTGACCAATGCTACTGCCGTAACAGCAGACCGTCTCTGGCTGCAACTAGCACAGCCGCTCGGCGTAGCTATCGAGTGCATCCGCCCAACACCGTGAAAACCATGCAACCGGGCGTGTCAATTGCCGCCGTTGCACTCGCGAACCAGCTGAATGCCAATTTCCTGCGTAGTTGGGGCAAAAGGGTCTCTAACAAAAATCGTCTTTATTTTCCGCCTTAGCCGATCTACATATTTTCTTCCTGATCTTCAGGTCATATATTGGCAATATCACTTTTCTCGCGCCACCGCTTCAAGCACGCCGAGCATCCTATTGGCAAGTACGTCGCGGCTGAAGCGTCTGGTGACGAATTCCCGCCCGGCTTTACCCAAAGCAAGACCCTGCTCACGGTTGTCCGCAAGCTGAACGATCGCCGCCGCCAGCGCCTGGGCATCTTCGGGCGGGATCGCGATGCCGGCGCCGGCTTCCTTCAGCACTGCTTCGCTCTCTCCCTTAACGCCCAGGATGATCGGCCGCGCGGTGCTCATCGCCTCGAACATCTTCGAGGGCAGCACCAGCCGGAACGTCGGCGTATCTCGCAGCAGCACCAGCGCCACGTCGCAAAGACGCCAGTACTCCCTGACAGAGGTGGCTCGGTTTGTTAGGACAGGTTTTGGGGTTTCATAAGTGGAGCCCCTGCAGGTTGCGGTTATCCACGGTGCCGCCGCCCGCTCTCTATAGCGGGAGGCGAGCGGCGCGGTGGATAACCAAGTTCGCATCACGC